>NZ_JBEZNW010000038.1:0-70013 GCF_040653355.1 Streptomyces sp. NPDC047971 | reverse complement strand
GGCGGGGTGGATCCGATCGGATCCACCCCGCCCGGCCCGGGGGCCGTGCCTTCGCGCCAGGTCTCGCCGTGGCTCAGCCGCTGTAGACGCCCACCTCGTGGAGCGAGTAGCCCCAGTCGGTGGCGCGCTGCACTCCCTGGATCCGTACGTACCGGGCGGTGGTGGCGGAGAACCTCGCGGTGTCCAGGCCGCCGTCACCGGCCTCGGTCGACCAGACGGTCCGCCACGTGGAGTCGTCGTCGGACACCTCGATGCGGTAGGCCCTGCCGTACGCCCGTTCCCAGTCGAGGGTGATGCGCTTGACCAGCTGCGGCTGGCCGAGGTCGATCCGCAGCCACTGACCCTCCCGCCACTCGCTGGCCCAGCGGGTGCCCTGGTTGCCGTCCACGGCCCGGCCGGGCGCGTAGGTCACGAACGGGTTCCACCACTCCGTGGTGGAGGCGCTGGCCGCCGCGCCCGAGGCCAGGTTGACCCCGGCCCGATGCTGCTCGGAGGCGCCCCAGGTGTCGAGGTAGGACTCGGCGCCGCGGAACAGGTCGTCCACCACGCCCTGACCGCCGACCTTGCGGATGTCCTCGATCCAGTCCGGCACGAGCCCGACGTGCGAGGCGCCGTCGGTGTTGAGGTCCCAGGTGCGCTGCCCGGTGGTCTGCCGGTCGATGACCGAGCCTCCGTCGACGCTGCGGAAGGGGTACGTGACCTTGTTCGGCGCGTCGGCACCGCGCGGGCCGGGCCAGCCGCCGACGCCGTTCATGTCGGTCCCGTAGCCGTAGCCGACCCCGTACTTGTCGCGCAGGGCGTCCTTGGCCTTGGCCTCGGCGCTGAACGCCTCGGAGCCGTTCATGTACTGGGCGGCGAAACCGCCGAGCTTGTAGAGCCGCTCGGTCCAGCTGCTGTCCATCCAGCTGTGCGAGGAGATCGCGCCGGGGTAGGACTCCGACTCCATGATGTCGAAGGCCCGGCCGGCGGCCTTCACGCTCATGTGGTCGAGTTCCAGCATCATCTTGCGTTTCATCATCCCGCGCAGCGCGTACTCGCCGAGTTCGGTGAGCCCGCGGGTGTTGCACCGGGCGTCCCCGCTGTAGGCGGGCACGCTCACCCCGGCCGGAAGCTCCTTCTGCGCGTTCGGCGCCGCGGCCAGGCCGATCGGGTTGTCCTGCTGCGGGCCGGCGCACTGCTCGGTCTTCCAGAAGGTCCCGGTGGAGAGGAACTGGCCCACGTTGATCGCCGTGCCGAGCGCCCCGGAGTCGAACCGGACCCCGCAGAGCGCGTTGTCGAACTTGTGGCACAGGAACATGCTGCGCACGCCGAGCGCGTGCAACTCGTCCAGCCCGCGGTCGATGTCCGCGCGGGAGCACTGCGCGATGTCGAGGATCTGCTTGCAGCCGAAGGGCTCGGAGGTCTCGACGCCGAGCACGACGGCCAGTTTGCCCTGGGCGATGACGTCGCGGGCCTGGGCGCTGTC
This sequence comes from Streptomyces sp. NPDC047971, assembly GCF_040653355.1. Classification (NCBI taxonomy): domain Bacteria; kingdom Bacillati; phylum Actinomycetota; class Actinomycetes; order Kitasatosporales; family Streptomycetaceae; genus Streptomyces; species Streptomyces sp. NPDC047971. The sequence goes on along the minus strand of NZ_JBEZNW010000038.1, from coordinate 68,548 downwards.
GGTGACGATCCGGAACCAGCCCTTGCCGGGGCCGCCGAACATCTTGTCGACGTAGGACTGCATCTCGTACGTCTTCCTGGCCTGCAGACGGATCGAGTCCATCTCGTCGCAGCCGCGGTCCTTGAAGAAGTAGACCGAGCAGATCACGCCGTTGGTGACCAGGTCGTTGACCAGGACCCGCTGACCGCCGCGCCAGGCCCGCTCCAGCCAGGCGTAGTAGTTCTGCTGGTGCGTCAGCGAGTCGTGGGCCGGCCAGTCCTTGAACGTCGGCCAGCCGTTCGGGTCGTGCTTGCCGTCACCGCCCTTGGTGATGAAGTCGAAGACCGCGAGCGAACCGTCCGGATAGTGCTCGGGACAGTCCTTCAGCGCGTCGGCGACGCCGAGCTCGGAGAAGGTCTTGCCGCAGATGAGCCGCCCGCCGAACGCCTCGTTCGACATGAGGTGGTTGTGCGCGTCGACGAACCCGCGCACCTCCCCCTGGGCGTTGGTCCCCTTGAAGGGCTCGCCCGTCACGTTGACCGCGGAGTCGGGCTGGGGGCGGGCGGCCGGATTCCACCAGGTGTCCTCGGCGGCGGAACCGGGCGCGGGGCCGATCAGCATGGCGGCCACCGTGGCCAGGAGCAGGGACAGGACGGCCAGGGCCCTGCCTCCGCTGGTCGTCAATGTGCGTGGGGGGCGCGTCAGGGACATCACTCACGTCCTCGGTCGACGGGTCGGCGGCGCGGTGTGTGAGTTGTCATGTTCCGCGCTGAGGGTGTGTCGAGAATCCCGACTGCCACCATCCGAGTCAAGAGTCCGGGACAGTTGACCTGATAGACCGTCGGACGACCACGGGTGCGGCACTCGCACCAGCATGAGCTTTGCGAGAAGTGGCCCCCCTACGCTGGTGGCATGGACCGGAACCGGAGGCGCGCCCACAGGACGGCCGGCGCGCGCGGGTGGGCGCGGCCGGGCCTACCGTCCTGCCGGAGGTGGTCGTCGCCGGACGCGGCGTGGTGCTCGTGGGGTTCTTCTCCGCACGCCGGAAGGACTTCGGCGCCCTCATGGAGGCGGCCGCCGGAGAGGTGGCGGCGCGGGGCGGGCGGGTCGTGGGGGAGGTGGTCCAGCGCCGGGGCGTGTCGAGGGGAGGGGCGCGGCTGATGGGCTCGCCGTACTCCTCGCGTACCGTGCTCGGCTCCGGCAAGGTGTGCGAGGCCGTGGAGCTCTGCGGGCGGACCGGGGCCGACGCCGTCGTCTTCGTCACCCCCCTGACCGACCGTCAGTGTGTCGTGCCGGCCGAGGTCTTCCGTCGCCCGGTGACCCGCCTGGCCGACGTCCTCCACGCCCCCGCCCCGGTCGGTCCCGGTGTTCAGGCCCCCGCGCGGGCCGTGCGCACGGAAGCGGAGCCGCGCATCAGGAGCGCGTAGACGACGGCGGTGACCACGATGCCGACGGGCAGCGCGAGGTCGAGACCCGCCAGGGCGGCGGCGACCGGACCCGTGTACAGGGTGTTGACGCACAGGGCGGCCGCGGTCACGCCCGCGCCGAGCGCGAGGGCGCCGGCCGCGTTGACACCGCGGGTGTACCAGAACGGGCTTCCTCGGGTCTCGTCCATCAGCGCGAGGCCGTCGTAACGGTTGCGGCGCAACAGGATGTCCGTGGCGTAGAGGGCCGTGGCCGGACCCAGCAGCACGACGGTCAGCTGCAGCACGTTGCCGACCGTGTCGAGGAAGTCGGACACGAGCAGCGCGTAGAGGGTCAGTGCGGAGGCGACGGTGCCGTCGACGATCACGCTGAGCGAGCGGCGGATGCGGATGCCGACGGCCTGGAGCGCCAGGCCCGCGCTGTACGCGGTCAGGGCGTTGATCGAGATCGTGCCGAGGACGAGGGCGATCAGGAAGACCGGGTAGAACCAACCGGGCAGGATCTCCTCCAGCGCGGTCTGCGGATCGGTCATGTCGACCGCCGTCGCGGCCAGCGCGCCGAGCGAGCAGACCGCGACGCTCGGCAGGAAGCCCCCGAGCGCGGTCCAGCCCGCGACCGCCCTCGGGGAGGCCGTACGGGGCAGATAGCGGGAGAAGTCCGCGCTCGTCGTGTACGAGAGCGGGCCGGCGGCGATGACGGCGACGCCGGCGAGGAGGGTCGCCCACAGGTCCACGCCGGTGAGCGGCACGTCGGGTCCGTGGCCGAAGTCCGCATGCGTCAGCACCGCGTAGGCGACCACGCCGAAGGCGGCGGTGAGCGCGATCGTGATCGGCAGGTACAGCTTCACGATCAGGGCGTGACCGTAGACGCTGATGGTCAGGGTGAGCGCGGCGATGGCGAGCACGACGGCGGTCTTGACGACGGTGTTCGTCGGGAGCCCGACCGTGTCGACGAGAGCGAAGGCGGCGCTCGCGGCGGCGGCCAGATTGAGGGCGAAGTAACAGACGGAGATCATCCAGCCGGTCACCGCGTTGTTCACGCGGTTGCCGCGCACGCCGTACATCGCACGCGTGATCACCTCGCTGGGCGCGCCCGCGGCCGGGCCCGACACCGCCAGCACCCCGGTGAGCAGCCAGAAGAGATTGCCCACCACGATCACCAGCAGCGCCTGCGCGAGGCTCAGGCCCATCAGGACCAGGGCCCCGCCGATGACCAGGCTGAGGTAGTTGACGTTGGCCGCCGCCCAGATCGCGAACAGTTCCCGGGGTCGTCCGTGGCGCTCGGTGTCGGGGATGTGATCGATGCCGTGGACCTCGACCCGCCCCGCCCGGTCGGTGACCGGCGGCGCGCCATCGGCGCCGGGGCGCGGGTCGGGAAGGGTGGAAGTCATGAGGTCCTCCGGATACGTGCGACGCACACCTGCTTGCTTATTGGTCGCACACTCAATAGCATCGCCGGTATGTCGTCAAGCGTCCAGCGCAAACGAGTTCGCAAATCTCCGGAGGCCCGTCGGGCGGAGATCGTCGAGGCCGCGGCCGGTGTCGCCCTCACCGAGGGGCTGGAGTGCGTCACCCTGCGGCGGATCGCCGAGGAGCTCGACGTACGCCCGGGGCTGATCAGCCACTACTTCCCCTCGGCGGAAGACCTCGTCGCCGAGGCGTTCAGCACCGCGGCCACCGGGGAGCTCGACGCGCTGCTGCCCGCGGACAGGTCCGACGGCACGGCGACGCGGTACCTCGCGCGCTACTTCGCCCTCTCCGCCGGAGAGGCCTACGACGACATCAGCCGGCTCTGGATCAACGCGCGCCACCTCAGCCGCTACCGCCCCCTGTTGCGCGACCGGGTCGCCGAGCAGGAGCTCGCCTCGGACGACCGGCTGGAGGGGCTGATCAGGGACGGCGTCGCCGCGGGGGAGTTCCGTACGGACGATCCCCGCGCGACGGCCATCCAGATCCTGGTCGTGCTCGACGGCCTCGGCGCCCACGCGAACACCGACCGCAGCAACCGGCCGGAGGTGGTGACCCGGATGGCCGTCACCACGGCCGAGCGCGAACTCGGTCTCGCGCCCGGCACCCTCGACCGTGCCGCTCCGCCGACGGACGCCACCGCCGGGGAAGGCACCGGTGCCACGGCACCGTCCAGTGCCACGGCGCCTTCCGATGCCACGGCACAGCCCGGCGCGACCCCCGGCGACGACTCCCTCACCGACCCGCCCCCGAGCGACGCCTCACCCGGCGCGGCCGACAGCCCCCCGCCCACCGCGACCCGCTGAACGACCCCTGTTCCACCCCTCCTCCCGCTTCTTCCTGGAGCTCCTGTGCGCACCTCTCTCGTTCTGCTCTCCGCCCGCCTTCTCGACCCGGTCACCGGCCACCTCCTGCCGCAGAGCGCCCTGGCCGTGTCCGGAGGGCGGATCTCCGCCCTGGGGGACGACCGCGAGATGCGCGCGCTCGCCGACTCCGGCACGACCGTCGTCGACCTCAAGGGAGCCGTCGTCACCCCCGGCCTGACCGACGGACACCTCCACCCCGTCTCGGGCGCGGAACTCACCCATGGCCTCGACCTCTCGGGCTGCGCCGACCTCGACTCCGTGCGCGACGCCCTCGCCCGCGAGGTCAGCACGCTGGAGCGCGGCGCATGGCTCTTCGGCTGGGGCCTGGACCCCAACGCGTTCGGCGACCGGCCCGTGGAGTCGGCCGCTCTCGCCCCCGTACTGGACGGCGTTCCGGCCCTGCTCCAGCTCTTCGACGCCCACTCCATGATCGCCAGCCCCCGCGCTCTCGAACTGGCCGGAGTGGACGGCCCCCGGACCTTCGACCAGGCCGCGGAGGTCGTCTGCGACGCGTCCGGCCGGCCCACCGGCCTGCTCCTGGAGGACGCCGCCTGCGAGCTCGTCGAGCGGGCGGCGCCCCAGCCCACGCACGCCGAACGTCGCGACCGCCTCGCCACCGCGCTGCGGGCCATGGCGACCGCCGGTCTGACCGGCGGACACGCCATGGACGCCAACGGCGAGAGCCTCGCCCTCTACGGCGAACTCGACGCGGTCGGGGCGCTCCCCCTGCGTCTGCGCGTCTCCCCCTGGTGTCAGCCCGGCACCGACGCGGACGGGCTGCGCGCCCTGATCGAGCAGCAGGGCACCGGCGGGGCGCTCTGGCGCGTCGCCGGCGTCAAGCTCTTCATGGACGGCACCATCGACAACGGCACGGCCTGGCTCGAACACCCCGACTGCCACGGCGAGTCCACCCACGCCTTCTGGCCGGACCCCGCCGCCTACACCCGGATCATCGGAGAGCTGCACCGGGCCGGGGTTCCCACCGCCACCCACGCCATCGGCGACGCGGCCGTCCGGCACGTCCTCGATTCCGTGGAGAAGGCCCAGGCCGGCGACCGCGGCGGGGTCCGGCACCGCGTCGAGCACATCGAGAGCGTGCCCGACGACACGCTGGGCCGGTTCGCCGAGCTCGGCGTCATCGCCTCCATGCAGCCCACGCACTGCTGCGACTTCACCCGCGCCGACCACACCGACAACTGGTCCCGCCGCCTCGGCGAGGAGCGGGCCTCCCGCGCCTGGCGCTGCCGCGACCTCCGCGACTCCGGAGCGTCCGTCGTCCTCGGCTCCGACTGGCCCATCGCGCCCTTCCCGCCGCTGGCTGTCATGGCGGGCGCCAGGCACCGCCGTCCGAGCCGCGACCTCACCCAGCCCCCGCACGGGCCGGAACAGGCCCTCACCCCCCTGGAGGCACTCCAGGGCATGACCCTCGGCCCCGCCTTCGCGGCGGGCCAGGAGCACGAGGCGGGCCGGCTGGCCGTCGGGTACCGCGCGGACCTCACGGTCCTCGCCGACGACCCGCTCACCGTCGCCGCCACCGAACTGCCGGACCTGCCCGTCCTGCTCACCGTCCTCGACGGCCGGCCCACCCATCGGGACGCGAGCGTCTGACACGCCGGCCCACCCATCGGGGCGCGAGCGTCTGACACGCCGGCCCACCCATCGGGACGTGAGCGTCTGACGCGCCGGCTCACCCCTCGAAGACGCACTCCCCGCCGACGTACGTGGCCTCCACTCGCAGCTCCGCCAGCTCCGCGGCCGGCACGGAGTAGGGGTCACGGTCGAGCACGGCCAGGTCCGCCAGCGCACCCGGTCGCAGTGTGCCCGTGTCGTCGAGTCCGTTGACGTACGCGGAGCCTGCCGTGTAGGCGGTGAGCGCCGTCGTGAGGTCGAGCCGCTGGTGCGGCAGGAAGATCCGCTCGGGATCACGGCCCGGCTCGACCCGGTTGACGGCGACGTGGATCCCCTCCAGGGGAGCGGCGGAGCTGACCGGCCAGTCGCTGCCCGCCGCCAGCCGCGCGCCGCTTCGGTGCAGATCCAGGAAGGGGTACTGCCAGCCGGCGCGTTCCGGGCCGAGGAAGGGAATGGTCAGCTCGTCCATCTGCGGCTCGTGGGCCGCCCACAGGGGCTGGACGTTGGCGACCGCGTCGAGCCGTGCGAAGCGGCCGATGTCCTCGGGGTGCACGACCTGGAGATGGGCGAGGTGATGGCGGTTGCCGCGTCGGCCGTTGGCCCGTCCGGCGGCCTCGACGGCGTCGAGCGCCTCACGGACGGCCCGGTCGCCGAGCGCGTGGAAATGCACCTGGAAGTCGAGGGCGTCGAGCTGGGTGACGTACCGGCGCAGGGCGACGGGGTCGACGAAGCTCAGCCCGGCGTTGCCCGTGACACAGCCGCAGGCGTCGAGGTACGGAGCGGTCATGGCGGCCGTGAAGTTCTCGGCCACGCCGTCCTGCATGATCTTCACCGAGCCGGCCCGGAAGCGGCCGTGGCGCAGCGTCTCGCGGCGCTCCACGAGGTGCGGGATCTGCTCGGCGCCGGCGTCGCGGTCCCACCAGAGCGCGCCGTTGACGCGGGCGGTGAGCAGACCGCTCTCGGCGGCCTCCAGATAGGTCCCGGAGACGTCGGGGTGGCCGCCGTAGGAGCCGAGGATCGCGTCCTGCCAGGCGGTGATGCCGTACGAGTGCAACAGCCGCTGGGCGCGCTCGAGTCCGGCGAGCAGCTCCCGCGCGGTGGGCGCGGGCACGACCCGGCTGACGACGAGGACCGCGCCCTCCTGCAGCATGCCCGACGGGGTGCCGTCCGGCTCGCGCTCGATGCGGCCGTCGGCCGGGTCGGGGGTCGAGGCGGTCACCCCCGCCAGCTCCAGGGCACGGGTGTTGGCCCAGGCGCCATGGTGGTCACGGTTGGACAGGAGCACGGGACGGTCGGGCACCAGCTCGTCGAGCATCCGCCGGGTCGGCAGTCCGCCGGGGAAGCTCTCCATCGACCAGCCGGCGCCGGTGATCCACGGCCGCTCGGGATGGGCGGCCGCGTAGGCGCTGATCCGCCGCCGGTACTCGCCGAGGTCCGTGGTCCCCGACAGGTCGCAGGCCCCCAACTCCAGCCCGGCGTACACCGGATGCACATGCGCGTCCTGGAACCCGGGCAGCAGCGCGCGCCCGGAGAGATCCACCACCCGCGTACCGGGCCCGACCAGCTTCCGCACCTCGTCGTCGCGACCGACCGCCACGATCCGGTCGCCGGCGACGGCCAGAGCCGTGGCACGAGGCGACGAGGGATCCATCGTGAGGACGGCGCCGGAGCGGAGGACGAGATCGGCGTACGGCATGGGGAGGTGCTCCTTGACGAGGTGAAGAGGCGAAGAGGTGACGAGCGACGAGGTGGCTCGGGGCGGTGAGGGCCGGGGCGTTCGTGGTGGCGGTCAGCGCGCGACGGAGCCCGGGACAGGACCGGGGGCGGAGCCCACGACGGAGCGGGCGACACGGAAGCCCACGTCGTCCACGCGGAACGTCGGGTGGCTGCGGCGCCGCGCGGACGCCCGGCAGGACCAGTGCTCGTCGAACCAGCCACCACCGCGCAGGACCCGGTAGGAGCCGTAGACCTCGGGGTCGTAGACGTCCCAGCACCAGTCCCAGACGTTGCCGAGCATGTCGTGCAGACCCCACGCGTTGGGCTTCCTGGTCCCCACCTCGCGCAGCCGCTCCCCGGAGTTGCCGCGGTACCAGGCGATCTCGTCGAGGGGCCCGTGACGCGGCCCGTCCGAACCGGCGCGGCAGGCGTGCTCCCACTCGGCCTCGGTCGGCAGCCGGTATCCGTCGGCCGACCTGTCCCACTCGACGCCGTCGCCCTCGGCGTCGTCGTCGAGGCGGTAGGCGGGGGCGAAGCCCTCGCGCTCGGAGAGGGCGTTGCAGAACCGCACCGCGTCCCACCAGGACACCCCCTCGACGGGCAGCCGCTCCCCGTGGGTGGTGCTCGGCCGCTCCCCGGTGACCTCCGCGTAGCGTGCCTGCGTGACCGGGAAGCGCCCGAGCGCGTACGGGGCGACCTCCACGGTCCAACGGCGCCGCGTCCGCCGGTCCGACAGCGTGACCCGTCCGGCGGGGACGGCGACCAGGGACGCGTCGCGTATCCCTTCGCTCACACCTGTCATGACAGGGACTCGGTGACGACGGCGGCCGCGTCGGCGATCAGCCCGTTGTCGTAACGGGCCTCCTTCGCGTGGCGGTTGGACATCACGGCCAGGACGACGGGGGCGCGGCCGGGGGGCCAGGCGACGGCGATGTCGTTCCGAGTGCCGTACGTGCTGCCCGCGCCGGACTTGTCGCCGACGACCCAACTCTGCGGCGTACCGGCCCGGACGAGCTCCGAGCCGGTGGTGCTCGACTTCAGCCACGTCGTCAGCCGGGCACGCTCGGCGGGCCCGAGCACAGGGCCGAGGACGAGGGCGCGAAGGTCCCGGGCGAGGGCCTCGGGCGTGCTGGTGTCGCGCGTGGCACCCGGCGCCCATTCGTTCAGCTCCGGCTCACGGCGTTCCATCCGGGTGACCTGGTCGCCCCATTCGTCGAGCATCGCGTCGAGCCCTCGGGGCCCGCCGAGTCGATCGAGCAGGAGGTTGGCCGCGGTGTTGTCGCTGTGGCGCACGGCCGCCTCGCACAGCGCGTCCAGGGTCATCCCCGTTCCCACGTGCTGCTCGGTCACGGGGGAGTGCGCCACCAGATCGTCGCGTGAGTACGTGACCTTCTCGCTCATCCCGGCCGCGGTGGACGTGCGCAGCACGGCGCCCGCGGCGAGGGCCTTGAAGGTGGACGCGTAGGGAAAACGGGCGTGGTCGTTGTACGCGACCTCACGACCGCTACCGGTGTCGACGGCGTACACGCCCAGCCGTGCGTCGTACCTGCGCTCCAGCTCCCGCAGCCGCGCGCCGACGTTCTGTGCCGCGGCCCCGCCGGCGGAGGCCCGCGGAGGCGCGGGGGGCGGCGACGAGGGAGCTGCCGCGGTGTCGCCTCTGCCGCATGCCCCGAGCGGCACGAGGGTCAGGACGGCGGCGACGACGGCGAGGCGACGCCGACCGCGGCCGAAGGGGCGGGCACCGGCACGGTTACGGACATACGGCATGGTCCCCAACCTACCGACACCGCCGATCACCCGAGGCGAGCGGCAGGGCCGAGGTGGTGGCCTCCACCGTCCAGCCCGGCCTGCGGGCCGCCATGTCGTGGGCTCCCGGAACCGGGCCCGGCGTGCCGACGGAGGCATCCCGGAGCATTCTGGAAGCGAAACGGAAGACAGGGGGCTTACGCAGGGGGCGCGGCGAGGACGGAGAGGACACCATGACGGCTCCCGCCGACGGTCCGCGATGGGCGGCCGAGCCGCCTCCGCCCGGCCCGCGGCGGGGGCGCCGCTCCTGCCTGACCACGACCCTGATCGTCCTCGTCGTGCTGGCGCTCCTGTTCGTCGGCGGAATCGTGGCCCTGGTCCTCTCCGTCGACGACCCGGGCGGTGACGACCCCGACGGGCCGCTCGGCGACGTACGCATCACCGCCTGCCAGGTGGACGCCGTCACGAAGTGGCCGCATGCGGACGTGACGGTCACCAACCGCAGCGGCAAGCCCAGCGACTACCTCGTCGGCGTGGAGTTCGTGGCGCCTTCGGGCGACCGCGTCGCCGAGGCCGGCACGACCGTCGACCACCTGGCGCCGGGCCAGGTCTCACAAGGCCGTGCGCAGAGCCTGTCCCAGGTCACCGGCACGGTGGAATGCAAGGTGACGGACGTCGTCCGCACGGCCTCGTGACCACCGGACCTGCCGGACTCGTGCCGGGAGGTTCCCGGGCGAGCGATGACTTCCCGACGCGGCGACGGTCTGCACCCCTGACACCGTCACATGGGAGGAACGGGCATGGTTGACGTCGAGACCCGCACGATCGAGGCCGAGGGCGCCATCCTGCGCTACGACGTCCGGAGCGCCGCGGACGGAGCGGCGACCGGGCGGACCCCGCTGTTCATGATCGGCTCGCCGATGGACGCCGGCGGCTTCGCGACGCTGGCGTCGCACTTCACGGACCGGGTCGTCGTGACCTACGACCCCCGGGGCGTGAGCCGCAGCGAGCGTACCGACGGCGCGCCGGAGTCCACACCCGAGGAGCACGCCGACGACCTGCGGCGAGTCATCGAGGCGCTGGGCTCGGGGCCGGTCGATCTGTTCGCGAGCAGTGGCGGGGCGGTCAACGCCCTCGCCCTGGTGGCGGAACGCGGCGACCTGGTGCGGACCCTGGTCGCGCACGAGCCTCCGACGGCGCAGGTGCTCCCGGACCGGGAGGCCGCGCTGGAGGTCTGCGAGGACGTGCGCGCCACCTATCTGCGGGACGGCATGGGGCCGGCGATGGCGAAGTTCTTCGCGGTGGCGAGCCGCAAGGGTCCCTTCCCGGCGAACTGGGCCGACGAGCCCGCCCCCTCCCCGGCCGACTTCGGGCTGCCGACCGAGGACGACGGCTCGCGCGACGACCCGCTGCTGGGACAGAACATGCGCGGCTGCACGGGTTACCGTCCCGACTTCGACGCGCTGCGGGCCGCACCGACGCGCGTGGTCATCGCGGCCGGCGAGGAGTCCGAGGGAGAGTTCCCCGCCCGTGCCGCGGCGGAGATCGCCACCGGGGTCGGCACCGAACTGACGGTGTTCCCGAGTCACCACGGCGGATTCCTCGGCGGGGAGTTCGGCCAACAGGGCGCTCCCGCGGACTTCGCGAAGACCCTGCGCGCGGTGCTCGACGCCGGTCGCTGACCTCCTGTTCCGGTGTCGGACCCGCGCCCGGCCACGCGTGCCCCGGGCCGGGCCCGGCCCGGGGCACGCGCGGTCTCAGGGGGTGCGGACGGACCGGCTCAGTTCACGAACACCGGGGCTCCGCCCTGCGTGGAGTCCTGGACCGGGCCGTACTTCGCCGAGAAGTAGCCGTTGGCCGGGCAGGTACCCGGCCCGCTCGCCTTGGTGAACAGCTGGTTCGTGAAGGTGAGCGAGTTGTCGCTGTTCGACGGAGAGGCGGTCAGTCCGGTGGCCCGGTAGACGCACGTGGTCACGCCCAGGACCGTGTTGATCTTCAGCGTGGTCTGGATCGGTCCGGTGTTCCCCGCGCTCACCGAGAGCGTCCCGCCGGAGGTCACGGCCGTGCTGTACGGCAGGTTGTCGACCGTGATGCTCCGCACGCCCGTGGCTCCGAAGATGTTGGTCGTACAGCTGCTCAGGGTGTGGGAGTTGAGCGTCTCGGTGGCGGTGCCCGGCGCCGCGGGGTTGCTGGTCACCGTGGCCGAGAAGCCGGAGGCGTTGCAGGTGATGCCGGTGCTGCCGCCCGAGGTCGTGGCGATCTTCGCGGTCGTGCCGGAGGACAGCGCCGCGGTGACGACATCGCCGACGGCGACGGCCGGGCCGCTCGCGCTGCCGGTCGTCAGGACGCTGCCGGCGGCGGTGGCGGCCGACGTGGCCGCCAGGACGGCGGCCACGGCGGCACCGGCGGTGGCTAACAGGGCTCGCTTGTTCATGGTGGGGGTTCCTTTCGTCCAGCGGTGATGGTGAGGGAGCCCGGCGCCGTCCGGCGGCGATGCCGGACAGCGCCGGGCACGGCTCCCGGCGGCGTCCGCCGCCGGGGAACGGCGGGCGTGGGTGAGGGGGAGCGGTGTGAGGAGGAGCGGGGGAGTCACGGCGAGGCCGGGGCAGCGTGGGGTGCGGCACGGCGGAGAACGCCGATCGGGGGAACGCGGCTCGTGCGGTCGTGCGAGCGGGACGCGATCGCCGCCGGGCCGATCCGGCGCCACGGATCGGCGGAGCGGTGTCGCGGGACACGGAGGAGCGTGATACACGGAGGAGCGAGATACGCCGTGCGGTGTGCGGTGGTGGAGACGGTCCCGTGCCGCGGAGCACTCCACCGGACACACGAGAGGAAAACCCATCAGGGTTGTAAACCTGCCGAGTATGCGACGTCAACAGCCCCGGGGGGATGTGGCCGATGAAGAGCGCTCGCCGGACCGAGGAGAGGCAGATCCTGCCGGGAGCCCGTACGGGCCGTGAACCGGAACGCTCCCTGCGGCCGGGGCCGCGTCGGCTGACGCCCGAGCAGGTCGCCTCGCGGCAGCGGGAGCGGCTGCTCGACGGAGTGGCCCGTACCGTCGCGGCCAACGGGTACGGCGGTGCCCGCATCAGCGACATCTGCGCCGCCGCCGGCGTGACCCGGCCGGTGTTCTACGCCCTGTTCACGGGCAAGGAGGACGCCGTGCTGGCCGCGTACCGCGGGGGTACGCGGGTGGTGGTGGGGGCCATGCAGGAGGCCTACGACGAGGCGGGCGGCGGAGCGGAGTGGGCGGCGGCCGTGCGGGCCGGGCTCAGGGTGATGCTGACGCTCCTGGGGCAGACGCCCGCCTTCGCGAGGATGGTGGTGGAGATCGAGTCGACCGGGCCGGCCGGGCGTCGGGCCCGCGCCGAACTTCTGGCCGGTTTCCACCGGTTCTTCGTGGACGCGCCTCCCGCTCCGTCCGGCGTGGAGCGGGAGGAGCTGATCGCCACCGTCGTCGGTGCCGTGCACGCGGCGGTGCACCGAGCGGTCGACGAGGACCGGACGGCGGAGCTCCCGCGGCTGCTCGACATCCTGGTGCATGTCGTCGTGTCGCCGTTCGCGCGTCCCTGAGTACCCCGTGGGTATCACTGGTCACCTGGTCAACACCGGCTATTCGCACACTAGTTGACTCGGGAGTAATGACGGGCGTACGGTCCGAGAGGTTCCCTGCGGCACGCCGCCTCGGCACGAGTCCGAGGAAGACCCGGGCAGGCTGGGGAACCGTCCGCGCCAGGACATCGCCGCCACAGGTCTGTTTCCTCACTCATGTCAGGAGCACCTCATGGCACTGTCCGAAGACCCCAAGGACATCTCCTCCTTACCCGACCCGGGCGACGGCTCCGAGCGGCGCGGCAGAGTCCGCCTCCGGCGCGCGGCCCTGCTGGGCGCCCCCGCCTTCGCGCTCGCCGCCACCCTCGTCGTCCTCACCGCACAGGGCGCGCTCGCCGCCCAGTTCGCCATCTCCGGCATGCCGTTCACCGTGACGGCCGACACCCTGCAGGGCAGGGGCTTCGGCCAGTTCGGGGGCCTGGACAACATGCCCGAGGGCAGCCCCAACGCCGGCGACACCGGCGGCCAGGTCCTCGTCATCATCACCGCGATCCGCGAGGCGGAACTCACCAACCTCTGCCAGAGCGTGGAACTCGGCGGCACGTACCTGCACATCACGGCGGGCAACAGGGGCACGCCGGTCAAGGCGTCGGGGCTGACCACCGACTCCACCGAGATCTCCGGCAAGCTCGCCGCGTTCGACAACATCGAGATCGGAGGGGACGCCAGCACCTTCGACAAACCCCCGGTCAAGGGGCCGCTCGGGGTCTTCGGCCAGCAGGCGGACACGGTCACGATCAAGGACGTACGCCAGACCAACTACGCCACCACCGCGACCCGGTTCACCCTGCCCGATCTGCACATGAGCTTCCGTTCGAGGGGCTGCTGACCATGACAAGCGGGTCGGGGACCACCCTCGAACCCGCGGGCGCGGGACCACGCGTCCCGAACGGCCGCCACCCCTGGCGGACGTTCCGCCGATGGCGCCACCGCCGCCCCTTCGGAGCGGGCCTCGCCGTCGCCCTGGGCGGCGCAGAGATCCTCCTCACCCAGCAGGCGAGCATCTCCGTCATCCTCACGGCGGGCGCGGACAGCCTCGTCGGATACGTCCTGCCGGTGATCATGATCCTGTCCGGCGTCCTCATCGTCCTCAACCCGCGCCAGCGGCTGTTCTACTCGATCGTCGCGGTCCTGGCCTCGCTGGGAACCTGGGTCACGTCGAACCTCGGAGGGTTCTTCGTCGGCATGCTCCTCGGCCTCGTCGGCGGCTCACTCGCCTTCGGCTGGCTCCCGGACCAGCCCCGACGCCGTTGGCGCCGAGCCCGGGCACGCTCCGAGAAACCGGCGTGACTCGCGACGACCGCCGAACCGCGCACCAGCCGTGCGCCGGCTCCACAGAGCCGGCGCACGGTCCCACGGCGCCGACGCATGGCTCCGTGCGGCCGGGGCGGGCCCCGGATGCCGCGGCGCCACCGAGGAAGCGGGGCGGACGGGGTGAACGCCACACCCGGCCGGCTCGGGCGCCTCCGCCCCCGCCCGCGGAAATCGGGCGCGGGCGATGTCGGTGGAGCATGCGACGATCCACGCGTGATCATCTCGCTCGCCTCCCTGTTGCCCACCGCCGGTGTCCACGCCTCGACGACCTATGCCGACTGGGCCGCCACCCACGCCCCCGACGCGGCCGGGACGGCGCGCGACCTGATCGACGCCATGGACTCCGAGCTCAACCGGTCCCGGAACAAGCCCGGTCGGATCGTCGACGCCATGGTCGTACGCGCGCGGCGGCTGCCGCCCGCCCACCTGCCGTGGTTCTGGGACACCGTGGGCCACCGGCTCATCGGCTACGGCAGCCGGCCGGGAGGCCGGGCGTACGCGGCGGCGCGGGAGGCGGAGGCCCGGCACGGGCTGCCCGTGGACCCCGGCTACCGCCGGGCCAACGCGCTGCTCTTCGCCCGTGGCGGGGCGATGCCCGTCAAGGAGTTCGGCGCCCATCAGCGCTTCCTCGCCGAGACGTCGGAGCCGGCCGCGGCACACGCGGCCCTGGAGGCCTTCCTGACCGCCTGGGCGGGCTCGCCCGCCGACCTGCCGGCCGATCTCGTGCGCCGGGTACGGACATCGGCGAGGGCGGCCGGGCACGGGGACGAGGAGGTCGCCCGGCTGGTGGGAGCGATCCTGTCCGTCACCCGGAAGAAGTCCGTGCCGGACGGCCTGCTCACCGCGGCGGCCGAGGTCCTGCGCGCCCATCCGCCGACGGACGCCGTCTCGGCCGGGCTGGTGGAGGTCTTCCCCGCCGGTGCGACCGACGGCGGGGCCTGGCTTCGGATGCTGATCGCCTGTGGTGCGACGGAGGCGATGGAGACCGGGCGCGTGGTCCCGCAGGGCGGGCTTCACCACTGGGTCGGACACGTCGTGCACATGTACCAGTACGCCGCCCAGTCGGGCGGAGGGGTCGCGAGGCAGCCGCTGCCGGCGGAACTCCTCGATCTGGTGGGCCGGTTGGGGCCGCGTCTGCGAGCCGCCGACGCGCCGGTGACCTTGCACACCACCCGGCACCACTACCAGGGCTTCGACGCGGACGTGCTGGACGCCGTGCTGGCGGCCGGGGGAACGGTCGTCGATCCCGGCCCGGAGATCCGGATGCGCTTCTGGGGCGAGCGGTCCCGCCGGGACCTCGCCGCGCTGGCCGCGGACCCGGTCTTCGGCGGCAGGCTGGAGGGGACCGTCCACGCGAACCTGCTGCCGGACGCGTTCACGGCCCGCCGACGGCGGCCCGGTTCGGCCGTGACCCTGCTGCCGGGCAACGAGGGCATCGCCCACGAAGTGGCGGCGCGGGTCGGCAGGCTCGTCGACACGGTCGGAGGCGGCGGCATGGCCGGGGCCGAAGAGGCCCTGGCGGAGCTGGAGACCCTCCTGGACCGGCTGACGGTGCAGGCGCTCGGAGGCATCGCCGACGCCCTCGGGGAGGCCGGCGCCTCGGGCGCGCTGCGACGCTCGCTCGCGGCCGGGCTCCCGGAGGAACTGGCGTGGCCCGCACTGGAGTCGGTGTACGCCGAGTTCGCGGCCGACGCCGGGCCCGAGGAGGAGGACGCGCCGCTGCCGGGCGTGGCCGGTGTCACGTCCACCTGGCCGGTGCTGACGGTGTTCGGGCGGGACCGGGCCGTCGCCGTCGCGCCGGACGGGGTGCGGGGCTCCTGCCGGTTCACGGTGCCGGGGGAGGCGAGCATGTTCGCCGTCCACTACGTGGGCGGGTCCTTCCTGGTGAGCTGGACCATTGAGGCCGGCCCCTATCACTGCGACACCGCCTTCTGGGCCGACCGTCCCGACGAGCCGTTCACCCCCGACGAACTCGGCGGCCTCGTGCCGTTCGGCGGAAGCCTGGACGGGGCGTACGGCTTCCAGTTCGAGACCGCCGACGGCGGTGGGCGGCACGGCGGCAAGGGGGTCCTGCGACCGGGCGGCACCCAGGGCATCGACCGGGACGAACTCCAACTCGGGGACGGCTCCCGGATCTGGACCAACGCCGTGTACGGGCGGCGGCCGTGGGAGGCGGTGGATCCGGTCACCGGCGAGTGCCGGGGTGCCACGCCCCTGCCGGACTTCCCGGGGCGCGCCGCGGGCGCCGATCCGGCCGCGAGGCAGTCCGAGGAAGGCATGACCCTGGCGGTGGAGGCCCTGCACCTGGCGCCGCTGCCCGCCGCGCTCGCCGACTCCCCGCTGGGCAGCAGGGACGGGCTCGTCGGCACCCGGGTGCTGTTCCGCACCCGGCACCGTGATCACGCGCCCGACCACTTCCTGGTGGAGAGCGTGGACGGGCGCACGGCACGGTTCACCATCGACCGCCCGGGGCAGGAGCCCTGGGGTCTCTGGGCGCCCCCGGAGGGCGCGGCGGAGGACGTGGTCCTCGCCGAGGCGCAGACCCGGACGGGGGTGCGGGCGTACACCGCCGACGGATCCCTGCTGTGGGAGCAGGACGGGCACCGCTCCCCGCGCCACCCGTGGGCGCGCCCGGCCCGGCGGGCCACCGCGTCGGGCGGCGTCGCCCTGCCGCCGGCCTTCTGGTACCTGCTGCGGACCCGGGACGCGGCCGGGTCCCGGGCGCTGCGGTCGGTGGGACGACGGACGACGGACACCCTGCTGGCGGCGGCGTTCGACGGCGCGGAGTCCTTGCGCGTGGCCGTGGAACGGGAGTTGCCGGACCTCGGCGACCCGGTCCTGACGGACGCCGTCGTGGCGGTGGTCCGACGCGCCGCACGGGTGGAGGAGCGGCGGCGCGCTCTGCACCGGCGCGTCACCCTGCTCGCCGAGGCACCGCCGTGCGCGCCGCGCCGGGCCGCGCCGGACACCGAACTGATGGGCGCCCTGGCCGGGTTGGTCTCGGACCGCGTGCGCGACCGGTGGGGGAGGACCCCGGACGTGGTCCTTCCGGCGACACTGAGCGCCCTGGCCGCCGACGGTGCCTGCCTGGCCGGGACGATCGTCGAGGAGGTGCGCAGGCTCTCTCCGCCCGCGGCCCCGAACGACTGGTCACAGCTGCTGGGCGCGATCGACGCCGCGGCGTGGCGAGCGGCGGTGGCACCCACCTCCGAGGAGGACCGGACCGCCCTGCTCGCTCTTCTGGACACCTGGGCCGACCAGCCGTTCGCCCGTCCGGACAGCTGTTGGTGGGTGGGCCGGACGTCCGGCCCCGACGCGCTGGACGCGCTGCGCGAGGCGGGCGTCCCGGCGGCGTCCGCGGCGGTGCGGGGTACCGGGGCGGGGTTCTGGTTCGCCGCACCCGCGGCGGCCGAGGGGGACACCGATCCGGTACCGGCGGCGTTTCCCGAGGCGCGCCACGTCCGAGTGGAGCGGGACGACGCGACCCGGCTTCGGGCCGTGGTGGCGGCGATCGAGGCGCACGGACCGGTCCCGCTCCCGGAGTCGGCGGCCGCGCGTTTCGCCGAACTGACGGGTGTGCGACGGGCGGTGGCCCGGCTCGTGGTGGCCGGGCTGGTCGGCGGGAGCGGCCGGGACGAGGACCGGGCACTGGCGCGCAAGCCTCCGTACAAGGCCACCCCGATGACGGTGGAGGCGTACGAGCGACTGCACAAGCGGCTCGGGACCGCCGGCCGGCGAGCCGTCCTGGCGGCGGCCCTGCCCGAGGACCCGGCGGAGCTGTGGTGCCCGGGCGGTGTCGAGGCGGCGGTGGAACGGATGGCCGGCGTCTGGCGGCGGATCCTCGGCGGGCTGCCCGCCGTGCACGACGACACGGCCGACGCCCTGGAGGCCGACCTGGGACTCGGCGACGTGTGGGCCCGCAGGCTGGCGGGCGGGTACGAGGCGGCCGAGGACGCGACCGTGGAGGCGGCCGACTGGGAGCTGTCGGCGACTCCCCGCGGCATCGGGGTCGAGGTCCGGGCCGTGCCACCGGCGGGACCCGAGCTGCCCTACGGCACCCCGGTGGGCCTCCCGGTCGACAGGATCGCCGGCGCGCTGGTGTGGGCGTGGACGGACCGGCCCGTCGGCGACCCCGCGGTGGCGGGAGCGATGGCCCTGTACGAGCGGCTGCGGGCCGAGCTGGGCCGTCCGGAGCTCGTGCTGCCGCTGCCCGGCGGACGGGTCCAGGACACCTCTGCGAGCATCGCCGAGCGGTTCGGCCCCGCGCGGCTCCGTGTGTCGATGGACCGCCGCAAGGAAGAAGGTCCGGTCCCGGTCACCGCGTACGACTCCGGACCTCTCGTGGTGTGCGCGCCCGGCGGCGCCTCCTTCCTGCGGCCCGCGGCGGTGACCGATCCGGAGGTGTGGCCGCGGGTGAGGGAGGTCACCGACCTGACCGAGGAACTGAACCGGGTGGCGCCGCTGCTGCCCGGTGGCGGCCTGGAGCGGATGATGCGGCGGGCCTGCTCGGGGGCCGTGCCGGTCGGCGCGTACGAGGCCGATCCGCGGCGGTCCTGTCCGGAACTGGTCAGGAGGGTGGAGCGGGAACTGGCCGTCGGCACGGACGCGGCGGCGCTGTACCTCCAGGTGGCGACCCTCGCGGCGCCCACCGACCGCAACGTCCGCCGGTGGAACGGCTGGTCGGCCAAGAGGCACGGAGAGGTCAGGAAGGAGCTGCTCGCCACCGGCGCGGTGGTGGAGGCCAAGCGGGCGAGGGCCGGCCGAACGGTGTTCCTGCCGGGGGAGTGGACCGAACTGAAGGCCCCGCATCTGCCGCTGGAGACGGTCAAGCTGGCGTCGCACGAGGTGCGCCCGCTGTGGGGCGACGCGATCCGGTCCCCCTTCGGCCGGATCCTGCCGACGGCGCCGCTGCACGAGATGTTCACGGCCGCCTGGGAGCGGGTGGCCGAAGGGAAGGGGGGCGGCTCCTGAGCCGCGTCGTCCGATCGCGCTGACCGTCAAGCGACGGGCAGGCCCTCGTGGGTGGGTGAGCCCAGCGTGGGCGGTCGACCCCACCCCGCGTTGGTATGGACCTGACAAGGATCGCCCGCTAGCGTGGTCGCGGCGCTCTGTGAGAGCGCTCTCAGGAGGTTCCGATCCCTCTCACCAGGAGGCCCCGTGAGACGCACATCCGCCCTCCGCGCCGCCGTCGCGGCCCTGATGCTCACCGTCGGACTCGGCGGCGCCCAGTCGGGCACCGCGAGCGCCACCCCCACGGCCGACCCGCCAACGGCGTCGGCCGGACTCCTCGACGCCATGCGACAGGACCTAGGCCTGACCCGGGATCAGGCCGAGGAGCGGTTACGGGCCGAGGCGGCGGCGACACGCGTGGAGAACGACGCACGAAGGATCGCCGGCCGCTCCTACGGCGGAGCGTGGTTCGAGGCGACCACGGGACGGCTCGTCGTCGCCCTCACCGACCGGAGCGAGGAGGCCGGCGTACGCGAACTGGGCGCCGACACCCGGCTCGTACGCCACAGTGCCGCCGCGCTCGACCGCGCCAAGTCCCGTCTGGACGCGCTCCCCGCTCCCGCCGGCGTCGCCGGCTGGCACGTCGACCCGAGGTCCAACAGCGTGGTCCTGACGGTGGTTCGCACCGCCCGGGCGGAGCCCGCCGTCGGCGCCTTCGTCGCCGAGGCCCGCGCGACGGGTCCGGTGACCGTCGTCGAGACGGCCGAGGCTCCGCGGACCTACGCGGCGGGCACGGTGGGCGGCGACCCGTACTACACCGGCAACGTCCGCTGCTCCATCGGCTTCTCCGTGCACGGGGGGTTCGTCACCGCCGGACACTGCGGGAGGGCCGGCGCCGCCGTCCGAGGCTGGGACGGCTCCGCCATGGGCACCTTCCAGGGCTCCTCCTTCCCCGGTGACGACTACGCCTACGTGAGCATCCACAGCGGCTGGTGGACGGTGCCCGTGGTACTCGGCTGGGGAACCGTGCCGGACCGGCTCGTCCGCGGCTCCGCCGAAGCACCCGTCGGCGCGTCGATCTGCCGCTCGGGCTCCACGACCCGCTGGCACTGCGGAACCGTCCTGGCCAAGAACGAGACCGTCAACTACAGCCAGGGCGCCGTGCACCAGATGACGAAGACGAGCGTGTGCGCCGAAGGCGGCGACTCCGGCGGCTCCTTCATCAGCGGGGACCAGGCCCAGGGCGTCACCTCCGGCGGCTGGGGCAACTGCTCCTCCGGCGGTGAGACGTGGTTCCAGCCCGTCAACGAGATCCTCGGACGGTACGGACTGACCCTCCACACCGCCTGACCGCTCCCGGTACGGGACGACGGCCACGCGCAAGCCACGCGCGGGGTCGGGGGCGGGAGAGCGCGCGGTCACCGACCGCGGACTCTCCCGCCCCGTCGGCGTGAGGGGACGCCCGCACAGGGGCTACGTCCGCGTGGGCACGGAGAGGGACAGGGTGAGCGGGCCCGGCCCGGTGTCGTCCGCGGGCGGGGCCGGGGAAGCGGTCCAGATCATGGTGAGGAGCAGGGCCACGATCGCGATCACGGCCAGGACGATCGCCACGACCACGCGGCGGTCCCGGCGTGGACGTACGCCCTCGTCGTCCGACTCCTGTTCGGGTACCTGCGGAACCCGCGGGTCCAGGGTCCCGAACAGCGATGCGAGGTGGGGATCGTCGCGTATGAGACCCTGCTCGATCTCCGAGAGGATCTGTCGGTCGTCTGCATGAGGACTCATAGCGGCCCCCTCCAGGTCGGCGCACGAGCCGCGTCCTCTTCCATTGTGGACGCGAAGCCCCGATCCGGCAGCCCAGTGCCCGGCACCCTCGCTGACGTGCGCCACGCCGGTCCGATCGTCCGAGCCGACCCCGGCCGAGGCGCCCCGGTCGGGGGAGCGGGGTCCGTGTGCAGGGGCCGATTCCGGAACGGGGATCGTCCGCGCGGACGGCGTGGACATGGGTGTCGGCACGGATGGACATGTCCTGGGACACTGATGAGGATGGATCGGGGATCTGGGCCCCGCCGCGGGGCCTCGGGTGCCCGCGGGACGAACGTGCTACGGGCCGGACAGGCGGGGAGCCGACCGGGAGAGGCTGGATCGTGTCGCTGTACTGGCGGATCTTTCTGCTGAACGCCGCCGTCCTCGTCGTCGCGGTTCTCCTTCTGCTCGGCCCTGTCACCGTCTCCACCCCCGTGCTGCTCGGTGAGGCCGTCGTGCTCGTGGCCGGGCTGATCGCGATGCTCATCGTCAACGCGTTCCTGCTCCGGGTCGGCCTCGCGCCCCTCCAGCGGCTCACCCGGGCGATGCTGACCGTCGACCTCCTCAAGCCGGGCAGGCGCCCCGAGGTGACGGGCCACGGCGAGATGGCCGAGCTGACCCGGACCTTCAACACGATGCTCGACCGTCTCGAGGCCGAACGAGCCACCAGCAGCGCCCGCGTCCTGTCCGCGCAGGAGGCGGAGCGCCAGCGCATCGCGCAGGAGCTCCACGACGAGGTCGGGCAGACCCTGACCGCCGTCCTCCTCCAGTTGAAGCACTCGGCCGACCACGCGCCCACCGCGCTCCGGGACGAGCTGCGACAGGCACAGGAGACGACCCGGGGGAGCCTCGACGAGATCCGGCGCATCGCTCGCCGCCTGCGCCCCGGAGTCCTGGAGGAGCTGGGCCTGCTCAGCGCGCTCAGGTCCCTCGCCACCGAGTTCTCGACCCGCGGACTGACCGTACGTCCCCATGTCGGATCCGGGCTTCCGCAGCTCGACCCGGAGACCGAACTCGTCCTCTACCGCGTCGCTCAGGAGGGGCTCACCAACACGGCGCGTCACTCGGGGGCGAGCCGCGTCGACCTCCACCTGAGCGCGCTGCCCCAGGGCGGAGTGCGACTGCTGGTCCGGGACGACGGCCGGGGGATCGGCCGGGTCGCCGAAGGAGCGGGTATCCGGGGAATGCGGGAGCGCGCCCTGCTCATCGGCGCGGATCTGACGATCGGTCCCGGCGTGGGCGGAGGGACGGAGGTCCGCCTCGACGCCACGGGCGGAGCGAAGGGGAGGGCGGCATGACCGCGGCGGACTCCACGTCGGGCGCCCTGCCCGCGACCGGCTCGACCAGGGGCGGCGTGTCCGCGGCAGGCTCCACCGGGGGCGGCATGCCCGCGACCGGCTCCACCCGCATCCTGCTGGCGGACGACCACGCGTTGGTGCGCGGCGGGGTCCGTCTCATCCTCGACGCCGAGCCCGATCTCACCGTCGTCGCCGAAGCGGCGGACGGAGCCGAGGCCGTCGCCATCGCCCGGACCGAGCCGATCGATCTGGCCGTTCTCGACATCTCCATGCCCCGGCAGACGGGCCTCCAGGCCGCCCGTGAACTCAGCCGCCTCCAGCCGCAGGTGAGGATCCTGATCCTCACGATGTACGACAACGAGCAGTACTTCTTCGAGGCGCTCAAGGCAGGCGCGAGCGGCTATGTGCTCAAGTCCGTCGCCGACCGCGATCTCGTCGAGGCATGCCGGGCCGCCATGCGCGACGAACCCTTCATCTACCCCGGCGCGGAGACGGCGTTGATCCGCAGGTACCTGGACCGGGCCGAGCAGGGCAGGCCACTGCCCGACAAGGCCATCACGGACCGGGAGGAGGAGATCCTCAAACTCGTCGCGGAGGGGCACACCTCGAAGGAGATCGGCGACCTGCTCTTCATCAGCGCGAAGACCGTCGAGCGCCACCGGGCCAACCTGCTGCAGAAGTTGGGGTTGCGCGACCGGCTGGAACTCACCCGCTACGCCATACGCGTCGGACTGATCGAGCCGTAGCCGGGTTCCGCTCCCCTGCCGTGTGGTGCCGCGCGGGAAGCTCTCCCCGCGCGGCACCGACGACCGAGGGGCCCAGGACCGGCTGGGCCCCTCGGCGGTCAGCCGGCTCAGCCGGCGCTGCGCAGCTCCAGCGTGCAGCACTTCACGCTGCCACCCGCCTTGAGGAGCTCCGACAGGTCCACTCCGATCGGGTCGAAGCCCCGGTCGCGGAGCTGCTCGATCAGCGCCGTCGCGTTGTGCGGCAGCACCACGTGCTTGCCGTCGGACGTGGCGTTGAGACCGAACACGGCCGCGTCCTCGTCCGTGGCGATCAGGGCGTCGGGGAACAGCCGCCGCAGCACCGCGAGGCTCCCGGGCGAGAACGCGGGCGGGTAGTAGGCGATGGTGTTCTCGTCCAGTACGGAGAGCGCGGTGTCCAGGTGGTAGTAGTTCGGATCCACCAGGGTGAGCCCGACGACGGGACGCCCGAAGAACTCCTGCGCCTCGTCGTGCGATCGGGGATCGCTGCGGAAGCCGGTGCCGGCGAGCAGCCAGTCCCCGGTGAGGAGGTAGTCGCCCTCGCCCTCGTTGACGAAGGCCGCCGTACGCAGCTCCGGGAAGCCGTTGTCGCGCAGCCAGGCGTGGTAGGCGGGGCCCTCGGCGATGCGCTCGGCGTCGCGGAACCGGGCCACCAGCGCGCGGCCGTCGATGACGGTGCCTCCGTTGGCGGCGAAGACCATGTCGGGCAGCCCCGGCACGGGGTCGATCACGTCGACGGTGTGCCCGAGGCTCAGGTAGACCTCGCGCAGACGTTCCCACTGGTCGATCGCCAGCTGGGTGTCGACGGGCTTCGCCGGGTCCATCCACGGGTTGATGGAGTAGACCACGTCGAAGTGGGTGGGCGGGCACATGAGGTAGTGCCGCGGCCGTGCGGTACGCATGTATGCGGATCCGATCGTCAGGGGCGGCTGGAGAGGTAGCCGCCCATGGAGGTGAAGTACTCGGTCGCGCCCATCTCGTTCCCCTCCTGGGTACGGACGCGAGTGATGGCCAGGCCGTGGTTGCGGCCGGTGCGTGCGTCGGCCCCCGCGACGATGACGACGCCGTCGCCCTCGCCGTAGAAGATCCGGCCCGGGGTACCTCCGTAGCGGCCCTCGGAGACCACGGCGGACAGCACTTCGAGGCGCTTGCCCTTGTGGAAGGTGAACGCGGCCGGGTACGGGGCGGACTGGGCGCGGACCAGGCGCTCCAGGACGTCGGCGGGCCAGTCCCAGTTGATCCGGATGTCCTCCTCCGCGCGCTTGTGGAAGAAACTGGCCTGGGAGCGGTCCTGCCGGGTGAACTCGGTCTGGCCGGAGGCGATCAGGTCGAGCGCGCCGATCGTGACGGGTGCGATGAGGTCGACCGTCTTGTGGAACAGGTCGGTGGTCGTGTCGGTCGGACCGACGGCGACCGCCCGCTGGACGACGATGTCGCCCGCGTCGAGCTCGTCGTCCATCAGGTGGGCCGTGACGCCCACTTCGGACTCGCCGTTGATCAGCGCCCAGATCAGGGGTGAGAAGCCGGCGTACTTGGGTAGCAGGGAGTCGTGGACATTGAGTGTGCCGTGACGGGGGAGGTTGAAGATGCGCGGCGGGATCCAGGTGCGCCAGTTGTTGGCCACGATGATGTCCGCGTCGGCCTCCTTGAGGAGCTGGAACAGTTCCTCGTCGTCGGGCCGGTTCCGGATGGCGACGGGGACGCCGTTCTCCTCGGCCAGTTCGGCGACGGAGTCGCTCCAGATCTTCTCGTAGGCGTGCTCGCTCTTCGGGTGTGTCACGACAAGGACCACGTCGTGCTCGGACTCCAGGAGAGCTTGCAGGGTGCGATGCCCCCAGGTCTGGTAACCGAACATGACGACCCGCATGGGGATCCTCCTCGAGAGAGCGACTGACCGGCGCCAAGTAAAGCAAGGCTTACCTAAGTTGGCAACAGGTGGGATTTTGAAGCCTGTTGAGGGCGATTTTCGGCCAGGGACCTCGCTCAACCATCTCGACAAGCGCGTCGAGATCAGGTTAGCCTCACCTAAGTTCTGGTTGGGCGGCGCTCTCGGCGTGCCCGACGCCTCGTATTCCCCCACGCCTCACAAGCGGCTGTCCCGCACGATGGGAGTGACATGTCTCAGGTTCATCCTGGCGACGCCCCTCTGGTCCACGACCTCATAGGAATCGGCTTCGGGCCGTCCAATGTGGCCATGGCGATAGCGCTCAGCGAGCACAACGCGCGGGTCGGCAGGCAGGAGGCGGTCACCGCTCACTTCTTCGAGCGCCAGGCCGGCTTCGGCTGGCACCGCGGGATGCTGATCGACGACGCGACCATGCAGGTGTCGTTCCTCAAGGACCTGGTGACGCTGCGGAACCCGGCGAGCGAGTACAGCTTCCTCTGCTACCTGCAGAGCAGGGACCGCCTCATCGACTTCGTCAACCACAAGAACCTCTTCCCGCTGCGCGTGGAGTTCCACGACTACTTCGAGTGGGCGGCGGCGAAGGTCGACGACATGGTCTCCTACGGCCACGAGGTCGTCGCCGTCGAGCCCGTCGTGCGGGACGGCGTGATCGAGTACCTCGACGTGACGGCCCGCTCGGGCTCCGAGACGGTGGTCCACCGGGCCCGGAACCTGGTCATCGGCACCGGACTGCGCCCCCTGATGCCGGAAGGCGTCGAGCGCACGGACCGCGTCTGGCACAACTCCGAACTGCTGGCGAAGGTCGAGGGCCTGCAGGGCGCCGACCCCACCCGCTTCGTCGTGGTCGGCGCCGGCCAGAGCGCGGCCGAGAACGTCGCCTACCTGCACCGCCGCTTCCCCGAGGCCGAGATCTGCGCGGTGTTCTCCCGCTACGGCTACAGCCCCGCCGACGACAGCAGTTTCGCCAACCGCATCTTCGACCCGGCCGCGGTCGACGAGTACTTCACCGCTCCCGACGCCGTCAAGCGCAAGCTGATGGACTACCACGGCAACACCAACTACTCCGTGGTGGACATCGACCTGATCGACGACCTCTACCGGCAGGCGTACCAGGAGAAGGTCCTCGGGAAGGAGCGGCTGCGCTTCATCAACGTCTCCCGCCTCACCGGTGTGAAGGAGGCCGACGGCAAGGTCCACGCCACCGTCACGTCCCTGGTCACCGGCGAGGAGTCGACCCTGGACGCCGACGTCGTCGTCTACGCCACCGGCTACAGCCAGGCGGAGCCCCTCGGCCTCCTCGGTGAGGTCGGCGACCGCTGCCACCGGGACGACCAGGGCCGCGTCCGCGTCGAGCGGGACTACCGCCTCGCCACCGACCCCGGACTGCGGTGCGGCATCTACCTCCAGGGCGGAACCGAGCACACCCACGGCATCACCTCGTCGCTGCTCTCCAACACCGCGATCCGGGTCGGCGAGATCCTCGACTCGATCGTCGACCGGCGCCCGCAGAGCGACCCCGACGACCTCCGGCCCGTCGCGGACGGGATCGGCACGGCCCGCTAGGAGCCCGCTCCCGGGCCCCGCCGACCGTCCCAGGCCCCCCGAAACGCCACCCCCACACACGCCCCGCCCGCCGCAACGCCGTCGTGCACGGCGGTCGTGGCACGCACCGTGAAACCCCCGTGAAAGGAACATACGTGTCCACTGGAGCACGTCCCGCGCTCGCGCGGTTCGCCAGAAACATCCCCCGCGTGGCCGTCGCCGCCGTCGCCGCGCTCGCTCTGGCCGCCTGTGGGGGCGGCACCGAGAAGACGGAGTCCAAGCCGTCGGCCGGTTCCGGCGACGCCTCGAAGGCCGCCGCGGCCTTCCCGGTGACCGTCGCGCACAAGTACGGCAGCACGACGATCGACAAGGAGCCGAAGAAGATCGTCACGCTCGGCCTCTCGGACCAGGACGCCGTGCTGGCCCTGGGGATCAAGCCGGTCGGCTCGGTGGACTGGTTCAAGGAGAAGCCGTACGGCAAGTGGCCCTGGACGAAGGACAAGTGGGGGTCCGAGCAGCCGCAGATCGTCGGTGAGCGCGACGAGTACAACATGGAGAAGATCGCCGCTCTCCAGCCCGACCTGGTGATCGCCCAGTACTCCGGCATGAAGAAGGAGCAGTACGACACGCTCTCCAAGTTCACCAAGGTCGTCGCCCAGCCCAAGGAGCACCCCGACTACGGCGCGCCCTGGCAGGTCATGACCCGGCAGATCGGCAAGGCGCTCGGCAAGGACGCCGAGACCGAGAAGCTGATCACGGACATCGACGCCCGCTTCAAGGCCGTCCGGGACAAGCACCCCGAGTTCGCGCAGAAGACCCTCGCCGTGGCCGACAGCTTCGAGGCCGGCAAGTACTCCGCCTTCACCAAGACCGACCCCAAGTCGATCTTCTTCTCCGAGCTCGGCTTCAAGCTCAAGCCCGAGATCGACTCCCTGGCCAAGCCGGGCTACAACGTCGCCGAACTGAGCGCCGAGAAGCTGAACGTGCTCGACGTCGACCGGCTCGTCTGGGTCACCTCCAGCACCGAGGCCAACGACCGGATCAAGGCCGAGCCGCTCTACACCAAGCTGAAGGTCCAGCAGGAGAAGCGTGACCTCTTCGTGCCGTACCAGGACCCGGACATCGGCGCGGCCTTCTCCTTCAACACGGTCCTGTCCATCCCGTACGCGATCGACCAGATCGAGCCGCTGCTGGCAGCCGTCAAGTAGGCGCAGCACCACCGCGGGTCCCACCCCGCCGCCCGCGTTCCGCGGCGGGGTGGGACCCGCATCGACCACCGGCGCACCACCAGGGAAAGGCCCTTTCGAACGATGTTTGACGTCGAGTCGGACCGGACGTCCGCCGCTTCCGGGATCCCCCTCACCGGTGGGCAGTCCGGGATCTGGCTAGCCCAGCAGATCGAACCGGACAGCTCCGCCTACAACATCGTGTTCGTCCTCGACCTGCGTGGTGACACCGACCTCGACCGCCTCACCGACTCCGTGCGCACGGCCGTCGAGGAGGCCGAATGCCTGCACGTACGCCTCGGCGTCGAAGACGGCGCCCCCCGGCAGAGCCGTAGCGGCGTCCCCGTCGACATCCCCGTCGTCGACCTGCGGAACACCCCGGACCCCGAGGCCGCCGCCTCCGCCTGGAT
The DNA here is from genome assembly GCF_040653355.1 of Streptomyces sp. NPDC047971. Taxonomy (NCBI): domain Bacteria; kingdom Bacillati; phylum Actinomycetota; class Actinomycetes; order Kitasatosporales; family Streptomycetaceae; genus Streptomyces; species Streptomyces sp. NPDC047971. Next base: position 40,893 of record NZ_JBEZNW010000038.1, on the reverse strand, counting down.
GGCCGCCGACCGCGACCGGCCGGTCGACCTCGCCGGCGACCCGCTCTTCGCGCAGGCACTGCTCCGGCTCGCCGACGACCACGTCGCCTGGTACCAGCGCTACCACCACATCGTCACCGATGGCATGGGCGTCGCCCTCATCACCCGCAGGGCCGGCGAGCTCTACACCGCGGAAGAGGGGCAGCCCGCCCCGCGCGACTGGTCCCTGCCCCGCCTGGTCGACGCCGACCGCGCCTACCGCGCCTCCGAGCGGCACGAGCGGGACCGGGCCTACTGGCTCGACCGCATGGCGTACCGGCCCGAGCCGGTACGCCTCGTCGAGCGCGCGCCCTCGCCCATGACACGCCGCCTGCGCCGCACGGCGGAGCTGTCCGCCGAGGTCACCGACCGGCTCAACACCGCCGCGGACCACGCGGGTGTACGCCCCTCCCGCCTGCTGATCGCCGCCGTCGCCGCCTACCTGCACCGCGCGACCGGCGAGCAGGACCTCGTGCTCGGCCTGCCGATCGCCGCCCGCGAGGACGCGGTGACCGCGACCATCCCCGGGATGGTGTCCAACATCGTCCCGCTGCGCGTGTCCGTCCGCCCCGGGACGACCGGCACCGAACTCCTCACCGGGATACGGCACGCGATCGCCGAGGCCGTCGCCCACGGGCGCTACCGCGCCGAAGACCTGGCCCGGGAGCTGGGACTCGCGGACGGCGTACCGGAACTCGTCGGCCCGACCGTCAACATCCTGCCCCGCGCCGAGGACCTGCGATTCCCCGGCCAGGAGGCCGAACTCGCCCCGATCTGGCTCGGTCCCGTCAGCGACCTGGCCCTGAGCTTCGCCGAGCGCGCGCCGGGCAACGGCATCCGCGTCTACTTCGACGCCGACGCCGAGGTCTGCGACGAGGACGCGCTCCGCGACCACGAGCACCGCTTCCTCGCCGTCCTGCACGCCCTCACCTCCGGCCTCGACCGCCCGCTCGGTCACATCGAACTGACGTCTGAAGCGGAGCGCGGCCGGCTCCTCGACGAATTCGGCGTGTCACCGCGCGAGGTGCCCGAGCTGACCTGGCCGGCCGCCTTCGAGCGGCAGGTGCGCCGCGCACCCGACGCCGTCGCGCTCGTGTGCGAGGACCGGGAGCTGACCTACGGCGAGCTGAACGCGGCCGCCAACCGGCTGGCCCGCGTCCTCGTCGCCCGCGGCGTACGCGCCGAGGACGTCGTCGGCGTGGCGCTCCCGCGCTCTCCCGAACTCGTCGTCTCCCTGCTGGCGGTGATGAAGGCCGGAGCGGCCTATCTGCCCCTGGACGCGGACCACCCGCAGGACCGCATCGCCTACATGCTCACCGACGCGGGCGCGCGCACCGTCGTCACGACGCGCGAGCTGTCCGCCACGCTCCCCGACGCCCCCGGCGTCCCGCACCTGCTGCTCGACGATCCGTCGGTGACGGCCGAGTGCGCGGACCTCGACGACGCGGACCTCGCCCTGCCCATCACGCTGGACCAGGCGGCGTACGTCATCTACACCTCCGGCTCCACCGGCCGTCCCAAGGGAGCCGTGGTCCCGCACGACGGCGTCGGCAGCCTCATCGCCACCGCCACCGACCGGATCGGCATCACCCCCGAGAGCCGTGTCGTCCAGTTCGCCTCCGTGGGCTTCGACGTGACGGTCTGGGACCTGATCATGTCGCTCTGCGTCGGCGGCCGGGTCGTCGTGGTGCCCGCCGAGCGCCGCGTCGCGGGCCCCGCCCTCACCGAGTACATCGCCCGCCATCGCGCCACGCACATGATCCTGCCGCCGTCGCTCGTCTCGGCGCTGCCCCGGGACTGCGAGCTGCCCGAAGGCTCGGTGCTCGTCGTCGGCACCGAAGCGGTGCCAGGAGAGCTGATCGCCCGCTGGTCCGGACGGGTCCAGGTCGTCGTCGCGTACGGCCTCACCGAGGCGACGGTCAACTCCACCCTGTGGCTCGCCGAGCCCGGCCGCCCCGGACCGGCGCCCATCGGCCGCCCCGACCCCAACACCCGCGCCTACGTGCTCGATTCGGCCCTCCGACCGGTGCCGGTGGGCGCCGAGGGTGAGCTGTACGTCGCCGGACGCGGCCTCGCCCGCGGCTATCTCGGCAGGCAGGCGCTCACGTCCGAGCGCTTCGTCGCCGACCCCTACGGCGCGCCGGGCAGCCGCATGTACCGGACCGGCGACCGGGTGCGCTGGGGCGCCGACGGCAACCTGGAGTTCCTCGGCCGCGCGGACGGCCAGCTCAAGATCCGGGGGCACCGCATCGAGCCCGGCGAGATCGAGAGCGCCTTCATGGCCTGCTCCGGCATCGCCCAGGCCGCCGTCCTCGTCCGCCAGGACCACCGGGGGGTCAACCGGCTCGTGGCCTACCTCGTCGCCGACGGCGGGACGACCGCCACCGACCCCGACGCCGCCGTGGCACGGGCCCGCGACCAGGTCGCGGAGACCCTCCCGGACCACATGATCCCCTCCGCCCTCGTCCGTCTCGACGGACAGCTGCCGCTGACGCCGAACGGCAAGCTCGACAGCCGCGCCCTGCCCGCTCCGCAGTGGACGGCGATGGCCGGGGACGACGTGCCCACGACGCCCACCGAGACCGCGCTCGCCGCGCTCGTCGCCGAGGTGCTCGACCTGCCGGCGGTCGGCGTCCACGACAGCTTCTTCGAGCTGGGCGGCGACAGCATCGTCGCGATCCAGCTCGTCAACCGCGCCCGCGCCGCGGGACTCGCCCTCACCCCCCGTGACGTGTTCCGGCAGCGGACCGTCGCGGCGCTCGCCAGGACGGCCGACCGCTCGGCTGCCGAGACCGTCCCGGCGGTCGTCGTGGAGGTGGAGCTCGACGAGGACGCCCTGCCCGTCTCACCGCTCCAGGAAGGTTTCTTCTTCCACGCGGAGTTCGACCGGGAGGCCAGCGACCTGTACGTCGTCCAGGAACTCCTCGACCTCGCGGACACGGTCGAACCCGAGCGGCTGCGCGCGGCACTCCAGCACCTCCTGGACCGGCACCCGCTGTTGCGCGCCTCGTTCCGCCAACTCCCCGGCGGCGACGTCGTCCAGCGGCTCGCCGACCGCGCGGCCCTCCCGTGGCACGAGGCCGACACCGAGCGCACCGCCCTGGAGGACATCCTGCGCCGGGACCGCGCCGAGCGGTTCGACCTGGCCCGGCCGCCGCTGATGAGGGCCACGCTGATCCGGGACGGACAGCGCCACCGACTGCTGCTCACCCTGCACCACATCATCGCCGACGGCTGGTCGGTCTCCGTCCTGCTGCGGGAACTGTCCGCCGCCTACCGGGGCGAGGACCTGCCCGCGCCCGCCGCACCGCACGCGTACCTGTCCTGGCTGGCCGGCCGGGACCGGGACGCCGCCCGCGCGGCATGGCGCCAGGCCCTGACCGGCCTGGAGGGCCCGACCCGGCTGCCCGCCCTCGCCGCCGCGACGGACCACGACACGTCGGCCCCCGCCGGGCACGAGCGCGTGGACGTCCGGCTCTCCGAAGCCCTCACCGACGAACTGACCGCCCGCGCCCGCACCCTCGGCGTCACCCTCAGCACCGTCGTCCACGGCGCCTGGGCCCTGCTGCTCGGCGGTCTCACCGGCAGCCAGGACGTCGTCTTCGGCACCACCGTGTCCGGACGCACCACCGAGGTCGAGGGCCTGGACTCCGCCGTCGGTCTCTTCATCAACACCGTTCCGGCCCGCGTGAACCCGCGGCCCGACGAGTCCCTCGCCGAGCTGCTGCGCCGGATCCAGGACGAACACGCCGCCCTCCTGGACCACCAGCACCTCGGACTCGCCGACATCCAGCGGATCGCCGGCCACGGCCCGGGCGAACTCTTCGACACCCTCGTGGTGTTCGAGAACTACCCGACGGACCCCGCCCGGGCCGCCGAGGAGCCCTTCGTCACCGGCGCCGAGGTGCTCGACACCGTGCACTACCCGCTCGCGCTCATCGTCGAGCCGAGGGAGGGACATCTGTCGCTGCGGCTGAAGTACGACGCGGCCCGGATCGACCGCATCGCCGCCGCCGTGCTCGCCAACCGACTCGAAGCGCTGCTGCGCACCCTCACCAGCGACCCCGACCGTCAGGTGGCCCGCACCGGACTGCTGTCCGAGCGTGAGCGGGAGCGCCTCACCGAGCTGAACGACACCGCGCACCCGCTCCCCGAGCCGGACGCCACGCTCGCCACCCTCTTCGCCGCACAGGCGGCCCTGACACCCGACGCCCCGGCCGTCGTCTTCGACGACACCACCCTCACCTACGCCGAACTCGACCGGCGCGCCGAAGACCTGGCCCGCGGACTGCGGGCGCGCGGGGCGGGCCCCGAACAGTTCGTCGCCGTCGCCGTGCCGCGCTCGGCGGAACTCATGGTCGCGCTGCTCGCCGTGGTCAAGGCGGGCGCCGCCTACCTGCCCGTGGATCTCGACTACCCCGCCGAGCGGGTGGCCTTCATGCTCGGCGACTCCGGGGCCCGTACGGTCGTGACCACCGCCGAGGCCGCCCGACGGCTGCCCGACGCACCGGGACGCGACCTCGTACTGGTGGACGAGGACGCCCGGACCCCCGACGCGGGCCCGGAGCCCGACGCCGACGTGCCCGCCACGCAGGCGGGGCCCGACCACCCCGCGTACCTGATCTACACCTCGGGCTCCACCGGCCGCCCCAAGGGCGTCACCGTCACCCACCGGGCGATCGTCAACCGGCTCGCCTGGATGCAGGGCGCGTACGGGCTCCGCGCCGACGACCGGGTCCTCCAGAAGACCCCGTCCAGCTTCGACGTCTCGGTGTGGGAGTTCTTCTGGCCCCTGGTCGAGGGCGCGACCGTCGTCCTCGCCCGCCCCGACGGCCACCGGGACCCCGCCTACCTCGCCGAGCTGATCCACACCCGGCGGATCACCACACTGCACTTCGTGCCGTCCATGCTGGCCGCCTTCGTCCAGGCCATGGAGACCGGTGCGGACACCCCGGACTGGGCGACGAGCCTGCGCCGCGTCTTCTGCAGCGGCGAGGCGCTGACCGGCCCGGACGCCCGACGCTGGGCGGAACTGACCTCCCGTCAGAGGAGTGGCTCCGTACCCCTGCACAACCTGTACGGGCCCACCGAGGCCGCAGTGGACGTGACCTTCTTCCCCTACGAAGGCGGCACCGAGCCCGCCGTCCCGATCGGCCGGCCGGTCTGGAACACCCGGCTTCACGTCCTCGACACCCTCCTGCGCCCCGTACCGGACGGCGTGCCCGGCGAGCTCTACCTCGCCGGCGTCCAACTGGCACGCGGCTACCACGACAGGCCGGGCACGACCGCCGAACGCTTCGTCGCCGACCCGTTCGGCGAGCCCGGCGCACGCATGTACCGCACGGGCGACCTCGTCCGCCGGCGCGCCGACGGAGCCGTCGAGTACCTCGGGCGCACCGACCGGCAGGTGAAGATCCGGGGCAACCGGATCGAGCTGGGCGAGATCGAGACCGCCCTCGCCGCCCTCCCGGACGTCGCCCGCGCCGCGGTGATCGTCCGCGACGGCGCGCTCGTCGGCTACGCGGTCCCCCGCCCCGGCACCGCCCTGGACGGCACCGCGCTCCACGGGGCGCTCGCCGAGGCGCTGCCCGCGGCGATGGTGCCGAGCGCCGTCGTCACCCTCGACGCGCTGCCGCTCTCACCCAGCGGCAAGCTCGACCAGAACGCCCTGCCGTCGCCCTCCGTCGCCCCGGCGGCCGGTGGCCGCGCACCCCGCGACGAGCGGGAAGCCGCCCTCTGCGCGATCTTCACCGACGTCCTCGGCCTGCCCGGGATCGGTGCCGACGACGACTTCTTCATGCTCGGCGGCGACAGCCTCACCTCGATCGCCGTCGCCACCCGGGCCCGTGAAAGGGGACTGACCATCAGCCCGCGCGATGTGTTCGAGCACCGCACCCCCGCCGCGCTCGCCGCGGCGGCCGCGAGCGTGCCGGACGAACCTGCCGAGCGGGCCGCTCAGGCCCCCGCCACCGGGGTCACCGTCTCCGCCGCGGACGCCGGGCAGGCCGCCGCCGCCCTCCAGGCGATGCTGGCCGCCCAGGCACAGTCCGGCGCGGCGGTCGACCCCGCCCTGCAGGCCCTGCTCGCCCAGCTGACGGCCGGCGCCCCGGCCGAACCCGAGGCCCCCGCCCCGCTCGGCGGCCTCGAACTGTCGCCGGAGGAGACCGCGCGCGTCGAGGCCGCCGCCGGGCTGCCGGTCGCCGACATCTGGCCGCTCTCCCCGCTCCAGGAAGGCATGTACTTCCACGCCACCTACGACGCCGGTGACGCGCTCGACGTCTACCTCTCGCAGGAGACCCTGGACTTCGACCACCGGCTCGACTCCGACCGCCTGCGGGCCGCCGGCCGGGCGCTGCTGGAGCGGAACATCAGCCTGCGCGCCGGGTTCACCAGCGACGGTCTGCCCCGGCCCGTCCAGTTCATCGTCGAGGACGCCGAGATACCCCTGGTCGAGATCGACGTCTCCGGGCTGCCCGCCGAGGAGCGGCGGGCCCGCGTGGACGAACTGCTGGCCGCCGACCGCCGACGGCGCTTCGACCTCTCCGCGGCGCCGCTGTGCCGGCTGCTGCTCATCCGGCTCGGCGACGGCCGTGACCGCCTCGTCGTCACCCACCACCTCATCCTGTGGGACGGCTGGTCCGCGTGGCTGTTCCTGGAGGAGTTGTTCACGCTGTACGAGCGGGCCGGAGACACCACCGGCCTGCCCGCCCCCGGTTCGTACCGCGACTACCTGGCCTGGCTGGACGGGCAGGACACCGCGCAGGCCCTCGGCGCCTGGCGCGGCGCGCTCGCCGGATTCGACGAGCCGACCCTGGTCGCGCCGACCGGGCGCGAAGCCGGACCGGTGATCCCGGCCGACTTCGACGCCCTGCTCACCCGGGAGACCAGCGACCGGCTGCGCGGGCTCGCCCGCCGGCACGGTCTCACCCTGAACACCCTCCTGAACGCCGCCTGGGGCCTGGTCCTCTCGGCGATGACCGGCCGCGGCGACGTCGCCTTCGGCACGGCCGTCGCCGGGCGGCCCGCGGACGTGCCGAACGCCGCGGGCATCATCGGCATGTTCCTCAACACGATCCCCGCACGCGTCGCGTTCTCCCCGGACGAGCCGCTGCTCGACCTGCTGCGACGGATGCAGTCCGAGCGCGCCGCCGTCATGCCCTACGAGCACGTCGGTCTCGGCACCCTCCAGCAGGAGACCGGCCACCGCCGTCTCTTCGACACCCTGTTCGTGCTCCGCTCCGCCGACGGCGAGGACCGGGCCGCGGCGCTCCGGCAGCGGTACGGGATCACCGACGTGTCGAACGTGGACGGCACACACTTCCCGCTCACCCTGATCGTGACGCCCGAGACCCGGCTGAAGGTCACGCTGGCGGCCCGCCCCGACCTGTTCGACGCGGACGACGCCACCGCGATCCTCGGCAGGTTCACGACCGTCCTGGGCCGGCTCGCCGAGACCCTCGACGACGCGGCGGCCGCCTCCGCCCGGACCGTCGACGTCGACCTGCTGCTGCCCGCGGAGCGCGCCGCGCTGCGCGCGGGCTGGGCGGGGGGACGCGAGCCCGTACCGAACGAGACCGTCGCCGACATGCTCGCCGACCAGGTCGCCCGCACCCCCGACGCCGTGGCACTGGTCTTCGGCGAACGAGCCCTGACCTACGCCGAACTCGACGCGCACATCAACCGGATCGCCCGGCTCCTGCTCGCCCGCGGCGCCGGACCCGAGAAGGCCGTCGCGCTCGCCCTGCCCCGCTCCATCGACATGGTGGCCGCCCTGTTCGCCGTGTTGCGCACCGGCGCCGCCTATCTGCCGCTCGACCTGGACCACCCCGCCGACCGGCTGCGGCTGATGGCCCAGGACACCGGCCCGCTGTGCCTGGTGTCCACCACCGCCGTCGCCCCGACCCTGCGCGGTGACGACGGCCCCGTCGCCCCCGAACTCCTCCTGGACGACGAGGCCGTGGCCGCCGAGCTGGCCGCCCTGCCCGGCGGCGAGATCACCGACGCCGAACGGCCCGCGTTCGCCCACGACGTGGCCGACCGCCTCGAACACCCGGCGTACATCATCTACACCTCCGGCTCGACCGGACGCCCCAAGGGCGTCGTCACCCCCTACCGGGGCCTGACGAACATGCAGCTCAACCACCAGCGCGAGATCTTCGACCCGGCCATCGCCTCGGCCGGCGGCCGACGACTGCGCATCGCGCACACCGTCTCCTTCGCCTTCGACATGTCCTGGGAAGAGCTGCTCTGGCTCGTCGAGGGCCACGAGGTCCACGTCTGCGACGAGGAGCTGCGCCGCGACGCCGAGGCGCTGGTCGCCTACTGCGACCGGCACCGCGTCGACGTGGTCAACGTGACCCCCACCTACGCCCAACTCCTCATCGAGGAGGGGCTGCTCGACCGCGACGAGACGGCAGGGAAGCACCGCCCCGCGCTCGTCCTGCTCGGCGGCGAGGCCGTCTCCGACACGGTGTGGACCCGACTGCGCCGCACCGAGGGCACCTACGGCTACAACCTGTACGGCCCCACCGAGTACACGATCAACACTCTCGGCGGCTCCACCACCGACAGTGCGACCCCCACCGTCGGCATCCCCATCCGCAACACCCGCGCCCACATCCTGGACGCGATGCTGCGGCCGGTCCCGCCCGGCTGCCCCGGCGAGCTGTACATCGCCGGCACCGGCCTGGCCCGCGGCTACCACGACCGCCCCGGCCTGACCGCCGAGCGTTTCGTCGCCGACCCCTTCGGCGCACCGGGCGAGCGGATGTACCGCACCGGAGACCTCGTACGACAGCGGCCCGACGGCCTCCTCGACTTCCTCGGCCGCACCGACGACCAGGTCAAGATCCGCGGCTACCGCATCGAGCTCGGCGAGATCTCCTCCGCCCTGTCCGCGCACCCCGCCGTCGCCCACGCGGCCGTCGTCGTGAACGAGAGCACCGGGACCAAGCGCCTGGTCGGCTACTTCACGCCCGAGGACGGCGCCGGGGCGGACGACGAGCTGGTCCAGCGGCTGCGCGAGCACCTGAAGGCCGGCCTGCCCGACTACATGGTCCCCGGCGCGCTCGTCGCCGTCGACACGCTCCCGATCACCGTCAACGGAAAGCTCGACGTCAAGGCCCTGCCCGCACCGGACTTCGGCGGCACCGGCACCAGCCGACCGCCCCGCGACCCTCGCGAGGAGACGCTCTGCGCCCTCTTCGCGGAGGTCCTCGGCCTCGCGCAGGGCAGCGTCGGTATCGACAGCGACTTCTTCGAGCTCGGCGGGCACTCCCTGCTCGCCACCCGCCTCGTCAGCCGCGCCCGCACCGCCCTCGACACCGAACTCGCCATCCGCGACCTGTTCGAGGCGCCCACCGTCGCCGAACTCGTCGAGCGCGCCGCCGCCTCCCGCGGTGCCGCCCGCCCGGCCCTGACGGCGGGGGAGCGGCCCGACGAACTGCCGCTGTCCCACGCCCAGCAGCGCCTGTGGGTCATCCAGCAGATCGAGTGCACCTCCGCCGCGTACAACTTCCCCCTCGTCATGAGGCTGCGCGGCGCCCTCGACGTCGACGCGTGGGAGTCCGCCCTCGCCGACGTGACGGCACGGCACGAAGCCCTGCGGACGGTGTTCGTGGAGCCCGACGGCCAGGCCGTCCAGCGCGTGCTCCCCGCCGAGGAGGCCAGGCCGGTGGTGGAGCGGCTGCATGCCACCGAGGACCGGGTGCCGGCGCTCGTCGAGACCGCCGTCAACAGGCCGTTCGACCTCGCCGCCGAGCTGCCGCTGCGCGCCACGGTCGTCGAGCTGGCGCCCGAGGACCACGTCGTCGTCCTGCTGCTGCACCACATCACCACCGACGAATGGTCGGACCGCCCCTTCCTCCGCGACCTGGCCACCGCCTACGCGGCCCGTGTCTCCGGGTCGGCACCGGACTGGCAGCCGCTGCCCGTCCAGTACGCCGACTACGCCCTGTGGCAGCAGCGCCTGCTCGGCGACCCGGCCGAGGAGGACAGCCTCGCCGCCCGGCAGCTGGAGTACTGGCGCACGACCCTGGACGGCGCTCCCGAGGAGCTCGAACTGCCCACGGACCGGCCCCGCCCGGCCCGGCCGGCCTTCTCCGGCGCCGAACTGGACATCAGCTTCGACGCCGACGTCCACGAGGGTCTGAAGCGGCTCGCCCGCGAGACCGGGGCCAGCATGTTCATGGTGGTGCACGCGGCCGTGGCAGCCCTGCTCCACCGCATGGGCGCCGGTACGGACATCCCCCTCGGCTCGCCCATCGCCGGCCGCGGCGACGAGGCGCTCGACGACCTGGTCGGGTTCTTCGTCAACACGCTCGTGCTGCGCACCGACCTGAGCGGCGACCCGAGCTTCACCGACCTGCTCGCCCGGGTCCGGGAGACCGACCTGGCCGCGTTCTCGCACGCGGACGTGCCGTTCGAGTCCGTGGTGGAGAAGCTCAACCCCACCCGCTCCCTCTCCCGCAACCCGCTGTTCCAGGTGATGGTCGGCTACCACGCCCGTACGGGCGACGGAATGGAACTGCCCGGACTCCACACCGCCTACGTGCCGTTCCGCATCCACTCGGCCAAGTTCGACCTGGTGTTCAGCTTCACCGAGCACACCCCGGCGGACGGCGGAACCGGCTCCCTCGGCTGCCGCCTGGAGTTCGCCACGGAGCTGTTCGACCACCGCACCGCCGAGCGCATCGGCGATCGTCTCCAGAGCCTCGTCGCGGCCCTCGTCGCCGCGCCCGAGCAGCCCGTCTCGGCGGCGGAGATCCTCGGCGAGGACGAGCGGCGGCTGGTCCTGGAGGGCTTCAACGACACGGCCCGCGAGGTCGACGAGGAATCCTTCCCCGCCCTGTTCGCACAGCGCCTCGCCGAGCGCCCGGACGCCGTCGCCGTCGTCGACCGCGACCGGTCCATGACGTACGCGGAGCTCGACGCCCGTGCCAACCGCCTGGCCCGGCTCCTCGCCGCACGCGGCGCCGGCGCCGAGAGCGTGGTCGGCGTGGCCGTTCCGCGTTCGGCCGACATGGTCGCCACGGTGCTCGCCGCCTTGAAGCTCGGCGCCGCGTTCCTGCCGCTCGACCTGGTCCACCCGGCCGACCGCCTCACGTACATGATCGAGGACTCCCGGGCGGCCCTCGTGGTCGGCACCGAGCCGGTCGCGGGCAAGATCCCCGAGGTCGCGGGGGTACCGGTGGTCCTGCTCGACGAGCCGTCCGTCGCCGCCGAGCTGGAGACCCTGCCCGAGACCCCGCCCACAGGGCCGGCGGTCCTCCTGGACCAGGCCGCGTACGTCATCTACACCTCCGGCTCCACCGGCCGGCCCAAGGGAGTGGTGGTTCCGCACGAGGGCGTCTCCAGCCTGGTCGCCACCGCCGTGGACCGGATGGGCCTGGAGAACGACAGCCATGTCCTGCAGTTCGCCTCCATCGGCTTCGACGTCTTCGCCTTCGAACTGGCGATGGCCCTCTGCCACGGCGGCCGGCTCGTCCTCATCACCGACGAGGCACGCGTCGCGGGACCGGCGCTCACCGACTTCCTCGCGGAGCAGCGCATCACCCACATGATCCTGCCGCCCTCCCTGGTCTCGGCGCTGCCGCCCGGCTGCGAGCTGCCCGAGGGATCGACCGTCCTGGTCGGTACGGAGACGGTGCCGCCGGACGTCTTCGAGCGGTTCGGCGCCACGGCCCACCTGATCTGCGCCTACGGCCTCACCGAGGCGACGGTCAACTCCACGCTGTGGCCCTCGCGCGAGCACGGCGGCCGCCCGTCCGGCCGCGTGCCGATCGGCCGGCCGGACCCCAACACCCGCGCCTACGTCCTCGACGACCACCTGCGGCCCGTCCCGCCGGGCGTCGTCGGCGAGCTGTACGTCGCCGGACGCGGCCTCGCCCGCGGCTACCTCGGCAAGACCGCGCTGACCTCGGAGCGCTTCGTCGCCGACCCGTACGGCCCGCCCGGCGGCCGGATGTACCGCACCGGTGACCGCGCCCGCTGGCGCGCGGACGGCAACCTCGACTTCCTCGGGCGCGTCGACACCCAGGTGAAGGTGCGCGGCTTCCGCATCGAGCTGGGCGAGATCGAAGCGGCCCTCGCCGCGCACCCGGCGGTCGCCCAGGCCGCCGTACTGCCCGACCGGGACGGTGACATCGTCCGCCTCGTCGGCTACGCCGTCCCCGAGACCGGCGGCTCCGTGGAGCTGGACCCGCAGGAGCTGCGCGCCCACGTGGCCGGACAGCTGCCGGAGTACATGGTTCCGGCGCTCGTCGTACCGCTGGACGGCCCGCTGCCGCTCACCCCCAACGGCAAGCTGGACCGCAAGGCGCTGCCCGTCCCGGACTGGGCCGCCATGACGGGTGACACGCGGCCTGCCAACGAGACGCAGGCCCGGCTCGCCGCGCTGTTCGGCGAGATCCTCAAGCTGGAGAAGGTCGGCGTCCACGACAACTTCTTCGCTCTCGGCGGCCATTCCATGGCGTCGATGCGACTCCTGGGCAGGATCCGCGTCGAGTTCGGCGTCGAACTGAGCATCCGGGACGTCTTCGACGCGCTGACCGTCGCCGGGATCGAGGGCAAGCTCAAGGGAGCCTCCACGGCCCGCCCGGCGCTGCGTCCCGCGGAGGACCGGCACGAGCCTCACCTCGCCGCGCCCGTCCAGCGCTGGCAGTGGGACGCGTACACCCGGACCCCCCGCTTCGACCACGCGCTCGTGCTGCGCTCGCCCGGCGGTCTGGACGTGGACGCGCTCCGCGCGGCCCTCGCCGACGTGGCCGACCGTCACGAGCCCCTGCGGACGGCGTTCGTGGAGCAGGACGGCGCGCTGCACCACCGGGCCGCAACGCCCCCGGCGCTGCTCGTGGAGGACTGCGCGGACCTGGAGACACGGCTCATCGAGCTGGCGGCCGGGGCCCCCGAGCCGGAGCGCACGGCTCCGTTCGTGGCCCGTCTGCTGACGGCGGCCACGGGGGAGCAGGCGCTGCTGCTGACCATGCACTACCTGACGGTGGACGAATGGTCGGTGGTCCCCCTCTTCCGTGACCTGACGGCGGCCTACACGGCGCGTACGGAGGGCGGGGCGCCCGAGTGGCAGCCGCTGCCGGTGTCGTACGCGGACTACGCCCGCTGGGCCCGCGAGGCCCTGGGCGACCTCGACGACCCGGGCAGCCGGGGCGGCCGGCAGCTCACCTACTGGCGCGAGACGCTGAAGGACGCACCGGCCGAGCTGGCCCTCCCGGCGGACGGGCCGCGTTCGTCCGCCTCCGGCGCCGACCACGTGGGCTTCGTCCTGGACGAGCGGCTGCACGCGGCGGTGGACGACCTGGCCAGGACGACCGGCACCAGCATGTTCATGGTGCTGCACTCCGCCCTGGCGGCGCTGCTCACCGCCCACGGCGTCGGCACGGACCTGCCCATCGGCACGATGGTCGCCGGCCGCACGGACGACCAGCTCGCCGATCTGGTGGGCTGCTTCTTCAACACGGTCGTGCTGCGCACCGACACCGCCGGGGACCCGACCTTCGCCGAGCTGCTGTCCCGGGTGCGGGAGACCACGCTCGGCGCCCTCGACCGGCAGGAGGTCCCGTTCGAGGAGGTCGTCCGGGCGACCGGGCTGCCCGAGCAGGGCCCGCAGGTCATGGTGATCCACCACGAACAGGCGGACCTGGAGCGGTTGGAGGGAGGCGTCGGCACCCTCGACGCCGTCCCGACCGGCTCGACCAGGGCGCAGCTGACCCTCAGCTTCTACGAGCCGCGCGGTGACGGCCCGGTCCACTGCGGACTGATCCACGCCACCGACCTGTTCGGCACCGCCAAGGCACGGCGTCTCGCCGACGAACTCACGACCTTGCTGCGCACCGCCGCGGCCGACCCCCGGCAGCCACTGTCGGAGCTGTTCACCGTAACGTCCCAGAGGAGTGACCACGCATGACCACCAACCCGTTCGAGGACCCGCAGGGCCGCTTCCTGGTGCTCGTCAACGACGAGAACCAGCACTCGCTGTGGCCGTCCTTCGCGGAGGTGCCGGCCGGTTGGCGCACCGTGTTCGGCGAGGACACCCGCGAGGCGTGCACCGCGTACGTCGAGACCCACTGGACCGACCTCCGCCCGGCGAGCCTCGTCGCCCGGCAGCGCTGACAGTCGGCCGAGCGAGCCACAGACCGCCGCCCCCGGGTTCCCGGGGGCGGCGGTCTCGTGCGTGGCCGCGGAGGTGCCCGGCCAGCGCGTGCCGGCCCTGGGTGGTGTCCCGGAGCACGTGGCGGCGGAACGACGAGGCCGCCCGTGGGGGAGTGCCCCGAGCACGTGGCGGCGGGATCGACGAAGCCGCCGGCGGGCGAGTTCCCCGAGCGCGCGGTACGGGAACGACGAAGCCGCCCGTGGGGGAGTGCCCCGAGCAGGCGGCGGCGGGATCAACGAGGCCGTCGGCGGGCGAGTTCCCCGAGCGCGCGGTACGGGAACGACGAAGCCGCCCGTGGGTCTTCCCACGGGCGGCCTCGTTCTCCGGCCGGGTCGCGTGCGCGTCCCGCCGTCAGCCCGTCGCGGCGCCCTGCTCCGCCGGCTCCTGCCGGCTGTTCGACCAGGCGGCCCAGAGCGACGCGTAGCGACCGCCGGCCGCCACCAGCTCCTCGTGCGTGCCGGTCTCCACCACCTGGCCGTCGTCCAGGACCACCACGCGGTCCGCGGTCGCCGCCTGGGGGAGCCGGTGGGCCACCATCAGGCCCGTACGGCCCTCCAACGCCCGCAGCGCGGCCGTCTCCAGGACCCGGGCGCCGGCGCTGCCCGCGTCGGCGGTGGCCTCGTCGAGGATGGCGATCGGCGGGTCGGCGAGCACGAGACGCGCCAGGGCCAGATGCTGCGCCTGGCTCACCGTGAGCTGGTGACCGCCCTCGCCCACGACGGTCGCGAGGCCGTCGGGGAGCGCGTCGGCCCACTCCAGTGCGCCGACCCGGTCCAGCGCCGCCCGCAGGTCGTCGTCGGTGGCGTCCGGCCGGGCCAGCCGCAGGTCCTCGGCGAGCGGGCCCGCGAACACGTGCACCTCCTGGCTGATCAGGGTCACCGCACGCCGGACGCCCTCGGGACCCAGCTCCCGGGTGTCCACCCCGCCCAGCGAGATCGACCCCCCGTCCGGCTCGTGGACACCGGCCACCAGCTTGGCCAGGGTGGTCTTGCCCGCCCCGCTCGCGCCCACGAGCGCCACGCGCTCGCCGCTGCGCACCTGGAGGTCGACGTCACGGAGCACCCGGTGTCCGGGGACGTAGGAGTGGCTGAGGGCGGTGACCTCGACCGATCCGTCCACCGGTGTGCCGGGCCGCTTCGGCGCGCTCTCGGCCGGGAGGTCCGACACCCCGACGAGCCGGGCGAAGCTGGCGCCCGCGGACTGCGCGTCGTCCAGGAGGTACAGGGCGGCGTTGACCGGATTGAAGAGGCTGTGGAAGTACAGCGCGGCGGCCGTCGCCGTACCGATGCTCACGGAGCCGTTGTCCACCAGCACGAACCCGGTGGCCAGGACCGAGGCCAGGCCGATGAACTCCGCGAGGTTCAGCCGCGAGAAGAACCCGGTGACGATGTGGATGCCGCGCAGCGCGAGGTCGCGCGCGTCCCGCGACCGCTCGTCGAGGAGGCCGGCGTGGCTGTCGCTCAGCCGGAAGGCGCGTACGGTCCGCGCCCCGCCGACGCTGTCCAGCAGCTGGTGCTGCAAGGCGCCGGTGGCGACGCGGTGTTCGGCGTACAGGGGAGCGGCGCGGCGCATGTACCAGCGTACGGAGAACACCTGCACCGGCATGGCGAGCAGCGCGGCCGGCAGGAACCGCCAGTCGAGCACGGCGAGTCCGACGAGGGTCAGGACGATGGTGAGGGCGGAGCGGGAGAACTCGGGCAGCGCCTGGCGCACCGATTTCGCGATCACGGAGACGTCGCTGGTGACCCGGGAGACCAGGTCGCCCGAGCCGGCTGCCTCGACGCGTTCGAGGGGGAGCCGCAGTGCCCGTTCGATGAACCGCTCCCGCAGCGCGGCGAGCACGGTCTCGCCGAGGCGGGCCACGAGCGCGCTGCCGAGCGCGGTGGCCGCGCCGCGGGTCAGGGCGACCACGATCAGCAGGACCAGCGGGACGGTGAGGGCCTGCGAACCCTTCTTCTCCACGACCAGGTCGACGATGTGCCCGAGCAGGGGGGCCGTCAGCAGACCGATGGCCGTGCCCGCGACGAGGACGGTGAACGAGACCACCGCGAGGGCGCCGTGGCCCCGCAGCATGGTGCGGAGCGCGGCGAGGCTCTCGGCACCGGTCGCGGTGGGCAGCAGTGCGCGCTCGGTGCCGGTTGCGGTCATGGCCTTTTCCGCCTCAGTCTCTCTCGCGGGTGACGCGTCCTGTCGTCGCGCGGTGGTGCCGGGCCCGTCCGGCGTCTCGTCCGTCGTGTCGCGGGCCGTGACGTGTCCTGTCGTCATGCGAGGACCACCGCCCGGTACGCCGCGTCGGCGGCGGCCAGTTCGGCATGCCGGCCCTCGGCCGTCACGGCGCCCTCGTCGAGCACGACCACGCGGTCGGCGACGGCGAGGAGCGCCGGGCTGGTGGTGACGAGGACGGTCGTGCGGCCCTTGCGGACGTCGCGGAGCCGGGAGGCGATGCGGGACTCGGTCACGGTGTCCACGGCGGTGGTGGGGTCGTGCAGGACCAGGACGCGCCGGTCGGCGGCGAGCGCACGGGCGAGCGCCACACGCTGTCGCTGTCCTCCGGAGAGGGAGCGGCCGCGTTCGGCGAGCACGGTGTCCTCGCCCTGGGGGAGCAGGCGTGCCACCTCGTCGGCGGCCGAGGCGCGCAGGGCGTCCTCGACGGCGGTCGTCCCCGACCCGGCGCGGACGTTGTCCAGGAGGGTGCTCTCGAAGAGGTCGGCGTCGTGATGGGCGACCAGGACGTGGCGGCGCAGGTCGTCGGGGGCCAGGTCGGTGAGGGGTACTCCGTCGAGGGCGACGACCCCGTCGACGGGGTCCGACTCCCGTGCCAGGCAGCGCAGCAGGTCGGCGGCGGCGGCCGGGTCGCGGGTGACGACGCCGGTCACGCTGCCGGGGTGGATGTCCAGGTCCAGGGAGCGGAGGCTGCCCAGCGAGACGCCCCGCAGGGTGAGCAGCCCCGCGCCGTCGGCCGGAGTGTCCTGTCCGCCCTCCACGGCGGCGGGCGAGGCCAGGACCTCGGCGATCCGGCGTGCGGAGGCGCGGCCCTGGGCGAACTCGGCGTTGACGTAGGCCAGCAGCTGGAAGGGGCCGAGGAGGAACTGGGCGAGCCCGACGGCGGCCACCAGGTCGCCGACGCTGATCGAGCCCCGCATCGCGAGGTAGGCCCCCACCAGTCCGATGAGGGCGATGAAGACCCCGGTCAGGGCGAGGACGGCGCCTTCGTGCCCGGCTCGGCTGCGGGCGGCCCGCAGAGCGGCGCCGAGCGAGTCCTGGCTGGTCCGGCGGTAGCGGTCCACGGCGGCGGACTCGGCGCCCATGCCCTTGAGCACGCGCAGGCCGGTCACCAGGTCCGCGGCGACTCCGGAGGCGTGCGCCGCGCGCTCCTGCTCGGCCTCGCTGCGTCGTTCCAGCGGCTGGCTGATGCGGTGTCCGAGCCAGAGCAGCGGCGGGATGCCGAGCAGGACGAGCAGGCCGAGGGGCACGGAGATCCGGAGGAGCGCGATCGCGCTGACCACGAGGGCGGCGAGCGCCGCGACACCGTAGGCGATGATGGTCGCCACCGATCCCACGCGGCGGGCGTCGTTGGTGGCGATGCTCGTCAGCGCGCCCGGCAGCCGGTTGGCGTCGGCGCCGCCCCGCGGGTCGAGCACGCGGGCGGAGAGCCCGAGCCGGAGTCGGTGCGCGGCGTGCTCGCCCGCGCCCTCGGTGATGCGGGCGCTCGTGCGGTAGGAGGTGGACAGGACGAGGAAGAGCCCCGCGAGGACCAGGAGCCAGCGCAGCAGGGTGCCGGACGATCCGGTCGCGACCGCCGTGTCGATGATGACGCCGATGACGACGGGGACGAGCGCCTCGCACACCTGGTGGGTCATGCCCAGCAGGGAGGCCGCGACGACACGGCGGCGTTCCCCTCTGATCGCCTCGCGGAGGACGTGTCCTCCCGTCGGCCCTTCGGCTGACATACGGCTCTCCTCCGTGAACATGGGAAATAGTTAGGTAAGGCTATACTAAGTAGATCCTTTGGGGGAGGCCCCGGACCCATTGTCGGCCCACCGTGTCGACCAAGGCGACGACGGGGGTGGCGAGTTGTCTCGACCTCGTCGCCGGGTGCCGACGTTGACCGACCTGTCGCATTCACTTAGCCTTACCTAAGTTCCGTCGATCTGTCGTCGGTGCGTCCTCGTCGGTACGGCGTGAGCCGTGCGGTACACCCGAGTTGACACCAGGGGGAGTCGTCGTTGTCGGTGGAAGCCCGGGCGGTGTCCCGAGAGCAGGCGGCCCCTGCGGCCCTCCCCCGGACGGGCAGAGGCGCGACCGCCCTCCGGGGCACGGGCGTCCTGGTGCTGCTCGGAGCCCTCGTCCTCGTCGCGCTGCTCAGCGTCTGGGTGGGCACCCGAGGCATCCCGTTCACCGCCACATGGAGCGTCCTGTGGAACCCGGACGGCTCGGAGACCTCCGTCATCATCCATGACTACCGCATCCCCAGAACCGTCCTCGGCCTCCTCGTCGGGATGGCACTCGGCCTCTCGGGCGCCCTCATGCAGGCCCTGACGCGCAATCCGCTCGCCGACCCCGGCATGCTCGGCATCAGCCTGGGGGCCTCCGCCGGCGTCGTCGTGGCCATCGCGTTCCTCGGCGTCGGATCCGTCCTGGGGTACGTCTGGTTCGCCTTCATCGGCACGGCCGTGGCATCGGTCGCCGTCTATCTGCTGGGCTCCTCGGGGCGGAAACTGGCCACACCGGAACGCCTGGTCGTCGCGGGCGCCGCGGTGACCGCGGTCCTCTACGCCTTCAACTGGGCGGTCCTGCTGCTCAACCCGCGCGCCTTCGAGCAGTTCCGCTTCTGGACGGTGGGATCCCTCTCGGGCCGGTACTTCGACGTCGTGTACGTCATCCTGCCGTTCGTCGCCGTGGGCCTGCTGATCGCCCTCGGACTCGCCCCCGCCCTCAACGCCCTCGCGATGGGCGACCAGGTCGGCCGCGCCCTCGGACTGAACGTCGGCCGCACCCGCGCGCTCGGCGCACTCGCCGTCATGCTGCTGTGCGGCGCCGCCACCGCCGCGGCGGGACCCATCGGCTTCGTCGGGCTCGCGGTTCCGCACGTCGCCCGCTTCGTCGTCGGCCCCGACCAGCGCTGGGTGCTCACGTACTCGATGCTGCTCGCACCGGTCATGCTGATCGGCGCCGACGTCCTCGGCCGTGTGCTCGGCGCGCCCGGCGAGCTCCAGGTCGGCATCGTCACCGCCGTCCTCGGCGCGCCGCTGTTCATCGCGCTGTGCCGCCGCCGGAAGCTGGTGATGCTGTGACCTCCGCACCCTCCGTACGGAAGGACGAAGCCCCCCTCGTCAAGGGCGCGCGCGACGCGCGCGTCGTCAGCGGGCTGGTCCTGCGCACCCGCAAGGGCGGCCTGTCCGTCCGCGTCCAGGGCCGCACGCTCGCCGTCACGGCGACCGTGGTCGCCGTGCTCCTGGCCGTCATGACCGTCACGCTGACCAGCGGCGACTACGAACTGAGCGTCGGCGAGGTCCTCCAGGCCGTGGTCGGCAACGGCTCCGGCGGCGCGGACTTCATCGTCAACACCCTGCGGATGCCGCGCCTGCTGACCGCGGTGTGCGTCGGCGCGGCCCTGGCCGTCAGCGGGGCGATCCTGCAGAGCGTCACGGGCAACGCCCTGGGCAGCCCGGACATCATCGGCTTCACCAACGGCTCGGCCGTCGGCGCGCTCGTGGTCATCATCGTGCTGCACGGCAGCATGACGCAGATCGCCCTCGGCGCGCTGATCGGCGGGCTCGCCACCGCCGTCGTCATGTACCTCCTCATGCTGGGCAGGGGACTGCAGGGCTTCCGGCTGGTGGTCGTGGGCATCGGCGTCAGCGCCCTGCTGCTCGCCGTCAACTCGTACCTGATCACCCGCGCGACCTGGCAGGAGGCCCTGGAGGCCCAGGCGTGGCTGATCGGCAGCCTCAGCAACCGCGGCTGGACGCATGCCAACGCGATCCTCCTCGCCGTCGCCGTACTGATCCCGCTCGCCCTGGCCCTCTCACGCCGCCTCTCCATGGTGGAGATGGGCGACGCGACGGCCATGGCGCTCGGCGTCGGAGTGGCCCGCACCCGCACGGCGCTGCTCGTCATCAGCGTCGCTCTCGCCGCCTTCGCCACCGCGGTGACCGGCCCCATCTGGTTCATCGCCCTGGCGGCGCCCCAACTCGCCCGCAAGCTGACGCGCGCCTCCGGCCCCGCACTGCTGCCCGCCGCGCTCATGGGCGCCCTGCTGCTGACCGCGAGCGACCTCCTCGCACAGCGCCTCTTCGCCCCCGCACTCCTCCCGGTCGGCACGGCGACCGGCATCATCGGCGGGCTGTACCTCATCTGGCTGTTGGTCACCGAGTCCCGAAAGAGCCGCGTATGACGCGCACGACGCACCCCCACGGCACGACCGGCACACCCGGGGCGGGGCCCGGCACGCCCCGACTCCGGGCCGAGGACCTGACGCTCTCCTACGACCAGCGCGTCGTGGCCACCGGGCTCGGCGTCGACATCCCGGACCGTTCCTTCACCGTGATCATCGGTCCGAACGCGTGCGGCAAGTCGACCCTGCTCACGGCCCTCGCGCGGATGCTCAAGCCCCGAGCCGGACAGGTCTACCTCGACGGCGCGGCGATCGCCTCGTACCGCTCCCGCGAAGTCGCCCGCCGGCTGGGGCTGCTGCCGCAGTCCTCGACCGCACCCGGCGGAATCACGGTCGGCGATCTCGTGGCCCGAGGCCGCTACCCCCACCAGCGGATGCTGAAGCAGTGGTCCGCCGAGGACGAGGCGGCCGTGGTCGAGGCGATGCGGCAGACCGGCGTCCTCGACCTCGCCGACCGGCCCGTCGACGACCTCTCGGGCGGCCAGCGCCAGCGCGTATGGCTGTCGATGGTGCTCGCCCAGCAGACGTCCATCCTGCTCCTGGACGAACCGACCACCTTCCTGGACATCGCCCATCAGGTCGAAGTCCTCGACCTGTGCGCCGAGTTGCACGCGCGCAAGGGACACACCGTCGTCGCGGTCCTGCACGATCTCAACCAGGCATGCCGCTACGCCACCCACCTCATCGTCATGAAGCCCGGCGGCACGGTCGCCGCCGAAGGCCACCCGGCGAGCGTCATGACCGCCGAACTCGTCCAGGACGTCTTCGGGCTGCCGTGCCGGATCATCGAGGACCCGGAGACCGGGACGCCCCTGATGGTGCCGGCCGCGCCCAGGCGGTACGAGCCGTCCGAACCCGTCGGCGCGGCCGACGCGATCACGGTTGCCGAATCCTCCTAACCCAGGGACGGACCACCCATGCTCTGCACGAGGCTGACCAACGCCCACATCATCACCATGGACCCGGACCACCCCGTCGCCCACGACCTGGGCATCTGGCGGGGCCGGATCGTGGGCCTGGACGAGGCCGTCACCTCGCTCCCGGCGCGCGAGGTGATCGACCTGCAGGGCGCCACCGTGCTGCCGGGGTTCATCGACAGCCACGTGCACCTGGCCTGGACGGGGCTGAAGGCGAGCACCCCGAGCCTCGCCCCCTGCGAACGCGTCGAGGACGTGCTGGCCGTCGTCGACCGGGCGGCCTCACGGAAGGCGTCGCCCGGCGGGTGGGTGGACATCGCCGGATACGACCAGCGCTCCCTGGGCCGCCATCTCACCGCGCGGGAGCTCGACCGGGTCAGCCACGGCCGCAAGATCTTCATCATGCACGACTCGGGACACGCCTGCGTCGTCAACAGCGCCGTCCTCGCCATGCTTCCCGCCGACATCCCGCACCAGGACGGCTTCCTCGCCGAGAGCGCGATGACCGCGGCCCGCCGGCTGCGCCTGCCCTACGCGCAGACCGAACTCGCCGACGCGATCGAGCACGCCGCCCGCGTCTGCCTCTCCGAAGGCATCACCGCCTGTGCCGAGGCCGGCATCGGAGGGGGCCTGCTGGGCCACAGCCCCGTCGAACTCGGCGCCTACCAACTGCTGCGCGACCAGGGCCGACTGCCCCTGAGGATCCAGCTCATGGCGGCCGGCGACACGCTGACCCCACGCGCCGCCCACACGGCCGACGGCATCCCGCGCGCCCTGGACCTCGGCATGCGCACCGGCTTCGGTGACGACTGGCTCTCCCTCGGCGCCCTGAAGATCTACACCGACGGCGGGATGATGGCGCGCACCGCCGCCCTCACCGCCCCGTACGAAGGCACCACCCAGACGGGCCAGTTGCAGGACGACCCCGACCGTCTGACCGAACTCGTCGTGGACGGACACCTCGCCGGCTGGCAGCTGGCCGTCCACGCCATCGGCGACCGCGCGGCCGACCTCGCCCTCGACGCCCTGGAGCGGGCCCAGCGCCTCCGCCCCCGCCCGGAGGCGCGCCACCGCATCGAACACGCCGGTCTCATCCGCCCCGACCAGCTCCCCCGCATGGCGCGCCTCGGGGTCAGCGCCGTGATCCAGCCCAACTTCCTGCGCTACTTCGGCGACGACTACGCGACGATCACGGGGGAGGAGCGGGCGAACTGGATGTACCGCGGTCGCGCGTTCCTCGACCACGGAGTCACCCTCGTCGCCAGCTCGGACCGCCCCGTCACGGACGGCGCGCCCCTGCGAGCCATCCAGTTCATGGTGGAGCGAGCCTCCACCTCGGGCCGTGTCATCGGCCCCGAGGAGACCGTCACCGTCGACGAGGCGCTGCGCGCCTACACCGTCGCCGGCGCCTACGCCTCCCACTGGAACGACACCGCCGGCACCCTCACCCCGGGCAAGCGCGCCGACTTCGTCGTCCTCGGCGACGACCCGCACCGCGTGGACCCCTCGCGGATCGGCGACATCCAGGTCGTCTCGACCTTCGTGGACGGCCGCAACGCGACCGACGGCTGGAAGCCCTGACGCCCCGGTACGCCCTCGCCCAGTCCGAACGCGCCGCCGACACCGCCCGGGAACGACTGAGCACATGAAGAAGACCCATCTGGCCCTCGCGGCCGTCACGCTCGCGGTCGGCCTGACCGCGTGCGGAACGGCCGAGCCCGACGGCCCTCGCCCCAAGACCCCGATGCCCGGAAACGTACCGGCCGGACCCGAGTACGCGACCGCGGACGCCGTGATGAAGGCCATGGGCACCGGCGGTGTCGCCTGCAAGCTGCTGCGCCGCGCCCAGGCCGACTTCGGCTCGGGACTCGACTGCGTGGCGGAGGTCGACGGAGCCGAGGTGGAGAACGAGATCCACGTGCTCGATCCCGCCAGGTTCACCCGTGACGACATCGGCGACTCCATCGCAGGCCGACGCCAACCCCCGTACAGCCACACCATCGTGGCCGCGGGCAACTGGTACGTCTGGGTCAGGAACCCGGACTACGCCCCGCAGGTCGCCGAGGCGCTGCGGGGCGTGGTCCTGAAGCCGCTGGGAGAGAGCAAGGGGTGAGAGGAGAGGGCCCGCCGCGACCGGACGGACGCGGCGGGCTCAGCGCCCGTACGTGTCGTGGCAGAGGCCGACGATGCCCGGTGCCACCACGCCGTGCGCCTGGCGGCACAGCGAACGCATCCCCGGAGCCTGCTGAGGGGTGCGCTTCGGTGTCGAAGGGCGCCGCTTCTTCGCCGTCGAGGCGGGCTTCGTGCGCTTGCGCTGGGGAGCCGTCTGCCCGTGCCGCGGCTGATCGGGACGGACGAGGGGCCGCGGCGGCGCGCTCGGCTTCCGCTTCCCTTCCGGTTCGGTGGGCTCGAGCGCCTCGCGCGGCGCGGCCTGCCGGGGCGCAGGCCAGTCCGCCACCGGGGCCGGAGGCCGCACGGTGGCGGGCGCGAGGTCGGCGGGGCGGGCGGGCTTCGCCGGCGTCGGGGTATGGGGGAGCGAGACGCATCCGGTGGTGATCAGGAGCGCCGCGAGGAGGAGCGGTGTGGTGGTACGGCCAGGGTGCATGAGCCCACGCTGCCCGACCCGGGCCTGGTCGCGTACGACCCCGGGCACCGGTCCACCGTGACGAGTGAACGCGACCCCCGCGGTGGACCTCGCCCGGACACCGCCCCCACCGCGGCTACACCATGACGTGTTTGACCTGCGTGTAGTCCAGGAGGCCGGACAGGGACAGGTCGCTGCCGTAGCCGGAGTGCTTGACCCCGCCGTGGGGCATCTCGGAGACCGTCGTGCCGTGGGTGTTCACCCACACGATCCCGGTGTGGAGCGCCCGCGTCGCCCGCATCGCACGGTCGTGGTCCCTGGTCCAGACGCTGGCCGCGAGACCGAAGCGGACATCGTCGGCCAGGTGGAGCGCCTCGGCCTCGTCGGTGAAGGGCTGCACGGTCACGACCGGGCCGAAGATCTCCTCCTGGACGATCTCGTCGTCCTGGCGGACCCCGGCGACGACCGTCGGCTCGTGGAAGAAGCCCGGCCGAGGGACGGGCGCGCCGCCCACGACGACCTCGGCATGGGCCGGAAGCCCCGACAACAGGGCACGGACCGAGGCCAGTTGGCCCGCGTGGGCGAGCGGGCCGAGATCCGTCCCGATGCGGAGTCGGCGCGTCGCCGCCGCGAAAGCCGCCAGGAACGCGTCGTGGATCCGCTCATGGACCAGGAAGCGCGTCGGGGCCGTACAGTCCTGTCCCGCGTTGGCGAAGGCCACCCCCGCGAGCGTCGACGCGGCGGACGCGATGTCGACGTCGTCGTGGACGATGACGGGCGCGTTGCCGCCCAGCTCCAGGTGGACCCGCTTCAGATCGGCCGCCGCGGCGGCCGCGATCTCCCGGCCCGCGCGGACGCTGCCCGTGACCGCGATCAGCGCGACGGAGCGGTGGCAGGTGAGCGCCCGGCCGGTGTCGCGGTCGCCGCAGACCACGTTGAGTACTCCCGGGGGCAGATGGGCGGCCGCGATGCGGGCCAGCAGCACCGACGAGGACGGGGTCGTGTCGGCGGGCTTCAGGACGCTGGTGTTGCCTGCGGCGAGGGCGGGGGCGATCTTCCACGCCGCCATCATCAGGGGGTAGTTCCAGGGGGTGATCTGGGCGCAGACACCGACCGGCTCGCGGCGCAGCAGCGAGGTGCGGCCCTCCGTGTACTCGGCCGCGGCGGCGCCCGGTATGTTCCGGGCGGCTCCGGCGAAGTACCGGACCGTGTCCACGATCGCGGGCAGCTCCTCCGTCCGGAACAGCTCCGGCGGCTTCCCGGTGTCCACGGTCTCCGCGGCCGTCAGCGCGTCCGCGTGTTCCTCGATGGCGTCGGCGAGGGCGAGCAGCGCGAGCTGCCGGGTGGCCGGGGTGGTCGTCGACCACTCCGGGAACGCGGCAGCCGCCGCCGCGCAGGCGGCGTCCGTGTCCGCCCGGCCGGAACGCGGCGCGTGGCCGTGCACATGGCCGGTGGAGGGGTCGACCAGCTCCATCGTCGCGCCGGAGGCGGCCGGGCGGTCCTCGCCCCCGATGTGGTTCTCCAGAGCGTCAGCCACGGCGCAGCACCTCCCCGGCGGCGGCGCGACCGGTGCGGACGGCGCCCTCCATGTAGCCGGCCACCCACTGGTCGGATCCGCAGACGTAGAAGGGCGGTTCGTGCGTGCCGTGGAGCGGCCCGACGGCCATGACGTCACCGGGCGTCCACTGGGTGACGTACCCCTGGGTCCACGGGTCCGTGCCCCACAGCCTCAGGTACGTGGCGAGCGGCCGACGGGCCTCGTCGCCGTAGAGCCGGGCGATGTCGGCGAGCAGTTCGGCGGCGCGCAGCGGACCGGGGACGCCGAGCAGCACGCCGTACCGCTCCGGCGGGACCAGCGCGGACAGGACGCCCTCGTTCTGCGGCCACGTGCTGCCGAGGACCCCTTCGCACTCGGACAGGCCGCTGAGGCCGCGATCGCGCCAGAAGGGACGGTCGTAGGCCGCGGTGAACTTGGCCGCGAGGGCGTGGCGTTGACGGTGGAGCGAGGCGAGGCGGGCGTCGCTCACACCGGTGACGGCCACCGAGCGGAGCGGGCCGACGGGGAGCGCGCTGACCACCGCGCCCGCCGTCAGGGTCTCGCCGCCCGCGAGACGAACCGTGCAACCGCCGGGTCGGCGGACCGCCACCGCCTCGACGGGCGCGCCGGTCCGCACCCTGCCGTCGAGCCCCGCCGCCATGCGCAGGGCGACCGTCGCCGATCCCTCGGCCACGCGCAGTCCCTCCCACGAGGCGTAGTCGTAGTGTCCGGGACCGGGAACGGCCGCGCTCTTGCGGAGTGCGGCCAGCAAGGAGGTCCGTTCGTACGAGCCGTCGGCCAGGGCGAGTTGGCCGATCTCCCAGAGACGTACGACCGGCGGGGTCGCGCCCTGCGCCCGCAGCCAGTCGCCGACGGACAGCCGGTCGAGGGCGGCGGCGTCGGGGTGGGCCCACGGGTCGTCGGGGTCCACGCCGCCCGCCAGGGTGGAGAAGGCGGCGCCCACCTTCGCGTGACAGGAGTCGTCACCGGGGCCGAACCAGTGGGGCGGATCTCCCGCGGAGATCCCTTCCGCCGTGGCGCGCACGAGGTCCCCGGGCTCGGCGACGTAGCTGGGGACGAGCGTGAGGCCCAGCTCGGCGACGAGGGCCGTGTACGCGGTGTGCGCCCGGCCGACCACCTCGCCGCCGAGCTGGACGAGTCGGCCGTCGGGCAGCGCGGTCTGTTCGACGCGTCCGCCGACGCGGTCGCGGGCCTCGACGACGAGGACGTCGGCTCCGCCCGCTGCGAGGTCGCGTGCGGCGGCGAGGCCGGCGAGCCCCGCGCCGAGCACGATGACGTCGTGGTTCATGGGGTTTCTCCGATCGGTGCCGGGACGGGCGGTTCAGTCGAGGACCAGGCAGTGTTCGGGCTTCCAGCCGATCTCGACCTGCTCGCCGCCGCTCCACCGGTCCTCCATGCGGGAGCGGAAGGTGTTCTGCTCCAGTACGTGCACGGTGACGCCGGGGGCCAGTTCGATGAGATACGTGGTGGTCGGGCCGGAGTAGACGGTCTCCCGTACGACGCCGGTGACCTGGGCCATGCCGGCTTCGAAGTCGGAGAGCCAGATCTTCTCGGGGCGGATGGAGAGGCTGACCCGACTGCCCTCGACGACCCCGGAGCGCGTGCCGACCGGCAGGGCGGGGCCCTGATCGAGCACGACCTGGCCCGAGCGGTAGGTGCCCGGCACGAGGTTGGACGTGCCGAGGAAGGAGGCGGTGAAGGTGCTGGTGGGACGCTCGTACACGTCCTCCGGCGTGCCGCACTGCTCGATGCGGCCCTCGTTCATCACGGCGAGGCGGTCCGACATGGTCAGCGCCTCGTCCTGGTCATGGGTGACGAAGAGGAAGGTGATGCCGACCTCGCGCTGGATCTGCTTGAGCTCGACCTGCATCCGGCGACGCAGCTTGAGGTCGAGGGCGGCCAGCGGCTCGTCGAGCAGCAGGACCTGGGGCCGGTTGACCAGCGCGCGGGCGAGGGCGACGCGCTGCCGCTGACCGCCGGAGAGGGTGGGCGGCTTCCGGTCGGCGAGCCCGCCGAGCTGGACGAGGTCGAGCATGTCCCCGACCCGCCGCCGGATCTCGGTGCGCGGGACGCCCTTGCGCTTGAGCCCGAAGGCCACGTTGTCCGCGAGCGAGAGGTGGTCGAAGAGGGCGTAGCTCTGGAAGACGGTGTTGACGTTCCGCTTGTTCGGCGGCAGGCCGGTCACGTCCTCGCCGTCGAGCAGGACGCTGCCTTCGGTGGGGTCGGCGAAGCCGCCGATCATGCGGAGGAGGGTGGTCTTGCCGCAGCCGGAGGGACCGAGGAGGGAGAAGAACTCACCGGCGGCGATGTCGAGGACGATGTCCCGGACGGCGTACGCGTGGCCGGAGGAGGCACGGGCGGCGGCGGGCCCGCCGGCGTACCGCTTGCTGACCCGGTCGAGACGGACGGCGGGGTGCGGGTGCATGGAGGTCACTTCCCGGAGAGCAGGTCGAGGCCGCCGCGGCGGCCGAAGAGGCGCGGGATGGCGAGCGCGAGGGCGATGAGGCCGATGGAGCCGGCCAGCATGAGGGTGCCGACGGCGTTGATCGTGGGCTGGACGCCGAATCTGATCGCCGAGTAGATGCGGACCGACAGGGGCTGCGGGTCGACGCCGGTGGTGAAGTAGGCGAGGACGAAGTCGTCGAAGACGAGGGCGAAGATCAGGACCGCGGAGGCGAGGATGCTCGGGAGCAGCGCGGGCAGGGTCACGAGGCGCAGCGCCTGGCCGCGGGTGGCGCCGAGATCCATCGCGGCCTCCTCGATCTCCGGGTTGAGTGCGGCGATGCGCGAGCGCAGGATCACCGTCACGTAGGAGATGGAGAACGTGATCTCGGCGAGCATCACGGTCGTGGTCGACAGCGTGACGCCGAGGCCCTTGAAGAGGAGCATCGCGGCGACGCCGGTGACGATCTCCGGGGTGATCAGCGGAACGAGCATGACGAGTCCGGCGAAGGAGCCGAGCCGGCCGCGGCTCCGGACCAGGCCGAGCGCGAGGGCGACGCCGAGGACGAGCGAGCCGGCCATGGCGACGAGGGAGACGCGCAGACTCATGCCGAGCGAGTCGAGGAGCACCTCGTCGCGGAGGAACGCCCCGTACCAGCGGAGACTGACG
This sequence comes from Streptomyces sp. NPDC047971, assembly GCF_040653355.1. Lineage (NCBI taxonomy): Bacteria > Bacillati > Actinomycetota > Actinomycetes > Kitasatosporales > Streptomycetaceae > Streptomyces > Streptomyces sp. NPDC047971. The sequence continues at coordinate 12,140 of NZ_JBEZNW010000038.1, read as the reverse complement.
TCCTCGAAGACGGTGAGGGACTTCTGTGAGTTGAAGGAGAAGAGGACGACGACGCCCACGGGGAGGTAGAGCAGGGCGAAGAAGACCGCGGTGACCGCGATGGCGAACCGGGGCCGGCCCTCGGCTCCATGGCGCGACCCGGACGCGCGGCGGGCCGGGGGAGGGGCGGGGGAGGGCGCGTCCCGCGGAGGGGCGGATGCCGGGGGTTCGGCGGTCGGGCTGCCCTGGAGCCGTGGGTTCATCGGGCCGCCTCCGCCTCGTCCTTGCGGGCGCGTCGCAGATAGCCGAGCATCCCGAGGAACAGGACCGCCATCAGCAGCATGGTCAGGGCCGAGCCGAGCGGCCAGTTCTGGCCCTGGAAGAACTTGTCCTGGATCAGGTTGCCGATCATGATCTGGTCGGGGCCTCCCATGAGTTGGGCGCTGACGAAGTCGCCCATGGCGGGCAGGAAGACGAGGACGCAGCCGGCGGCGGCGCCCTGCCGGGTGGCGGGGACCGTGACGAAGAGGAAGGTCCGCAGGGGTCCGCCGTACAGGTCGCGTCCGGCCTCGATGAGCGAGGTGTCCATGCGTTCCATGGCCGCGTACAGCGGGATGATCATGAAGACGACGAAGCCGTAGACGAGTCCGGCGACGACGCCCGCGCCGGTCTGGAGGATGCGGGTGCCGTCGTCGGCGACACCGATGGCGCGGAGGGCCTTCAGGAGCGGCCCGTCGTCGGAGAGGACCACGGACCAGCCGTACATCCGCACCAGGTAGTTGGCGAAGAAGGGGACGACGATCGCGGCGATCAGCAGGTTCTTGAAGCGTCCGCCGCACATCGCGATGGCGTACGCGACCGGATAGGCCACGGCCAGGCAGATGACACAGGTGATCAGGGCGTAGCCCAGGGACCGCAGCAGGACGGTCCGGTACGCGGGGTCGGCCAGCGCGGCGATGTTGTCGAAGGCGAGACCGAAGCGCGGGTTCCCGAGCGGGTCGGTGGTGCCGAACGCGAGCGTGGCCACCAGGATCAGCGAGGCGACGAGGAAGCCGGTCATCCACAGGGTGCCGGGGAGCATCAGCCAGGTCCACAGCCGGTCCTGCCGTCGGCGTCCATTGCGTCGTTCCATGTCAGCCGGCCTTCACGTCGGTCCAGGCGGCGTCACGGGCCTTCTCGTCCCGCGCGGTCCCGTTGCGGTAGAACAGGTCGTCCTTGAGGTCGTCCGTGCTCACCTGACACTGGGGGAAGGGCTCCACGAGCGCGGCGTACGTGTCCTCGCTGCCGCGGACCGGCATCGGGTAGCCGATGTACTCGATGTTCCTGCGCACGTTCTCCGGCCGGAGCATGTAGTCGATGAAGAGCATCGCGGTGCCGGGGTGCGGCGCGTCGGCGGGAATGGCGTAGCAGTCGGAGTTGACCGGAGCGCCCTCCCGGGCGACCTGGAAGCCGAAGACCGACGGGTCCTTCGCCTGGGCGAGCATGGCGGCCATGTCGCCGCTCCACGCCTGGGTCATGTCGGCGTTGCCGTTGAGGAGGTTGTTGTAGCTGTCGCTGGAGAAGCCGCGCAGTCGCGGACGGAGCGAGCGGAGGGTGTCGGTGACGCGTTCGAGGTCGTCGGGGTCGCCGGTGGTGAGGCCGAGCCCGTGCTTGAGCGCGCCGATGCCGAGCACCTCGTCGCGGTCGTCGAGGACGAAGACCTTGCCCTTGGCCTTCTCGTTCCACAGGTCGTTCCAGGAGCCGGTCAGATCACCGAGCCGGTCCCTGCGCCAGCCGATGCCGGTCTTGTACATCGTGAAGGGGACCGTGTGCCGGGACCGCGGGTCGTACCAGGGGTCGGCGAAGTAGTCGTAGCCGCCGAACACCGCTTCGGCGTTCCTCAGTCTCGTGTGGTCGATGCGGTGCAGCCGGCCTCCCTGGGTGAGGCGCTCCGCCCACTTGGCCGTGGGGAAGATGATGTCGTAGCGGTTGCCGGCGTTGAGCTTGGCGACCATGCCTTCCATCGAGTCGTAGTTCGACTGGACGACCTTGACGCCGTACTCCTTCTCGAAGCCGGCGAAGACGGCCGGATCGACGAAGTCGGCCCAGTTGAAGTAGACGAGGTCGCCGTCGACCTTCACGTCGATCGGCTTGTCCTCGGCCTCCTTTCCGGCCGGGTCGCCGCCGGATGCGAATCCGCAGCCGGCCGCCGTGAGGCCGAGCGCCGTGGCGGTGCCGGCGCGGAGCAGTGAACGTCGGGTCAGGGAACGTGCCTCGGGGGACATGTGGGTCCTCTCCGTTGGGCCGCAGGGGGACGGCGGAGGAACGAACGGGGCGTCGGGGGAGGGAGCGCGGGGAGGGAGTGCGGGGAGGGAGTGCGGTGCCGCGGTGGGCGGGACGCGGTGCGCGGGGACGGCCGTGGGGACGGCGCGGAACGCGAGGACGGCGGTGGTGCCGGTCGGGTGCGCGCGGGGAGCGGCGAGGCGGGGTGCCGGGTTCGGCCGACCTCAGGGGCCGCGGCGCGCCCACGGGTTGGGGGCGGTACGCCTCAGGGACGGCGGACCGGGACGGCGTCCGTCGGCCGCGGGCGGATCACCCGTCCGCCACGTCGAGATCCGCCCGGATCCGATCGGCGAACCACCCCACCGCCGACTCCCGGCGCGACAGCGGGCCCGGCTCGAACCCGGGTGTGGAGAGCCCTCGTTGGACGCGGGCGACGAGCTCGGCGTCCTCGTCGTTGGTGATCCAGCCGATGTGGATGTTGAGGCGCCGGGCGAGCCGGGTGCGCAGGCTCGTGCCGCGGCGGGTGTAGAACCCGCCCGGTACGGCCACGCGTTCCGTCCCGGTCGGGATCGCGGTCCACGCCAGGACGTGGTCGGGGTAGAAGTCGATGAGGGTGTTGGGGTAGATCACCGCGTACCGCCAGACCCGCCGGTCGGCCTCGTCGAGGCCGGGCATGGGCGCGGCGACGCGCTGGTAGAGGCGCTCGGCCCAGTTGGAGGACGGCTTGTCCCGCAGGGGCGAGGTGAAGAGCGCGTAGGACTCCTCGATCTCGCAGGTGTAGCCCTGGTAGTCGAGCAGCCTCATCAGCCCCGGATGGGCCACCGGGACGTGATAGCCCTCCAGGTAGTTGTCGACCGCGACCTTCCAGTTGGCCTCCTGCACCTCGGCGCCGGCCAGGTCGTGGATCCGGTCGCTGCCGATCGGTACGAGGTCCGCCCCCGCGTAGTGGCCGACCGCCTCGGCGAGTCCGGCGCACTGCTCGGCGAGCGGCACGGCGTCGGGATCGAGGTTGACGAAGACGAAGCCGAGGAACGACTCGACCCGCGCCGGGAAGAGACCGAGCCGGGGCTTGTCGAGGCAGGGGATCTGCCGAGCCTCCGGGGCTCCGACGAGGCTTCCGTCGAGTCGGTACGTCCAGCCGTGGTACGGGCAGCGGATCGCCTTGCCGGCCGGTTCGGGGTCGGTGACCAGGCGGGTTCCGCGGTGGCGGCAGACGTTGAGGTGGGCGGCCAGGCCACCGTCCTCGGTCCGGACGACCAGGACCTCGCGGTCCGCGACCTTGGCGGCGAGCCGGGCTCCGGGGCCGGGCAGGTCGGACTCGTGGCAGACGACCTGCCAGGACTTGGCGAAGACGTGCCGCATCTCCGCGGCGGCGATGTCGGGGTCGGTGTAGTAGCGGGCCGAGAGCGCGGGCGGCGGGACGTCCTGGTCGGAGGTGTTCCGGCTCGCGCCCGTGCGGCCGGTGGTGTCGCGGGGCGGGGTGCGCTCGCGGTCGGTGGTGTGGCGGACCGGGGTGTCCTGGCCGGACGGCTCGTTGTCGGTGGTGTCGCGGGGCGGAGTGTGCTGCCCGGACGGCTCGCGGTCGGTGGTGTCGCGGGCCCGGGTGTCCTGGCCGGACGCCGTGCGGCCGGGCGGGCTGAGGGGTGTTTCGGGGGCTCGGGATTGCATCGTGTGACTCCTCCGTGCCGGCCGTGCGGCGATCGGTGTAGGGCATCGATGTCGAGACGACCCAGCTGCGGGCAGGTGGTCGGGGCGGGCGCCGAGACCAGGCTGACCGATTGGACAGCCAGAGTGCTGGCTGAATTCCGTCGGGTCAAGACTTGTACCCTGACCGATCGGTCAGCTAGCGTTGAACCTGGCTGACCGATCGGTCAGTGAACTGCCTCATGTCGCTGCTCCGGCGTTTATCCGCCTCTGACCTGCGCATCCGCCCGTCGGACCCGGACGCAGCCCGGCGCGCCCCGGCACCTGCCTGGGGTCCGCGCAACCCCTTCCTCCCTCGGCCGCACGCCCTCGGCGTCCCCGCGGCGAGCTCAGGGCCCGTACCCGCCCTCGGCTCCCTCGGCCACCCGCCGGGTCACGGCACCCCACCTCTCTCGGAGGCACCCATGAGCGCTCGTCGCCGTCTGGACTGGCTCGGGCTCACCCCCGAACCGGAGCGGGAACTCCCCGCGGCGGTCGCGACGCTGCGCGCCGCCTCCGCCTCCGCCTCCGCCTCCGCCTCCGCCTCCGCCTCCGCCTCCGGCGCGGCGCCGGGCGCCGCGGACCACCGGTCCGCCGCCCGGGCGGAACTCGCGGCCGCCGAACGGCGCCGCCTGGAACGCCTGGTCCTGCGGGGCAGCCGACACAGCTGGCTGCGCTACCTGGCAGAGGTCACCGCCCTGGTCACCACCGTGGCGGCACGGACGGACCGGGCCGGCGACCCCCGGCGCGACCCCGCCGAGAACACCCCGCCGCCCCCGCCCGACGACCGCGCGGCCGCTCTGCTCGCCGCCGAGGTGGTCCTCGACCACCACCACATGCTCATCGGCCTCCCGGGCGCGGGATACGGCCGCACCTCCGGGGACCGCGCCGCGCTGGAAAGGGCGGTACGGACCCTGCGCACCCAGCACCCCCGCACGGGAGAGAGCCGATGACCACGATCCGCCGGCAGACGGCACCGTCCCCGGGCTCCGTCCTCGGAGCGGCGCCGGGCGTCACCGAGAGCGCCGCGGGCTACCGCGCGACCGGCGGATACGCCGAAGGCGCCAGCCCGGACGAGCTGCTGCGCCACCTGGACGCGGCGGGACTGCGGGGCCGTGGCGGCGCCGGATTCCCGGCCGCCGTCAAACTGCGCGCCGTACGCGAACGCGGTGGCTCCCCGGTCGTCGTGGCCAACGGCGAGGAGGGCGAGCCCGGTTCCGTCAAGGACCGTTGGCTGCTGCGGGCCCGTCCGCACCTCGTCCTCGACGGCCTCGCCCGCGCGGCGGCGATCACCGGCGCCCGACGCGGCTACGTCTACCTCTCGGACCCCGAGGCCGGCGTCCGCGTCCGCCGAGCCCTCGCCGAGCACCCGCCGCCCCTGCCCGTCGAGGTCGTGGAGACCGCGCACACCTACGTCGCCGGCGAGGAATCCGCCGTCGTGCGCAGGATCGACGGCGGTCCGGCGCTGCCGACCGCCAAGCCGCCCCGCCCCTTCGAGAAGGGCGTCGGGGGCGAGCCGACCCTGGTCGCCAACGTCGAGACCCTCGCCCGGATCGCCCTGACCGCCGCCCGACCCGGTCTGCGCGACCGGATCGCCCGCACCACCCTGGTCACGCTGTCCGGCGGGACCGCGGACGCGGTGCTCGCCGAAGTCTCGTACGGCGTCCCGCTGCGCGACCTCGCGACCCTCCAGGGGAGCCCGGACGCGGCCGGCGCGCTGATGGGCGGACTGTTCGGCGGCCTCGTCGACGCCCGGGCCCTGGACCTCCCCCTGGACCCCGACGCCCTCCTCGGGGCCGGCACCGCCCTCGGCTGCGGCGCGATCCGCTTCCTCGCCTCCCCCGCCTGCCCCGTGTCCGCGGCGGCCGACGCGGTCGGCCACCTCGCGGCCGAGAGCGCACGCCAGTGCGGAGTCTGCGTCTCCGGCACGGGCGCGATCCGCGACGCACTGGACGCGCTCGTCGCCGGTTCGGCCGGGCCCGACACCGCCGCCCGCCTCCACCGGTGGTCCCAGGGCCTGCCCGGGCGCGGGGCCTGCGGCCTGCTCGACGCCGCCGCCGGCACCGCCGGCAGCCTCCTGCGTGCCTTCCCCGCACTCGTCCCGCTCCACCTCGACCTGCCGTGCGCCACGTGCGCCGCACGCCCCCGCGCGAGCGCCACCGGCCGACTGTCCGTCGCCGTACCCGAGGTCGTCGACGCCACCGCCCACGCCCAGGCACCGGCCACCGCCCCGCCCACCTCACGTTCTCCGCTGCCCGCGCTGAAAGGAACGCCATGAAACTCCTGTTGGACTCCACCCTCTGCCAGGGCTACGGACTGTGCCAGGAACACGCGCCCGAACTCGTCGAACTCGACGAGTGGGGGTACGCCGCCGTCATCGCCGTCTCCGTCCCGCCCGCCGCCGAGGACGAGGCGCGCGCCTGTGCCGCCAGCTGCCCCAACTCCGCACTCCGGTTGGAGCGTTGACATGGCACGCGATCTGACCTCGCTCTTCGACCCCGCCTCCGTCGCCGTCGTGGGCGCCAGCGACGACCCGGCCAAGTACGGTCACGCGGTGGCCTCCCAAGCGCTCCGGGCCCCCGACCGGCGCCCCGTCCACCTCGTCAACCGGCGCGGCGGCACCGTCCTCGGCCGGACCGCGGCCACCTCCCTGGCCGAGATCGGGGAACCCGTCGAACTGGTGGTGATCTCCGTCCCCGGCGCCGGCTTCGAGGCGGCCGTCGACGACGCACTGGCCTGCGGGGCGAAGGCGATCGTCGGCATCACGGCCGGTTTCGCGGAGGCCGGCCCCGCCGGACTGGCCCGGCAGCGGGCGATCGCCACGCGCGTCCGGGACGCCGGCGCCGTCCTCGTCGGCCCCAACTGTCTCGGCGTCGCCGACAACACCACCGAGCTGTACCTGGCCTCGGACCGTTTCGCACCCGGCGCGGTCGCCCTGCTGAGCCAGAGCGGCAACCTCGCCCTGGAACTCCAGCTCCGCGGCACCCCGCACGGCCTCGGATTCTCCCGCTTCGTCTCCCTCGGCAATCAGGCCGACGTCACCCTCGTCGACCTCGTCGAGGACTGCGCCCGACACGAGGCCACCTCGGTGATCGCGGTCTACGCGGAGGACTTCGGCGACGGCAGGGCCTTCGCACGGGCCGCGGCCGACGCGGGCAAACCGGTGGTCCTGCTGACCGCCGGCCGCGGCACAGCCTCGGCCCGCAGCGCCCAGTCGCACACCGGAGCGCTGACCACGTCGGCCGACGTGGTCGCCGCCGCCTGCCGCGACGCGGGCGTCGAACTCGTCCGTACACCACGGGAGATGACCGTGGTGCTGGCCGCACTGAGCGGCGGGGTCCGCACGAGCGGCCGACGGACCGCGGTCTTCACCGACGGAGGCGGCCACGGAGCCATCGCGGCCGACGCCGCCGAGGACGCCGGGCTCGACGTGCCGGAGCTCGACGCTCCGACGCGGGACCGGCTCCGCACGGTGCTCTGGGAACAGTCCGCGGTCGCCAACCCGGTCGACCTGGCGGGGATGGGGGAGCAGCGCCCCCTCTCGTACGCGGACACCGTCGCGGAACTGCTCGCGGCGCGGGAGGTCGACGCCGTCCTGATGACGGGGTACTTCGGCGGGTACGCCGCTTCCGACGGCGGCCTGGGCGGCGGTCCGGCCGGGGGCTCCGTCCTGGCCGAGGGCGAGACACGGGCCGCGAAGGAGATCGTGGCGCACCTCGCCCTCATGCCGAAGCCGCTCGTCGTGCAGTCGATGTATCCACAGTCGCCGAGCTGCCGACTGCTGGTCGAGGGCGGTGTGCCGGTGTTCTCCGCAACGGAGGACGCGGCCCGCGCCCTGGCGGCGATGACGGGCCGGGCAACGTCCGGCCCGGGCCCCACGGCACCCACGGGACCGTCGGGCGAGCCCGCTTCCGGGCTGTCGGGCGCAAGGGAGTGCGCCACGTCGGCCGGGATCGCCCCGCTGCCCGCGCCGCGGCCGCCCCTGACAGACCCCGGATACCACCCGATCCGGGCGCTGCTCGAAGAGGCCGGGGTGCCGTTCCCCCGTGCCCGCGAGATCGTCGACGAGGCCGGACTGCTGGCCGCGGCAGGGGAATTCGACGGGCCGTACGTGCTGAAGGCCCTGCACCTCCTGCACAAGTCGGACGCGGGCGGCGTGGCCCTGCGGCTGCCCGACCGGGCGGCGCTCCTCGCCGCGTACCGGGACATGCATGCCCGGCTCGGCGCCCCCTCGTACTCGGTCGAGGCGATGGCCGACCTCTCGGACGGCGTGGAGCTGATCGTGGGCGTGAACCGGGACCCGCGCTTCGGACCGGTGGCCATGGTCGGGCTCGGCGGGGTCCTCACCGAGACCCTGCGCGATGTCGCCTTCTCCCTCGCACCCGTACCGGCCGGGCGCTCCGAGGAGCTGCTCCGTGGTCTGCGGACCGCCGCGTTGCTCTCCGGAGTCCGTGGCCGGCCGGCCGTCGACGTGACCGCCGCGGCCGCCGTGATCGAACGCATCACCGCGGTCGCCGCCGCCCATCCCGAGCTCGCCGAACTCGAGGTCAACCCCCTCCTCGTACGCCCGGACGGCGCCGTGGCCCTGGACGCCCGGGCCGTCCTGGGCTGACCGCGCCCGCAACCGCTCCCGCAGCGGAGCCACGCGGCCCGTGGCATCCCGTACCCCTGCCCCTCCCCGTACCCCTGCCCCTCCCCGCGCCCACCCCGCCACCTCTGCCCTGGAGGACACGATGGACTTCCGCTACACACCCGAGCAGGCCGAACTCAAGGCCCGGGCAGCCGCCTACACCCGACTGTTGATGACGTACGAGGACCAGTCCGAGCAGGCCGGTGGCCCGCTTCCCGCCGACACCGTCCGCGAGCTCACGCGCGCCGCCATCGACGCGGGCGTCTACGCCATCAACATGCCGGCCGAATGGGGCGGCGCCGGCCTCTCCCTCCTCGACCAGGTGATCGTCGAGGAGGAATTCGGCAAGGTCACCAACTGCCTCTGGGACATCCCCTGGCGCCCCGCGAACGTCCTCGCCTACGGCACCGAGGCCCAGCGCGAGAGGTATCTGCTGCCCGTGATCCGAGGCGAGCGCTTCGACGCCTTCGCGGTGACCGAGCCCGGAGCGGGCTCCGATCCCGGCTCGGGCACCAGCACCGCGACCCGTACCGACGGCGGCTGGCTGCTGAACGGCGAGAAGTGGTTCGTGACCTGCGGCGACATCGCCGACTTCCTGCTGGTGCAGGCCGACGCGGGTCCGGAGCGGGCCGCGACCCTGTTCTTCGTCGACAAGCAGGCGGCCGGCGTGGAGATGACGCGAGTCCCGCGCTTCATGCACTCCGCGGTCAACGGGCACCCCGAGTTCACGTTCACCGACGTGTTCGTCCCCGACGAGGATGTGCTCGGCGGTGTCGGCAACGGCTACGAGCTGACGAAGGAGTGGTTCACCGACGAGCGGCTGATGATCGCCGCGCGGACCGTGGGGGCGGCCGAGCGGGCCCTGGAACTGGCTCGCGACTGGGCGGTGGAACGCCGTCAGTTCGGCTCGCCCATCGCCGACTTCCAGCTGATCCAGGGGATGCTCGCCGACTGCGCCGTCGACATCGCCGTCAACCGCGCGTACACCCACCAGGTCGCGTGGGAGGCCGATCAGCCGCACACCGACCGCAAGACCCTGCATGCCAAGGCGTCCACGGCGAAACTCGCGGCCAGCGAGGCCGCCGGGCGGGTCGTCGACCGATGCGTACAGATCTTCGGCGGTCGTGGCTACGACCGCTCGTACCCGGTGGAACGGATGTACCGCGAGCTGCGCGTCGACCGGATCTGGGAGGGGACCTCCGAGATCCAGCGTCTCATCATCGCCAACGAACTGATCAAGCGCGGCACCCGGGCGCTCGCCCTGCCCGGCTCCTGACGATCGCTGCCCCGGGACGAATCCGCCCACGGCTCCGCACCAGTCACCTCCCTCCCATCCGGAACCGGCCCTCGACCCCACCCCCCTCCCCGACCCAGAGGACTCACCCATGGACTTCCGTCTCACCCCCCGTCAGGAAGAGCTCAAGGGCTCGGCGCGTGCCCTGACCGACGTCATCATGAAGTACGAGCTCGACTGCGAGGAGAACAACGGCCTGCCCCCGCGGGCCCACGCCGAGATCCGCGACGCCGTCCTCGACAGTGGTCTGCAGGCGGTGAACATGCCGGTGGAGTGGGGCGGCGCGGGCCTCACCATCCTGGAGCAGGTCACGGTCCAGGAGGAGCTGGGACGCCTCACCGGCGCCCTGTGGGACATGGTGTGGCGCCCGGCCAACGCCCTGTCCTTCTGCACGCCCGAGCAGCGCGAGCGGTACCTCGTGCCCGTGATCCGGGGACAGCGCCGTGACTGCTACGCCGTGAGCGAGCGGGAAGCGGGCTCCGACCCGCAGAGCCTGCGGACCACGGCGACGCGGACCACCGGCGGCTGGGTGCTCAACGGCGAGAAGTGGTTCGTCACCGTCGGGGACCACGCCGACTTCATGATCGTGCTCGCGGTGGCAGGGGAGGAGCGGGCCCCGACGCTCTTCCTCGTCGACAAGGACACCCCCGGCGTCGAGATGACCCGGGTGCCCCGCTGGATGCACACCTTCGTCTACGAGCACCCCGAGTTCACCTTCACCGATGTGCACGTCCCCGACGACGCCGTCCTCGGGGAGGTGGGGAACGGCTACGACATCACGCGCTCCTGGTTCTCCGAGGAACGGCTCATGATCGCCGCCCGGACGATCGGGGCGGCCGAACGCGCCCTTGAACTGGCCCGGGACTGGGCCGTCGAACGCCGCCAGTTCGGCTCCCGCATCGCCGACTTCCAGCTGATCCAGGGGATGCTCGCCGACTGCGCCGTCGACATCGCCGTCAATCGCGCCTACACCCACCAGGTCGCCTGGGAGGTCGACCGGGGCGGGACCGATCGCAAGACCCTGCACGCCAAGGCGGCCATCGCCAAGCTGTCGTCTAGCGAGGCGTCCGGGCGGGTCATCGACCGCTGCCTGCAGATCTTCGGAGGCCGCGGCTACGACCGCTCGTACCCCGTCGAGCGTCTCTACCGCGAGCTGCGCGTCGACCGCATCTGGGAGGGGACCTCCGAGATCCAGCGTCTGATCGTCGCCGGCGAACTGGTCAAGCGCGGTACGGGAGTTCTCCGGATGCCGACCGCGCCGGAGCCGTCCACCCGATGACCGACGTCGAACGGGTCGGCATCGTCGGATGCGGCCTGATGGGCTCCGGCATCGCCGAGGTCTGCGCCCGCGCCGGCCGGGACGTCGTGGTGGTGGAGTCGGACGGGCCGGCCGCGGAGGCCGGCCTGCGCCGCATCACCCGCTCCCTGGCACGGGCCACGACCGCCGGAAGGCTGACGGCCGCTGAACGGGACGCCGCCGCCGGCCGGATCACGATGACCACGGACTGGGACCGGATCGCGGACCGGGATCTCGTCGTCGAGGCGGTGGCCGAGGACGAGCGGGCGAAGGTCGAGGTCTTCACCCGGCTCGACGCGACGGTGGAGCGCAGGGACGCCGTCCTGGCGACGAACACCTCCTCCATCCCCGTCATCCGGCTGGCCGCCGCGATCTCACGGCCCGCCCAGGTCGTAGGGCTGCACTTCTTCAACCCCGTGCCGGTGCTTCCCCTGGTCGAACTGGTGCCGTCCTTGCTCACCGGAGAGGAGACCGCCCGGCGCGCCGAGGGCTTCGCCTCCGACGTCCTGGGCAAACGGGTCATCCGCGCCCAGGACCGCGCGGGGTTCGTCGTCAACGCGCTGCTCGTGCCGTATCTGCTGGCGGCGGTGCGGATGGCGGATTCCGGCACGGCATCCGCCGAGGACATCGACCGGGGCATGACCCTGGGCTGCGCCCACCCGCTGGGGCCGCTCGCGCTGGCGGACCTGATCGGTCTGGACACCGTCCAGGCCATCGCGCGGTCGATGTACGCGGAGTACCGGGAGCCGCTGTACGCTCCGCCTCCGCTCCTCGCCCGGATGGTGGACGCGGGCCTGCTCGGCCGCAAGACGGGCCGGGGCTTCCACACCTACCCGGCCCGAACGGGCGACGAACAGGGATGATGGGTGTGCGGGCCCGGCCGCCCGGGCCCCCCCACCCCCCCCCCCAACAACCACAACGGGAGTAGCCCCCCTGACCAAGGCCCAGCGCCCACGCGCGACGCGGGAGCGAAACCACACCGCCGCGGGCGCGGT
>NZ_JBEZNW010000037.1:0-76052 GCF_040653355.1 Streptomyces sp. NPDC047971 | reverse complement strand
CGTCCGACAACGTCAACTCGGCCTTCGGCCGCCCCGTCCGCGCCATGCAGCAAGCCTACACATCTGAACAGAATTCCCGACTCAGAATACTAGGGCGTGTATCGAAAGTGGCGCCGTCCGCCCGAAGGGCGGGCCCCGCGGCGTCCGGCATGTGCGATCGCAAGGCGGAGGGTCGCCCTCGTACCGGGCGTACTCGGGCGATCCCGACAACGCGGCGAGCGCGCGTGCCAGGCGTCGCGGGGCAGGCGGGACTTTCGAAACACGGCCTCGCGGCGACAGGCGAGGCGTCCGGGAGCGAGGAAGGGCCCCGCGGCCGTGAGGCCGCGGGGCCCTTCCCTCTGCCGCGGAGCTGCCTAGCGGTTCTCGACCACCAGGCTCGTCTGCCACGGGTCGTCGGTGTCGCTGCCGTAGGTCTCGTCCTGGGCGACGGCCCAGAGGACGAAGCCCAGGAACAGCGAGCTGATCAGGATGCCGATCGCGCCGAGGACGATGCCCGCGGTCGCCATGCCTCCGTTGGTCGCCTCGCCCCGCTGCACCTTCTTGCGGCCGATGATGCCGAAGATCAGGGCCAGGATGCCGAGCACGACCCCGAGGCCGTACATGCAGAAGCCGACGGTCGCGATGATGCCGAGCACCATCGCCGCCGTCCCCATCCCGTTGGCCGGGGACCCCTGCCAGCCGGTCTGGCCGTAGCCGCCGCCGTACCCCGGATAGCCGGGGTAGCCGTACGACGCCGGGGCGGGCGCGGCCGGCGTCGCGGCCGGGTAGCCGTACGCGCCGGGCGTGGCCGCGGGCCCTCCGGGCGCCACGGGCGGCGGCGGCACGTCACCGGCCGCCGGCATCGACGTCATCGTCGGCTGGTCGTGCACCGGCGGGCGGTCCTGTGGACCGGGCGTCGCCGGCTTGCTCAGTTCCACCCCGTCGCGGTTCGGCGGAGCCCACGGGTCCGCCGGGTCGTACCCGCCACGCGGCTGGTCGCTGTTGTCAGACATGGGCCTCCCCCATCGTGGTCACGCCATGCTACGACCTCCCCCTGACGGCGGACCCGCCCGGCCTACGATGATCCGATGACCGATCTCCGCTCCTTCATCGCCGGCCTCCCCAAGGCCGAGCTGCACGTCCACCACGTCGGTTCCGCCTCCCCGCGGATCGTCTCCGAGCTGGCCGCCCGTCACCCCGACTCGAAGGTCCCCACGGACCCCGACGCGCTCGCCGACTACTTCACGTTCACCGACTTCGCGCACTTCATCGAGGTCTACCTCTCGGTCGTCGACCTCGTCCGCACCCCGGAGGACGTCCGGCTGCTGACCTTCGAGGTCGCCCGGGACATGGCCCGGCAGAACATCCGGTACGCCGAGCTGACCATCACCCCGTACAGCTCCACCCGCCGCGGGATCGACGAGCGGGCTTTCATGGCGGCCATCGAGGACGCCCGCAAGGCCGCCGAGGCCGAGCTGGGCGTCGTCCTGCGCTGGTGCTTCGACATCCCCGGCGAGGCCGGCCTCGAGGCCGCGGAGGAGACCGCCAGGCTGGCGGTCGACCTGCGCCCCGAGGGTCTGGTCTCGTTCGGTCTCGGCGGGCCGGAGATCGGTGTGCCGCGCCCGCAGTTCAAGCCGTACTTCGACCGGGCGATCGCGGCCGGCCTGCGCTCCGTCCCGCACGCGGGCGAGACGACGGGCCCGGAGACGATCTGGGACGCCCTGAACGAGCTGGGCGCCCAGCGCATCGGTCACGGCACCAGCGCCGTGCGGGACCCGGCGCTCCTGGCCCACCTGGCGGAGCACCGGATCGCCCTGGAGGTCTGCCCGACCTCGAACATCGCGACCCGCGCGGTCGCCGACCTGGACCAGCACCCCATCAAGGAGATGGTGGCGGCCGGCGTCCTCGTGACGATCAACAGCGACGACCCGCCGATGTTCGGTACGGACCTGAACCACGAGTACGCCGTCGCCGCCCGGCTCCTGGACCTCGACGAGCGCGGTCTGGCGGCCCTCGCCAAGAACGCGGTGGAGGCGTCGTTCCTGGACGAGGCGGGGAAGGCCCGCCTCGTCGCCGAGATCGACGACTACACGGAGACGTGGCTCGCGCGCTGAGCGGCGGCCCAGCCGCAACAATGGCCCCATGGACCACGTCACCCCGGACCACGTCACCGTCGTAGGCCACCGCGGCGACCCGTACCGCGTACGGGAGAACACGGTCCCCTCGATCGTCTCGGCGATCGAGGGGGGCGCCGACGCCGTCGAGATCGACGTACGGCTCACCCGTGACGGCGTCCCCGTCCTGCTCCACGACGACACGCTCCGACGACTCTGGGGCCACGACCGGCCGCTGTCCGCGCTCACCCACGCACAGCTGCGGGAGCTGACGTACGGAGGGGTGCCGACGCTGCGCGAGGCGCTGATCGCGGCGGGGCCGCACCGGCTGATGCTCGACCTGCCGGGCGGGAACGAGGAATCGGTCCGCACGATCGTCGGCACGGTCCGCGAGTGCGGGGCCGCCGAGCGCGTGTACTACTGCGCGGGCGGGGTGGCGATGCTCCAGGTCCGGGCCGCCGACCCGGCCGCGGAGATCGCCCTGACGTGGACGACGCTGGCGCCGCCGCGTGCGGTGCTCCTGGACGCGGTGCGGCCGCGCTGGCTCAACTACCGCTTCGGGCTGGTGAGTCGGGCACTGGCCGAGCGGGTGCACCGGGACGGCCTTCTGCTGTCGGCCTGGACCGCGGACACCCGGCGCTCGATGCGTAAGCTCCTGTCCCACGGGGTGGACGCGATCACCACCAACCGGGTGGACGTGCTCGCCGCCGAACTGCGAAGGGGGGACCACCGGTGACAGGGGCCGAGCGGATCCGGACCGACATCGCGCACAACGCCCGGGTGTGGGACTACTGGCTGGGCGGCAAGGACAACTACCCCGTCGACCGGGAGGTCGGCGACCAGGTCACCGGTCTGTACCCGAGCATCGGTGAAGTGGCCCGCGCGGACCGGGCGTTCCTCGGCCGGGCGGTGACGTATCTGGCGGCCGACGCGGGAGTGCGGCAGTTCCTGGACATCGGCACCGGCCTGCCGACGGCCGACAACACCCACGAGGTCGCCCAGCGGATCGCGCCGGAGGCCAGGGTCGTCTACGTCGACAACGACCCGATCGTGCTCACGCATGCCCGCGCGCTGCTGACCAGCGCCCCCGAGGGGGTCACCGAGTACGTCGACGCGGACGCGCGGAATCCGGAGTTCATCCTGGAGGCGGCGGCACGGACGCTCGATCTGTCGCGCCCG
Organism: Streptomyces sp. NPDC047971; assembly: GCF_040653355.1. Lineage (NCBI taxonomy): Bacteria > Bacillati > Actinomycetota > Actinomycetes > Kitasatosporales > Streptomycetaceae > Streptomyces > Streptomyces sp. NPDC047971. Next base: position 72,780 of record NZ_JBEZNW010000037.1, on the reverse strand, counting down.
GTCGCGGTGATGATGCTGGGCATCCTCAACTTCGTCCTCGACACCGACGAGGCCGGGACCGTGGTCCGTACGCTCATGGACGCGATGCCGTCCGGCAGCCATCTCGTGCTGACCCACCCCACCCTGGAGCGGGAGCTCGGGGGCGAGGGCAACGTGGCGGCGATGAGGTTCTGGAACGAGAACGCCACGCCTCCGATCACCGCCCGCAGCCGCGCCGAGTTCACCTCCTTCCTGGACGGGCTCGACGTCCTGGAGCCGGGGATCGTCTCGTGCGCGAGCTGGCGGTTCGCCCCGGCGAACGAGGTCGCGCAGTTCGGCGCGGTGGGCCGCAAGCCGTAATGGGCATACGGGGGAGGGACGCGCGGGAGACCGTGCGGGGATGGGGCGAGCGGGCCCGGCGGTTCGGGGACACGCATCCGCTCGCCGTGGACATCGGGATCGCCCTGCTCGTGCAGGCCGCGATGACGATGCCGTTCGTCGTGCCGCGCGCCCCCGAGCTGCCGCCGGCGACCTGGCCCGCGTACGGCCTGACGACGCTCACCGTCCTCCCGCTGATCTGGCGGCGGCGCGCCCCGATCGCCGTGCTCCTCGCGATCATGGCGACCAGCGCGCTGTACCAGCTGGCCGTGGACGGGCCGGGCCAGCCCCTTCCGTACACCGGGCTCGTCGTCGTCTACACCATCGCCGCGCTCGCGCCACCGTGGCAGCGGCTGGCGACGGGTCTGCTGATGACGGTCGCGGTGCCGGTGTCGGTGTGGCTCAACACGCGATCGGCGCGCGAACTGACCTTCTCCCTCTTCGTGTTCGCGGCCGCCTACGTCCTCGGGCGGCTCACCGACGCCCGGCAGCGGGCCACCCGTGTGGAGGCGGAACGGGCCGCGGCGCGTGAACGGGCCAGGATCGCACGGGAGATGCACGACATCCTGTCCCACGCAGTGAGCCTGATGGTCGTGCAGGCGGAGGCGGGACCGGTGGCGGTGCGGACCGCGCCCGAGCGGGCGGAGGCCGCGTTCGACGCGATCTCCGCGACCGGCCGGGACGCGATGGCGCAGCTGCGCGGAATGCTCGGGGTCCTGAGGGAGGGGACGGAGGGGCCCGAGCCGCGGGAGCCGCAGCCGGACCTCGCGGGGCTGCCCGGCCTGCTGGAGCGCGTGCGGGCGGGTGGGCTCGATGTCTCGTACGGGACGACGGGAGGGGTGCGCGCTCTCCCCGCGGCCACCGGGGCGACGGTCTACCGGATCGTCCAGGAGGCGCTGACGAACGTGGTGAGACACGCGGGGGCGCGCACCGCCTCCGTGCGGCTGGCGTACGAGGAGGGAGTGCTGGAGGTGGTCGTGACGGACGACGGGCGAGGGCCGCGGCGGGGTGTGCGGCACGATGGCGGCGGGCACGGGCTCGTCGGGATCCGTGAGCGGGCGGCGGCGCTCGGCGGCACGGCGGTGTGCGGACCGGGCCCGCGGGGGCGGGGCTTCGAGGTGCGGGTCTCGCTTCCCTCGGACGCTGCCCGGGAGGTGGCGCGTTGACGATCCGGGTGGTGGTGGCCGACGACCAGGAGCTGGTCCGCAGCGGTTTCGCGATGATCCTCGACGTCCAGCCGGACATCGAGGTCGTGGCGGAGGCCGCGGACGGAGTGGAGGCGCTGGAGGCGGTGCGCCGTCACTCCCCCGATGTGGCGCTGCTCGACATCCGGATGCCGCGGATGGACGGCATCGAGTCCTGCCGTGCCATCAGCGCCGACTCGGCCTGCCGGACGGTGATGCTGACCACCTTCGACTCCGACGAGTACGTGTACGAGGCGCTGCACGCGGGCGCGAGCGGATTTCTGCTGAAGGACGTGCGCCGGGACGATCTGGTCCACGCGGTGCGGGTGGTGGCACGGGGCGACTCGCTGCTCGCCCCGTCGGTGGCCCGGCGGCTGGTCGAGGAGTACACCCGCCCGGCCCGGCGCCCCGCCCGCCCGGATCCACGCCTCGACGCGCTGACGGCCCGCGAGCGGGAGACGCTGCTGCTCCTCGCGCGGGGCCTGTCGAACGCCGAGATCGCGGCGGAGCTGGTCGTCAGCGATCACACCGTGAAGACGCACGTGGGGAACGTGCTCGCCAAGCTGGGGCTTCGGGACCGCATCCAGGCGGTGATCTGCGCGTACGAGAGCGGACTGGTCACGGCGGGTTCTCCCCCGCCCGGGGGATGAGCGGGGCGGGCGAATTCCCCCGCTCCGGCGATCCCCGGACCGCCGCGGGTCACCAGGATGGAGCCATCGACGACACCGGCTCGCACCCACGGAGTTGACCATGAAGAGCACCACCCGCACGCTGCTGGCCGCCGCCCTCGTCCTGGGGGTCGCGGCGGGACCGGCGGTGCTGCCGGCCGCCGCCGCCGGGCCGGCGGCCGTGTCCGGGGCGCCGGCGCCCGCCTCGGACACCGCGCTCGAGGCGGCGATCGCCGGGCTGCCGAACGCCCGTGCCACGGCCGCGCTGGTCCGGGTCGGGGGCACCGAGGGCGTCTGGCGTGGCTCCTCGGGCGTGCACGACCTGAGGACGACGCGGCCCGCCGACCCGGGGGCCCGGTTCCGTGCCGGCTCGGTGACCAAGGTGTTCACGGCCGCGGTCGCCCTGCAGCTGGCCGCCGAAGGGCGACTGGATCTCGACCGCCCGGCCCGCGCGTATCTGCCCGAGCTGATCCCGCCGCGGTACGGGACGGTGACGGTCCGCCAGCTGCTCGACCACACGCACGGCATCCCGGCCCCGGACGTCGCCGGGACGACGGTCGAGGAGTGGTACGCGAACCGATTCGAGATCCACGACCCCCGGGAGATGGTCCGCTCGGCGACGGCGAAGCGGCCCGAGTTCGCCCCGGGCGAGAAGCAGCACTACCTCAACATCGGCTACACGATCGCGGGCCTGCTCATCGAGCGGGTCACGGGCGACACGTACGAGCGCCAGGTCACGGCGCGCGTCCTGCGCCCCCTCGGGCTGCGCGACACCTACCTCCCCGGGACCGACCCGCGGATCCGGGGCCCGCACAACCACGGCTACCAGACGATGCGGCTCGCGGACGGCTCGACCGGGCTGCGCGACGTGTCGGTGTGGGGTGCCACCGACGGCTGGGCGGCCGGCGACATCATCTCGACCACGGCCGACCTGGAGCGCTTCACGGAGGCGCTCTTCCGGGGGCGGGTGGTGCGCGGCCCCCTCCTGGAGGAGATGTTCACGCTGCCGAAGGTGCCGGACTTCAAGAGCGGCGCTCCCGCCGCCTTCTCCGTCGGGCTCTCGATGAAGAGGCTCGGCGGGCGGGAGGTGTGGGGCAAGACGGGCGGCCGCTGGGGCTACAACGCGGCGATCTCCTCGACCCGCCACGGCGAGCGGACCCTGGTCTACAGCGTCAACTCGACGGACGCGAAGGGCCAGGACACGAACAAGGTCGCCCGGGCCCTGATGGTGGCGGCCTACGGCGCGCCGACGGACTGAGGCGCGGCGGCCCCGGGGGCTCCGCCCGTCAGCGCTTCGAGCCGCTTGATCATCCGGCGTACGACGAGCAGCGGGATCACTCCGAAGACCCCGAACGACATGTCGATGACCGACCACCAGAAGGGAATGCCCCGGATGGGGCCGCAGATCAGGGCGAGCGGGATGATCCCGGCGCAGGCGATCATCCCGAACTCGATCACCCAGATGTTCCGTACGGGGTCGCGGTAGGGCCCGTAGAAGGCGACGGCGATGACCAGGTGGGCGAAGGCCAGCCAATCGGTGCCGTAGAGGAGGAAGGGGTGGAGCGAGTCGGCGGTGTCCGTCCCCTCCCGCACCCGCTGGATCCATTCCGGGAGGCCGGGGAACGTCTCCGCCACGGGCGCCGCCCAGGACGTCAACGCCTCGTCGATCAGGCGGATCTCGGTGACGAGCGGGAACGCGGTGGCCCCGCTCAGCACCAGACAGACGATGAAGACGACCAGCCACACACGGATACGCCTGAGAAGGGCCTGCGGCCCCTTCGTCTCGTTCATGACAGCACCCTACGCCCGTCATGAACGCGTTCAAAAACGGGGGTGGCCGGTCACCTTCCGCGCCAGGGCGTGCGCGGCGACGGTCACACCGGCGGCCACCGCGAGCCCCTTCACCATGTCCCCGGTCCGCGTCGGCCGGAGCACCCCGGCGCGCCGGAGCCGCCCGCGCGCCCAGAGCGTGAAGGGCACGACGATCAGCGGCGAGGTCACCGAGCCGGGCGTGTAGCCGCGGACGGCGGCGGCCTGGGCCAGGTGCACGAGGCCGTGCAGGCCGAAGCCGGTCAACGCGGCCTGATAGAAGGACGACCGGCCGCCGGAGCGCTGTCCGGCGACGGCCGCGGCGGCGACGACGGCCCCCACCGCGGCCACGGCGACGGCGAACTCCCGCTCGTCGACGCCCTCCGCGGCCTTCCACACCGCTTCGGGCACCTCGGGGAACCGCTCCCGCAGCTCCGGCAGGTGCTCCCGGAGCCAGCGGGGCCCGAGGAGGATCTCCTCGGCGTCGTGCAGGGCCCAGGCGGCCAACAGCCCATAGGTCACAGTCGAGTTCACGTTCGAGGTCACCCCCGGTGAACTCACAGGCCGACGATCGAGTTCCACCGCTTCGCGAACGCGGTCCGCTCCTCGGACGTGATGTCCCGGGCGATCGCCAGCCGTCCCCGCATCGCGTCGTCGGGGAAGATCAGCGGGTCCTCGGCGAGGGCCGCCAGCTCCTCGTCGTCGGAGTCGGCCAGGACGTCGCGGGCGGCGGGTACCGGGCAGACGTAGTTGACCCAGGTGGCGAGCTCGGCGGCGACCTCGGGCTGGTAGTAGTAGTCGACCAGCTTCTCGGCGTTGGCCTTGTGCCGTGCGAGGTTGGGGATCATCAGGGACTCGGCCCACAGCTCGGCGCCCTCCTCGGGGACGACGAACTCGATGTCGGGGTTGTCGGCCTGGAGCTGGATCACGTCACCCGAGTACGCCTGGCAGGCCAGCACGTCGCCGGTCGACAGGTCCTTGATGTAGTCGTTGCCGGTGAAGCGCCGGATGTGCCGCTTCCGTACGAGCCCCTCGATCTGCTCGCACACCGCGTGGAAGTCGTCGGCGGTCCACCGGGTCACGTCGACGCCGTTGCCCTGCATCAGCAGCGCGAAGGACTCGTCGAGCCCGGAGAGCAGGGTGACCTTCCCGCGCAGTTCGGCGTCCCACAGCTCCTTGACCGACCGGATCTCCCGGCCGAGCTTCTTGCGGTTGTACGCGATGCCGGTGATCCCGGACTGCCAGGGGACGGAGTGCCGCCGTCCCTCGTCGAAGGAGGGCGAGCGCAGCTGCGGGTCCAGGTACCGGGTGACGTTCGGCTGCTTCGCCCGGTCCATCTCCTGGACCCAGCCGAGCCGTACGAAGCGGGCGGCCATCCAGTCGCTGACGACGATCAGGTCGCGGCCGGTCTCCTGGTGGTTCATCAGCGCCGGGCTGATCTTGCCGAAGAACTCGTCGTTGTCGTTGATCTCCTCGGTGTAGCGGACGGAGATCCCGGTGCGGGCGCCGAAGGCGTCCAGCGTGGGCCGCTTCGAGGTGTCGTCGTCATCGGTGTCGATGTAGAGGGGCCAGTTCGCGAAGTCGAGCGTCCGGTCCCGCGCGGACAGGTCCCGGCCGGCCCGCTCCCCCGGCTCGACGTAGGCGGCGGGCACCCCGCACCCGGCGAGGACGGTCGCGGCCCCCACACCACCGATCCCGCGCAGCAGGGCCCGGCGGGACATGTTGTTCCTGGCTGTCGCTCTCACTCGTGCAGCATCCCGGGCCCCGCGCGAGGGAACAATGGACGGTCCGTCGACCGAACGGCCGCGGCCCCGACACCCTGTCGATCAAGGGTGCCGGCGCCGCGGCCGTTCGCGCGCCGGACCGGAGTGTCGGACCGCTGCCGTACGTTGCCGTCATGGCCGACAACACGCGAACGACCCCGCCGCGCCCGCTCGACGTGGCGGCGCTGTTCCCCGAACTGGTCCCGTACCGGGCGCGGACCGTCCGGTTGCATCCGCGCACCGGGCGGCCCGGGTTGCTCGACAGCTCGATGGGCGGCCCGCTGCTCTGGCCGGAGTCCGAGCCGTGGCCGCACTGCTCCGAGGGGCATCCGCGCACGGCCTTCGCCCCGCCGAAGGGCGCGGGCCCGCAGCCGCTCGTGCCGGTGCTCCAGCTGTACGCGCCGGACGTGCCCGAACTGCCCTTCCCCGAGGGCACGGATCTCCTGCAGATGCTGTGGTGCCCGTTCGACCACGAGCCGTTCTCCTCACCTCGCCCCGAGCTGTACTGGCGGGACAGCGGCGCCGACGTCGAGCCGTTGACGGACCCGCCCCGCCCGGAGGGCGCCCGCGCGGACTACGTGCCGGACCCGTGCGTGCTCCACCCGGAACGGGTCGACGAGTTCGCCGCCTGGGACCTTCCCGACACGGTCTTCGACGCCCTGGAGGACCGCTTCGACGAGGTGGACGAGGAGACCGGCTGGTCGTACTGGTCGCATCTGTCGGTCGCCCCGGGCGTCAAGGTGGGCGGCTTCCCCACCTGGACGCAGGACCCGGCCTGGCCGGACTGCGAGGGCTGCGGACGGCGGATGGAGCATCTGCTGAGCGTGCCCAGCAGGGAGTTCGACGGGGAGTCGTGGCGTTCCTGGGTGCCGGAGGAGGACGTTCCGGCGACGGGGACGGTCTTCGACCTGCCGTACGAGGAGCGGAGCGCGCTCCAGGGGGCACCGGGTCTGATGCTGGGCGACATGGGCGGGCTGTACGTGTTCGTCTGCGCGGTCTGCCCCGACCTGCCGTTCGCGTACCGCCACGACTGCTCATGAGAACGGGCGGCCGGGGAGAACCCCGGCCGCCCGTGCGGTCCGTCAGGCGATCTAGCCGAGGGACGTCATCACGTGCTTGATGCGCGTGTAGTCCTCGAAGCCGTAGGCGGAGAGGTCCTTGCCGTAGCCGGACTTCTTGTAACCGCCGTGCGGCATCTCGGCGACGAGCGGGATGTGGGTGTTGATCCACACGCAGCCGAAGTCGAGGGCCTTGGACATGCGCATCGCGCGGGCGTGGTCCTTGGTCCAGACCGAGGAGGCGAGGGCGAACTCGACGCCGTTGGCGTACTCCAGGGCCTGGTCCTCGTCACGGAAGGACTGCACCGTGATGACGGGGCCGAAGACCTCGTTCTGGACGATCTCGTCGTCCTGCTTGAGGCCGGAGACGACGGTCGGGGCGTAGAAGTAGCCCTTCTCGCCGACCTGGTGGCCGCCGGCCTCGACCTTGGCGTGGGCCGGGAGGCGGTCGATGAAGCCGGAGACCTGCTTCAGCTGGTTGGCGTTGTTCAGCGGGCCGTACAGCACGTCCTCGTCGTCCGGCTGCCCGGTCTTGGTGTCCGTGGCCGCCTTGGCGAGCTGCGCCACGAACTCGTCGTGGATGGACTCGTGCACGAGGACACGGGTCGCGGCCGTACAGTCCTGGCCCGCGTTGAAGAAGCCCGCCACCGAGATGTCCTCGACGGCCTTGGCGATGTCGGTGTCCTCGAAGACGACGACGGGGGCCTTGCCGCCCAGCTCCAGGTGGACGCGCTTGACGTCCTTGGAAGCCGACTCGGCGACCTGCATGCCCGCGCGCACCGAACCGGTGATGGAGGCCATCGCCGGGGTCGGGTGCTCGACCATCGCCTTGCCGGTCTCACGGTCGCCGCAGATCACGTTGAAGACGCCCTTGGGCACGATCTGCCCGATGATCTCGGCGATGAGGACGGTCGACGCGGGGGTCGTGTCGGACGGCTTGAGGACGACCGTGTTGCCCGCGGCGAGCGCCGGGGCGAACTTCCACACGGCCATCATCATCGGGTAGTTCCACGGCGCGACCTGGGCGCAGACGCCCACGGGCTCGCGGCGGACGATGGAGGTCATGCCCTCCATGTACTCGCCGGCCGAACGGCCTTCCAGCAGCCGGGCGGCACCCGCGAAGAAGCGGATCTGGTCCACCATGGGGGGAATCTCTTCGCTCGCCGTGAGGGCGACGGGCTTGCCGGTGTTCTCGACCTCGGCGGCGATCAGGTCCTCGGCGCGCTCCTCGAAGGCGTCCGCGATCTTCAGCAGGACCTTCTGGCGCTCGGCCGGGGTCGTGTCCCGCCAGGCCGGGAACGCGGCCGCGGCCGCGTCCATGGCGGCGTCGACGTCCGCCTGCCCGGAGAGCGGAGACGTGGCGAAGACCTCGCCCGTGGCCGGGTTGACCACATCGATGGTCCGTCCGTCGGCGGCGTCCCGGAACTCCCCGTTGATGTAGTTACGCAGCCGGCGCAGCTCGGTGGTCACTTTGCCACCCCTCCTGTCACGTTCTTGGTCGCACTTCATCGTGCGGCGTCCCGTTTGCTGAGACACCTCAGCCTAATCGCTTCCCTGACGCTTTCGACAGGCCCGACATCCGCCAACTTCGGATTCAGTGAGATCTGGAGCCCGAAACAACGAAATACATCACTCTGGGCTTGCCAGACCGACGGGTCTCGGTGCAGAGTGAAGCCGTGGCCAGTCAAAGCACGAACTCCAGAACCGGTTCCGGTTCGTCCCCGACGATCGATGCCGTCTCCCTGGCGATCATCGAACAGCTCCAGGAGGACGGCCGCCGTCCGTACGCCGCCATCGGCAAGGCCGTGGGCCTCTCCGAGGCAGCCGTACGGCAGCGCGTCCAGAAGCTGCTCGACCAGGGCGTCATGCAGATCGTCGCGGTCACCGACCCGCTCACCGTGGGCCTCCGGCGGCAGGCGATGGTCGGCATCAACGTCGAGGGTGACCTCGATCCGGTCGCGGACGCACTGACTGCCATGTCTGAATGTGAGTACGTGGTGATGACCGCGGGCTCGTTCGATCTGATGGTGGAGGTCGTCTGCGAGGACGACGACCACCTGCTGGATGTGATCAACAAGCGCATCCGGACTCTCCCCGGCGTGCGCTCCACGGAGAGCTTCGTCTACCTCAAGCTCAAGAAGCAGACCTATATGTGGGGAACTCGATAACCGTGACCCAGGACCTGTCCAAGACCGCGTACGACCACCTGTGGATGCACTTCACCCGCATGTCGTCGTACGAGAACAACCCCGTCCCCACCATCGTCCGCGGTGAGGGCACGTACATCTTCGACGACAAGGGCAAGCGCTACCTCGACGGTCTCGCGGGTCTCTTCGTGGTCAACGCCGGTCACGGCCGCAAGGAGCTGGCCGAGGTCGCCTACAAGCAGGCCCAGGAGCTCGCGTTCTTCCCCGTGTGGTCGTACGCGCACCCCAAGGCCGTCGAGCTCGCCGAGCGTCTGGCCGACTACGCCCCGGGCGACCTGAACAAGGTCTTCTTCACCACCGGTGGCGGCGAGGCCGTCGAGACCGCCTGGAAGCTGGCCAAGCAGTACTACAAGCTGCAGGGCAAGCACACCAAGTACAAGGTCATCTCGCGTGCGGTCGCCTACCACGGCACCCCGCAGGGCGCCCTGTCGATCACCGGTCTGCCGGCCCTGAAGGCCCCCTTCGAGCCGCTGGTCCCCGGCGCGCACAAGGTGCCGAACACCAACATCTACCGCGCCCCGATCCACGGCGACGACCCCGAGGCCTTCGGCCGCTGGGCCGCCGACCAGATCGAGCAGCAGATCCTCTTCGAGGGCCCCGAGACCGTCGCGGCCGTCTTCCTGGAGCCGGTGCAGAACGCCGGCGGCTGCTTCCCGCCGCCGCCCGGGTACTTCCAGCGCGTCCGCGAGATCTGCGACGAGTACGACGTCCTGCTCGTCTCGGACGAGACGATCTGCGCCTTCGGCCGCCTCGGCACGATGTTCGCCTGTGACAAGTTCGGCTACGTGCCGGACATGATCACCTGCGCCAAGGGCATGACCTCGGGCTACTCCCCGATCGGCGCCTGCATCGTCTCGGACCGGATCGCGGAGCCGTTCTACAAGGGCGACAACACCTTCCTGCACGGCTACACCTTCGGTGGCCACCCGGTGTCGTCGGCGGTCGCCATCGCCAACCTCGACATCTTCGACAAGGAGGGCCTCAACCAGCACGTGCTGGACAACGAGGGCGCCTTCTTCTCGACGCTGCAGAAGCTGCACGACCTGCCGATCGTCGGCGACGTCCGCGGCAACGGCTACTTCTACGGCATCGAGCTCGTCAAGGACAAGGTCACCAAGGAGTCCTTCACGGACGAGGAGACCGAGCGCGTCCTCTACGGCTTCCTCTCGAAGGCGCTCTTCGAGAACGGCCTCTACTGCCGTGCCGACGACCGTGGCGACCCGGTCATCCAGCTGGCCCCGCCGCTGATCGCCGACCAGGGCACCTTCGACGAGATCGAAGGCATCCTGCGCTCGGTGCTCACCGAGGCGTGGACCAAGCTCTGACCGTCCTCGCCCTCCGAGGCACAGGACCTCACGCCGCCCTCACGGCGTGACCCCGGCCCGGGCATGCCGCCATCCGAGTGGATGGCGGCGGCCCGGGCCGCGTGCTGTCCGTACAAACGGATCCGAATACTTACGGTGCCCAGTGACCGACAGGCCCGTCCCTTCGTTCCCCCGGACGGGGGAACGCATGAATCGGATCCGACATCGAGGTGTACGCGATGGCCCCACCGGACAACGACGTGCTCTGGGCGCGTTCCCTGCACTGCACCCTGGAGGGTTCGGACGTTCTCACCGGCGTCTCCCTGGGCGTGCGCGAGGGCGAGATCCTCGCCCTGATCGGCCCGCGCGGCAGCGGCAAGACCACGCTGATGCGCTGTCTGTCGGGACAGACGGTCGCCCAGCAGGGCGAGGTCTGGTTCAACAGCAGCCCGGTCCACACCCTGAGCCCGGCCCAGCGCGAACGGCTCCGCAGGGACCGTTTCGGCTGGATCGACCCCGAGCCGGGGCTCGTCCCCGAACTGACCGCCTGGGAGAACGCCGCCCTGCCGCTCCTGCTCCGGGGGGTCTCCCACCGGACGGCCAGGACCTCCGCCCTGGAGTGGCTGGAGCGCCTCGACATCGGCATGCACGGCCGCAAGCGCCCGCACGCCCTGACCCAGTCGCAGCGCCAGCGGATCGCCATCGCCCGGGCCCTGGTCACCACCCCGACGGTGCTCTTCGCCGACGAACCGACCGCCGCGCTGCACCGTGCCGACGGGTCCCAGGTGCTGCGCACCCTCACCGCCGCGGCCCGCTCGCACGGCATCACCGTGCTGCTCGCCACGCACGACAGCGAGGTCGCCACCCTCGCCGACCGCTCGGTCGCCCTGCTCGACGGGCGCCGCGTCGGGGCCGGAACGCCGACCACCGGGGCGGAGGGCGTCGCCGCGTGCTCGCTCTCCGTCTAGTCCGCGGGACGCACCCCCTCGTCCTGCTGCGGCGCCTCCTGGTCGCCGCGGCGGCCGCGGGGGTCGGCTTTCTGCTGCTGTGCACGCTCGGATACGCCGTGGGCCACCCGGACCGGTCGGCGGCGGCGACCGTGCGGCTGCTGTGGTGCGTGGTCCCCCTGGCGGCGACCACGCACTTCGCCGTCGCCGTCGCCCGTACGGACCCCAGCACGCGCCCGAGGCCCGGGCTCTCCGCGATCGGCCTCGGCCCGACCCGGCTCACCGCGATCGCCGCCGCCTCCACGGCGGTCGCTTGCACGCTCGGCTCGATGGTCGCACTGCTGTTCTACCTGCATCTGCGCGGTGACATCACCGGGCTGCCGTTCGACGGAGCCGCCGCCGAGCTCCTCGCCGCACACCAGCCGATCCCGCTCGCGGGCGCGCTCACCCTGCTCGCGATCCTGCCGGTGGTCGCCTCGACGGCGGCGGCGCTCGCACTGCGACCCCGTAGGACTCCCCGGGCCCCCGAGGGCATCGAGAGGACCGCCCCGTCCGGGCTCCCCTGGGGCGTGGCCCTCCTCGCGGTGGGGCTCGCGGTCGAGACCTACGCCGGCGAGGGCGGCGCCCAGGGCGCGTTCCCGCTGCCGGGCCGCTTCGACGGAAACCCCGGCGGGGTGCTGGCCGGCTGGATCCTCACCGCCCTCGGCCTCGCGATGGCGGGCCCGGGGATCACGCACTGGTGCGGCCGTCTCCTCCAGGCCGTCCGCCCGGGCGCGATCCGGCTGCTCGCCGGCCGCGTGCTGATGGACGAGTCCCGGCGCATCGGCCGCCCGCTCGGCGTGGTGTGCGCGGTGGCCTCCGGCGTTCTCGCGGCGGTGACGCTGTACGACTCCCGTGCGGGCGGCTTCGGCCCGCTGACGGGCCTGGGGGCGTCGCTGGTGGTGGTCTGCACGACGGCGACGCTGCTGACCGCGGCCCTGGAGTCCAAGCAGTGCCGCGCCCACACGGCCGACGCCCTGGTCCGCCTGGGCGCCCCGCCCACCGCCCTGCGCAACGCGGCCCTGATGCGGGCGGGTGCCCTGCTGGCGGTGTTCCTGCCGCTGACGATCCTGGTGGGCCGGCTGGCCGCCATCCCCCTGAAGGGCTGACGCCCCCCGGGCCTACGTCTCCCACCCGCCGGTGGCCGAGGGCCACGACGCCCCGGCGGGACCCGGACCCCCTAGGGTGGCCGGTATGACCCGCCCGCACGAGCGCGAGATCCACACTCCCGCCGAGTTCGACGCCGCCGTCATCCACGGGTCCCTCGTCGGACACCGCGTCCAGTCCGTCGACCTCACCGACCGCACCTTCGCACTGCTCACCGTCCCCACCACCGGCGCCGTCTTCCTCGGCTGCGCCATGCAGCCGGAGGCCGCCGCCAAGGTCCGTGCCGACGGCGCCCTGGTCTTCCCGCCCGTGCCGGACCTGCCCTTCGACCCGTACCGCGCCCGGCTGTACTCCCCCGACGAACTGTTCGAGGGCCTCCGGGACGAGGGGTACGAGGGGACCCCCGACGCCCGCGCGTACGACTGGTTCCAGCGGACGAAGGCCGACGGCGACGTCTTCGCGTCGATGCTCCGCTCCATCCACGACGACGCGATCTCCGACGCCCTCGACGAACTCCTCGCCGGCGCCCGGGTCGTCGGTGTGATGGGCGGGCACGCGATGGGCCGAGGCACCGACGCCTACGCCGGCGCGGCCGGGCTCGGGCGCTCGCTGGCCCGTTCGGGCTTCACCGTGGCGACGGGCGGCGGCCCCGGCGCGATGGAGGCCGCGAACCTGGGCGCGTACACCGCGCCCCTCTCCGACGACGCCCTCCCCGAGGCGCTCGAACTCCTCGCCAAGGCACCCTCGTTCACCCCGTCCGTCACCGAGTGGGCCCGCGTCGCCTTCGAGGTCCGGGCCCGCTGGCCGAAGGGCGGCGACTCGGTCGCCGTCCCCACCTGGTTCTACGGCCACGAGCCGCCGAACCCGTTCGCGGGACACATCGCGAAGTACTTCGCCAACGCCACCCGCGAAGACGGCCTGCTGGCCCGCTGCACCGCCGGGGTGGTCTTCCTGCCCGGCGCGGCCGGCACGGTCCAGGAGATCTTCGACGACGCGACGCCGAACTACTACGAATCGCGGGGCGAGCCCACCCCGATGGTCCTGGTGAACCGCGCCCACTGGACGGAGAGACTGCCCGCGTGGCCGCTGCTCCAGGCGCTGGCGGCGGACCGCCCGATGGAGGCCGGGATCGCCCTCGTGGACTCGATCGACGAAGCCCCGGAGGCGCTGCGCCGCCTCCACGACAGGTCTGCGTCCTAGAGCGTCTCTTCCGGATCTTGCCGGGCTCGCGGTGTGATCCGGAAGAAACGCCCTAGAGCCGCCGTACCGCCTGGGCCTCCGCACGCTCCACGGACGTCCTGCCGTGCACGTGCACCAGCGCCAGGTGGAACAGCGCGGGAGCCAGCGGCGCCCAGCGGTGCACGCGGTCGGGGCGGAGCAGGTAGCGGGTGACGTCGGCCGAGCGGAACGGGACGTAGTCGACCGCCTGGTGTTCCCAGCGGTCGGCGACGCCCCGGCTCATCCGCTCACGGAGCTGATCGCCCGTCATGTCGGTGAGCCGGGCGTAGAAGTGGGCGCTCCAATGCCGCTTGTCCACGTCGAGGACGAAGGCGAGCAGGGCGAGCGAGTACTCGTGCGGCTCCAGTGACATCTCCTCGCGCATCCCGCGGCGGGCGACCGCATGCAGGTCGGGCGCGTTGCGGCCCGCGGAGTCGATGTGGCGGCCGAGCCCCTCGTTGACGGAGGAGTTCCACAGACCGGGCGCCATCCGCACCCGGTCACCCCGCCGGCTGACCGCGAGCAGGTGGTCGGAGGTGACGACGGCGACGTTCACGCCGAAGCTGCACTGGAGGAACGCCGGTGCGGTCAGAGGCTGTTCGGGGTCGAGATAGCGGGACCTGGGGGTGGATCCGTCGAGCATCCTGCGGTCCAGCTGCTGGGCCGCGAGGAAGGAGAAGTAGTCCGTCGGGCGCAGCCGCAGATGCACCTCGGCCTGTTCGTCGAGGGCGCTCCTGGAGACCTCCAGGCTCTCGACGGCGTACCGCGGACCGTTCCACACCGGTGCGCGTTCGCCGGACGCCTCCGCCCGGCCCTCCTCCGCCTCGATCTCGGCGCGCCATCCGGCCATCTCCTCGGGGAGCGCGATCTCCCCGGCGAGGACCTGGACATGGACGGACTCGGGGGCGATCGCCCGGTCCCCGTCGCCCTCGACGATCAGCGCGGAGGTCCGCAGCGGCCCGAGGGAGAACGTCGACCACGCCCCGCCCGGCCCCTCCCGGAAGGTGAGGCTGCGGACCATCCCCGCCGAACGCCGCCGGATCCTGAACCAGATGTCCTGCGTCCACTGCTGGAACAGGGTGGCGAACACGACTCCCAGGATGGCGCCGACGACTCCGTTGCCCAGATCTATACCGCTCACGTCCAGCAGGGTAGGCCAGATGATCACGGTCGGTGGCCGAGCGAGGCAACTTCGGCGCGCGATCCCTCGTCTGGCAGTCCGTACCACCCCCTTCCGGAACGGAGCCACCCGGTGCTCATAGGACTGCTGACCGCCATCGCCGCCTCGGTCTGCTACGGCACGGGCTCCGTCCTGCAGGCCGTCGGGTCGCGCAAGTCCGCCCGGCGCGAGGCGGCCACCGCGGGCCGGCTCACGGAGCGCGGCGGGCCGAGCCTGTCCTCCACCGCGAAGGCGGCGACGACCTGGGAGTTCGTCGTCGGCACGATCCTGGACTTCGTCGGCTTCGGTCTCGGCGCCCTCGCGGCGCGGATGCTGCCGCTGTTCCTGTCCCAGACCGTGATCAGCGCCAACCTGGTCGTCACGGCCGTCCTGAGCGTCCGGATGCTCGGGATCCGGCTGAACCGCGCGGAGTGGACGTCGATCGGTGTGGTCTGCTCGGCGCTGGTGCTCCTGGCGACCGCGGCGGGTCCGGAGGGCAGCGGACACACCCCGATCGCCACGCACTGGTGGCTCCTCGCGGTCTCGCTGCTCCTGATGGTGGGCGGCACGGTGCTCGTACGGCTCCTGGGCGCGCGGGCGGCGATCCTGGCCGGACTGCTCTCCGGGCTCGGCTTCGGCGCGCTGGGCGTCGGGGTGCGGATCCTGAACGGCATCGACCCCTTCGACCTCGGTGCCCTCCTCACCGACCCGGCGCTGTACGCGATCCTCGTCGCCGGGATCGGCGGCATGTATCTGCACACCGTCGCCCTGCAGATCGGCTCGGTGAACGGGGCGACGGCGGCACTGGTGGTCGGCGAGACGGTCCTCCCCGGCATGATCGGCGTGTGGTGGCTGGGGGACTCCTCCCGCCCGGGCTTCGCCTGGCTCGCCGTGCTCGGCTTCGTCCTCGCGGTCGTCGGCGCGGTGGCGGTGGCCTGGTTCGGCGCTCCGGAGGCCCACGGGACGCGGGAGGCGGGGGCGCCGGACGAGAACGGCGCCGCCCCCGAGGGCCGTCCCGAACCCGTACGCGTTCCGTAGGGTTCGGCCATGGGGACCTTCATCGACGGAGTGATCGAGACCCGCGCCGCGGGCGAGCCGTGGGGGACGGAGGTCGATCTGCTCGACTTCGACCTCGGGAAGCAGCGGGACGCGCGTGATGTGCTGTTCGGCTACGGCGGCGCCCTCTCGGTGGACCGGCCGCTCTTCGACGCGCGGGGCTGGCCGGAGGACGCCTGCGAGGAGGTGCCGAGACAGATCGACGAACTGAGCCACAGTCATTCGTACGCGACGTGGGCCGAGATCGCCGCGGTCGACTGGGACGCACCGCTCCGTGACGGCCCCGACTGGAACCATGTGGCCGAGTGGCGGCCGGGCCCGGACGGGCGGCTGGTCCTGCACGACGTGTCCTGGGTGCCGAGCGCGGTGGTCGACGCGGCGGCGAAGCTCTTCGGCGAGCCGCTGCACCCGGGCGAATGGCCGCCGGGCGGCGAGGTCCCGCTGAACGGCGCCGTCTACCGTCCGGTGGTCCTCACCGCGCGGATGATCGTTCCGCCGGACGGCGCCTGGAGCCCGGTGTGGGCGTCGATGCGCGCCCTGGCGGCCGAGTACGGCGACGAGAACGTCCGCCTGGTGGTCTGGTTCGGCTGAGGCGCGCCGCGGCCGACCCGTCGAAGCCCGGCCGTCACTCCCCCGCCAGGACCACGACCTCCTCGGCGGCGAACGTCACGCCCACCCTCGCGCCCTCCTCCGGGGCCTCCCCGAGGGGGCACTCCGCCTCCAGGGCGGGGCCGTCGGCCGGGCGCAGCAGTACGGCGACGTGCCGGCCGCGGAACGTCCGGGCCTCGACGGCGCACGCCAGGCCGTCCGACGGAGCCCCCAGCCGGACGCCGCCCGGGCGTACGAGGATCTGCCGCGCCCCCTCCGGCGACCCGTCCGGGACCGGGATCTTGCCCCACACGGTCTCCGCGGCGGCGCCGGTCACGGTCCCGGCCACGATGTTGTCGAAGCCGAGGAAGCGCGCCACGAACGCGGACGCCGGCCGCTGCCACACCTCCAGCGGGGTGCCGGACTGGGCGATCCCGCCCTCCCGCATCACGACGACCCGGTCGGCGAGCGCGAACGCCTCCCCCTGGTCGTGGGTGACCGCGAGCACCGTCGTACCCAACCGGGCGAAGAGGCCCCGCAGTTCGACCACGAGCCGTTCCCGCAGCCCTCGGTCCAGCTGGCCGAGCGGCTCGTCGAGCATCAGCAGCCGGGGGCGCGGGGCGAGGGCGCGGGCGAGCGCCACGCGCTGCTGTTCGCCGCCGGAGAGCGAGGCGACGGCTCGCCCCGCGGCGCCGGGCAGTCCGACGAGGTCCAGCAACTCCCGTACGCGAGCGTCCCGTTCGGCCCGCTCCACTCCGTGCATCCGCAGCCCGAAGGCGACGTTGCCGCCCACGTCCCGCTGCGGGAAGAGCTGGTGGTCCTGGAACATCAGCCCGACGCCGCGCCGGTGCGCCGGCACCCCGGCCTGGTCCGCGCCGCCGAGCAGGATCCGCCCGCCGTCGAGCGCCTGGAGACCGGCGACGGCCCGCAGCAGCGTGGACTTGCCGCTGCCGCTCGGCCCGAGCACGCACACGATCTCGTGCTCGGCCACGGTCAGGTCCACCGAGTCGAGCACGGCCCGCCGCCCGAACCGCACGGTCGCGTCCTTGAGCGTCAGCATCAGAACTCCCCGGAGGTCCGGTCGGTGCGGAGCCGTTCCAGCAGCAGCAGGGCCACCGCGCACACCACCATCAGAATCGTCGAAAGGGCCATGGCCTGGCCGTAGTTGAGCTCTCCGGGCCGGCCGAGCAGCCGGGCCACGGCGACCGGCAGCGTCGGGCTGTCGGGCCGGGCGATGAAGACCGTCGCCCCGAACTCGCCGAGGGACACCGCGAAGGCGAACCCGGCCGCGATCAGCAGCGCCCGCCGCACCAGCGGCAGATCCACCTCGCGCCAGGCGCGCAGCGGCGACGCCCCGAGCACGGCCGCCGCCTCCCGCAGCCGCTCGTCGACCGCGCGGAGCACGGGCAGCATCGTGCGGACGACGAAGGGGACGCCGACCAGCGCCTGCGCGAGCGGCACGAGGATCCAGCTCGCCCGCAGGTCGAACGGCGGCTCGTCCAGGGTGATCAGGAAGCCGAAGCCGACGGTGACGGCGGAGACCCCGAGCGGCAGCATCAGCAGCGCGTCGAAGCCGCGCACGAGCCGTCCGGCCCGCCGGGTCAGCGCGGCGGCCGCGAGTCCGCCGATGACGAGAGCGATCAGGGTGGCGACGACGGCGTACCGGAGCGAGTTCCCGATCGTGTCCAGCAGCGGGACGAGGAAGGTGCCGGAGGGGTCCGGGGTCTGCAGCGCCCGGTAGTAGTCGAGGCCGTATCCGTCGGAGGTGGCGAAGGACCGCTCGACGAGGACGCCGAGCGGCAGCACGATCAGCAGGGCGACGGAGAGCAGGACGCCCGCGAACAGCGCCCACTGCCCGATGCCCCGGGGCCGGCGCGCGGTCTGCTCGGGCGCGACCAGCTTGAGCGCGGTCTCCCGCCGGCGCACGGTCCGGGCGTGCACGGCGAGGACCACGCCGACGGCGGCGAACTGCACCATCGTCAGGATGGCCGCCGTCGTCAGATCGAAGCGGATGACCGTCTGCCGGTAGATCTCCGTCTCCAGCGTGGAGTACGTGGATCCGCCGAGGATCTGCACGACGGCGAACGAACTCGCGGTGAAGAGGAACACCATCAGCGCGGCTGCGGCGACGGACGGGGCGAGGGCCGGCAGGGTCACGGTCCGCCAGGCGGTCCAGCGGGACGCCCCGAGCACCCGGGCGGCCTCCTCCTGGCGCGGGTCGAGCTGCGCCCACAGCCCGCCGACGGTCCGTACGACGACGGCGTAGTTGAAGAAGACGTGCGCGATCAGGATCGCCCACACCGTGGTGTCGAGCCGCACGCCCCACAGCTCGTCGAGGAGCCCGCCGCGTCCGACGAGCGCCAGGAAGGCCGTACCGACCATGACGGTCGGCATCACGAAGGGCACGGTGACGACGGCGCGCAGCAGCCCCTTGCCGGGGAAGTCGAAGCGGGCGAAGACGTACGCGCCGGGCAGCGCGATCAGCAGGGTCAGCCCGGTGGAGGCGAGTGCCTGCCAGAGGGTGAACCAGAGGGCGTCGAGGATCTCCGGCCGGCCCAGCGTCTCGCCGAACCGGCCGAACCGCCACGCGCCGTCGACCCTGAGCCCGCGCTCGACGATGGAGACGACGGGCCAGGCGAAGAAGAGCGCGAAGAAGGCGACGGGCACGGCCATCAGGCCGAGCCGCGCCGCGCTTCCCCTGCGGTCGGGAACTACTTCAGAACGAGCGACGACCACTGCTGGATCCACTGGTCACGGTTCTCGGCGATCTTCTCGGGCGCCATCGTCAGCGGCTTGTCGATCACCACGCCGTGCTTCGTGAAGAGCTCCGGCAGGGTGGCGTCCTCGGCCACCGGGTTGACGAACATC
This sequence comes from Streptomyces sp. NPDC047971, assembly GCF_040653355.1. Classification (NCBI taxonomy): domain Bacteria; kingdom Bacillati; phylum Actinomycetota; class Actinomycetes; order Kitasatosporales; family Streptomycetaceae; genus Streptomyces; species Streptomyces sp. NPDC047971. Next base: position 53,448 of record NZ_JBEZNW010000037.1, on the reverse strand, counting down.
TGCAGCGGCATGTCGTCCTGGAACTTCTTGGAGATCAGGAAGTCGATCAGGGCCTTGCCGCCCTCGGGGTTCTTCGCCCCGTTCAGCAGCCCGGCGAACTCGATCTGCCGGAAGCAGGTGCCGGTGGAGACACCGGTGGGCGCCTCCTTGGGCTGCGGCTCGGAGTAGAGGACCTCGACCGGCGGGCTGGAGGCGTACGAGACGACCAGCGGGCGGTCGCCCTTGGCCTTCTTGCCGCCGGCCGAGCCGGAGAACTCCTGGTTGTAGGCGAGCTCCCAGCTGTCGACGGTCTTCACGCCGTTGGCCTTGAGCTTCTTCCAGTAGTCCTGCCAGCCGCCGTCGCCGTACCGGGCGGCGGTGCCGAGCAGGAAGCCGAGGCCCGGGGAGGAGCGCTCGGGGTTCTCGACGACCAGCAGGTCCTTGTACGCGGGCTTCGCGAGGTCGTCGAAGGTCTGCGGCGGCGCCAGCTTCTTGTCCGCGAAGTACTTCTTGTCGTAGTTGACGCAGATGTCACCGGAGTCGATCGGGGTGACCCGGCGCTCCTTGTCGAGCTGGACCTCGGCGGGGATCCGGTCCAGGCCCTTCGCCTCGTACGGGACGAAGATCCCGTTGTCGAGCGCGCGGGACAGCAGGGTGTTGTCGACGCCGAAGAAGACGTCGCCCTGCGGGGAGCCCTTGGTCAGGATCTCCTTGTTGACCGCCTCGCCCGCGTCACCGCTCTTGAGGACCTTGACCGTGAGGCCGGTCTGCTTCGTGAACTCCGCCAGCACCTCCTTGGAGGCATTGAAGGAGTCGTGGCTCACGAGGGTCACGGTCTTCGGCACGGGCTCACCGCTCTTGCCCGCCGCGCCCCTGATGTCCTCGGTACTGCAGGCGGCGAGGGCCGTGACGCCCAGCGCGGCGGCTACGCCCGCGGCGACCATCTTCTTGGTGATCACTGAAATGTCCTCCTGGGTGTGACCAGGAAGAGACGCGGCCCTGCCGACCGGAAGGCGGGCAGGGCGCAACAGCTCGAGTTACGACCGAACTTCCTACCCAGAATGACCTGGGCAAGGTTCAGAGGGTCTGCGGTCCTGACCGCACTCTCAGCGCTGTGGCGCTCCCCTGTCGGAATATGCAGATGTGTTCGAGCACAGAGTACAAGGTCAGCGTTCGGACGCCGCCAGCTGTCCACAGGCGCCGTCGATCTCCTGACCGCGGGTGTCACGGACGGTCACCGGGACGCCGTGGGCGGCGATGGCCTCGACGAACGCCTTCTCGTCCTCGGGACGCGACGCGGTCCACTTCGACCCGGGCGTCGGGTTCAGCGGAATGAGGTTCACATGGACCCTCTTGCCCTTGAGCAGCCGCCCGAGGAGGTCGCCTCGCCACGCCTGGTCGTTGATGTCGCGGATCAGGGCGTACTCGATGGAGATCCGGCGGCCGGACTTCTCCGCGTACTCCCACGCCGCGTCGAGGACCTCACGGACCTTCCAGCGCGTGTTGACGGGCACGAGGGTGTCGCGCAGCTCGTCGTCGGGGGCGTGCAGGGAGACGGCGAGCCGGCACTTGAAGCCCTCGTCGGCGAAGCGCAGCATGGCGGGCACGAGACCGACGGTGGAGACCGTGATCCCGCGCTGCGACAGGCCGAGACCGTCCGGCTCGGGGTCGGTGAGCCGCCGGATGGCGCCGACGACGCGCTTGTAGTTGGCGAGCGGCTCGCCCATGCCCATGAAGACGATGTTGCTGAGCCGCGCGGGCCCGCCGGGCACCTCGCCGTCACGCAGGGCGCGCATCCCGTCGACGATCTGGTGCACGATCTCGGCGGTCGACAGGTTCCGGTCCAGACCGGCCTGGCCGGTGGCGCAGAACGGACAGTTCATCCCGCAGCCGGCCTGCGAGGAGATGCACATGGTGACCCGGTCCGGGTACCGCATCAGCACGGACTCGACGAGCGTGCCGTCGTGCAGCTTCCACAGGGTCTTGCGGGTGGTGTCGTCGTCGCACGAGATGTGCCGGACCACGGACATCAGGTCGGGCAGCAGCTCGCCCTGCAGCTTCTCCCGCGAGGACGCGGGAATGTCGGTCCACTCGGCGGGGTCGTGGGCGTACCGCGCGAAGTAGTGCGTGGACAGCTGCTTCGCGCGGAACGGCTTCTCGCCGATCGCGGCGACGGCCTCCTTGCGCTCGGCGGGCGTGAGGTCGGCGAGGTGCCGCGGCGGCTTCTTGGCTCCGCGGGGGGCGACGAAAGTGAGTTCTCCGGGCTTGGGCATGGTGGTACCAGTGTCGCAGACGGAACCCTGTGGCCTGGGGCGGAAGCCATGGGCGGCGGTCGTCATGGCCGTCCCCGGGCGTCGCACGTGGCCCTCGGACGGCCCAGGACTTCCCTCCCCACTCTTGCTCGGCGAGCGAAACCCCAGATCAGGGCGTGTGCCATCGCCAGCGCGCCGAACCGGCGGAGGCTCTCCCTCGTCCAGGCGCACCGCCCTCACCCGACTCCCCAGGGAGGCATCCGGGCCGCCCGCGCACCTGGCCCCGCACGCCGACGGCCCGGCTCCCGCTGTGATCGGGATGCCGGGCCGTCGCCGCGTGTGCTTCGGCTCGCTGGTCTCAGGGGTTGTCGAACAGACCCGGGTCGACCCGGGCGCTGATGCCCTCGATGGCGCCGTCGGGTGCGAGCGACACGTCGACGATGACGGGCTGGACGGGGTGCGGCGGGAGGATCGGGTTCGGCGGGACGACGGGACCCGGCGGGAAGACCTTGAAGAAAGTGGGGCGGAAGGTCAGCGGGGTGACCGGGCCCGGCGGGTAGGTGACTTCGTTGGTGTCGCTGCCGACGAAGCGGTAGCTGTCGCCGCTGACCTCGCCGATGCCGGTGGTGTTCAGCAGGGTGCTGGTCACGCGGGCAGTGCCGCCACCTCCCGGCTCGGGATCGGTCACGACCCGGACCCGGACGCTGCCGGTGATGTCGATCGGCTCCGAGAAGAGCGCGCCGAACGTGCCACTCAGGGGCAGCACGACGGTCTCTCGGTCGATCTCCTGTGCGGGCTGGGCCGCCGCGGTGGTCGTGGCTGCGGTGGTGGCCAGGCCCAGCGTGGCCAGTATGAAACCGGCCTTCGTGGCGGCGCGCGTGAAAGGACCGCGCATGGGTGCTCCCATCGGTGAGGCGGGACCGCGTCGTGACGCCCGTCCCGCGAACGGAATCCCAGCCTGTCCAGTCGACCGGACACGTGTCGCGCCGGACCGGACCGGTGGAGTGACAGCGCCGCCGACGGGACCGCGCGCTCGTCGAAGCCGGTGAGTTCACCGGGCTCGGGCATGGTGCTGCCGGTGTCACAGACGCGCGCGGGTGTGGGCCGGGCCGTCCCGGCGGCCCCGGGGTACCGGAGGGGTGCCCGTAGTCCCGCTCGGCCCTCAGACGGACCGGAGCGTGTTCGCGGCGTGCTCCCGCACCGCGATCCGTGCCAGCTTCGTCAGCATCATGCCGTTGCGGACGGCGACGAGGTAGTCCACCGGCAGCCCGTGCATCCGGGTCCCCGGGCCCCGCAGCGGATGCCAGTCGAGCGTGAAGAGCGTGTGCTCGCCCCACGGGAGCAAGGTCATCGCGATCCGGGCCGCGCCGAAGGGCTCCGCCCGCGCCTCCAGCTCCAGCCGGCGCTGCGGCTCGCAGATACGGACGACGACCGTGTCGTCGAGGGTGAGGGGGCCTCCGCCGACCCGGACCTTCAGCCGCGCACCCACGTCCGGCCAGTGCGGGTCGGCCGCCAGGACCTGCTGGGTTCCCGTGACCCACTCCCCGTAACGGTGACCTTGGGACAGCAGCCGCCAGACCTCCGACGGCGAGCTCAGGATCAGACGGCGGTTCCGGGCCACGCCGATCACGCTCCTTCCGGACGGTGGGGCCGTCACGGGCTCGCCTTCCGGCGCCCCGGGCCTCACCCCCAGACTCACGCGGACCGCCCGCCACCGCCCTCCAGCACGTCCGAACGGATTCCGGCCGCCCCGCGCCCGCCCCCTCAGGTCCGCGCGGCGCCGGGCTGCCTGGAAGGGATCCGCGGGGTGAAGAACAGCGCGAGGACGGAGGACAGCGCGAGGATCGCGAGGGCGGCCCGCAGGCCGTCCAGACGGGCGGCGGCGTTCGCCTCCATCGCGGCCTGAGTCACCTCCGGCGTGGTGCCCGCCTCGTCGAGAGCCGTCATCAGCTGCTCGTCCGACAGGAACGGCACACCGCTCTGCAGCTCGACGGCGGCCTTGTTCTTGACCTCGGCCGGGATCGCCGCGTTCTGCTCGACGCTGGTCAGGAACGAGGCGGTGAGCGCCCCGATGAGAAGCGACCCGGCAAGTGCCGTACCGATCGACGCGCCGAGATTGGTCACCGCGTTCTGCACGCCGCCGACCTCCGCACTCCGGCTGTCCGGAACGGCCGACACGGTCACCGAACCGAGCTGCGAGGCCAGCGCCCCCATCCCCAGCCCGATCAGCAGCAGGGGAACGGTCACGATCTCCGCGCCCGCGTCGGCGTCGAGCGCGGCCATCATGGCGAGCGCCCCCGCCAGCAGCGCCAGCACCCCCAGCCGCACCACCCGCCGCGGCGAGACGTCCGGGAGGAAGCGCGGGATCAGGACGGCCGCCGCCAGCAGCGTCAACGAGAGCGGCAGGATGCGCGCCCCCGTCGCCAGCGCGGACAGGCCCAGGGCGATCGACAGATAGAGCGGGACGACGAAGAACACGCCCATCTGGACCAGGTACTGGAAGAAGAACATCGTCAGACCACCGGTGAGCTGCTTGTTCCGCAGCATCTCCGGGTCGACCAGCGGCTCCCGGCCGCGGACCGCGAGCCGCGCCTCCCACCGCAGGAAGAGCCACACCAGCAGCAGGCCCACCAGCATCGTCCACACGACCATCGAGACACCCAGCCACGACGGCGCGTCCGGCTTCGGCCGGAACCAGCCCCATTCGTCCGAGCGCAGCACACCGTAGACGAAGATCCCGAGCCCGAGCGCGGACAGCACGACCCCGAGGAGGTCGATCCGCGGCCGCTCCTCCCCCACCGCGTCGGCGATGCGCCGGGCGAACACCAGGATGACGAGCACCACCAGGACCTCACCGGCGAAGACCCACCGCCAGGAGAAGTACGTCGTGGCGACACCGCCGATCAGCGGCCCCAGGGCGATGGCCACCGCCCCGGCGGCCGCCACGATGCCGTACGCCCCCGCGCGCCGCTCCGTGGCGAAGTTCCCGGCCACCAGAGCCACGATCGCCGGCATGATGAGCGCCGCACCGATCCCCTCCAGGAACGACCAGCCGAACAGCAGCAGCGGAAGGTTCGGCGCCAGCGCCGTGGTCAGGGACCCGCAGCCGTAGACGACACAGCCGATCATGAACGCGCGCCGACGGCCGATCAGCGCCCCGACCTTGCCCCCGGGGATCATGAACATCGCCATCACCAGCGTGTACGCCGTGATCGCGCCCTGGATCCCGGTGACCGTGGTCCCCACGTCGTCGGCCACCGTCGCGATCGAGACGTTCATGACGGAGCTGTCGAGCGCCATCAGGAACTGACCGGCCGCAAGGGTCAGCAGGACCAGTCGCGCCCCCGCCGCCGGGCCTTCCGCGCTGCCTCCCCTGGGTGCCATGGGCGCATCGTGCCAACGCCCCCGACGGCGGAGCGACGACCCGCCGGAGACGTCCACCGCATGGCGGCACCGACAAGCGGAAAGGGCCCGCCGTCCCCCACGGGGGACGGCGGGCCCTTCACCACGAACGCCTGCCTCAGGTCGTACCGACGAACAGCACGAACAGCAGCCACACCACCGGCGCGGTCGGCAGCAGGGAGTCCAGCCGGTCCATGATGCCGCCGTGACCCGGCAGCAGCGTCCCCATGTCCTTGATGCCCAGATCACGCTTGATCATCGACTCGCCGAGGTCACCGAGCGTCGCGCTCGCCGCCACCGCCAGGCCCAGCAGCAGACCCTGCCACCACGAACCACCGTCGATCAGGAACTCCATGCACAGCGCGCCCGCCGCCATCGCGAAGCCCACCGCGCCGAACAGACCCTCCCGGGTCTTCCCCGGACTGATCCGCGGAGCCAGCTTGTGCCTGCCGAAACGCCAGCCGATCGCATACGCGCCGGTGTCGCTGACCACCGTCAGCACGAGGAACGTGAGCACGCGCTCCGCCCCGTCGTCGGCCGTGAGCATCAACGCCACGAACGTCGCCAGGAACGGCACGTAGAACGCGGCGAACACACCCGCCGTGACGTCCTTCAGATAGCCCTCGGGCGGCTCCGTCATACGCCACACCAGCACCGCGAGCGCCGTGAGGGCCATGGCGACCCACGCACCCTCGACACCCCGGACGTACCCGGCCACCACCATCGCCGCACCGCCGACGGCGAGCGGGACGAGCGGGGCCTTGATGCCCTTGCGCTCCTGCAGACGGGACGTGAGCTCCCACAGACCGACGACGACGGCGACCGCTATGACACCGACGAACGCCGCCTTCCAGATGAACAGGGACGCGACGATCACGGCGCCTAGCCCGACGCCGACCCCTATGGCCGCACCCAGGTCGCGCCCCGCGCTCTTCTTCTGCGGAGCCGCGGGCGCGGGCTGCGACGGGCTGGACATGGGCTCCTGCGGGTGCTCGTTCGGCGTCTCGTCACGGAACAGGGGACCGCTCCGCTGAGCGGCCCCCCGGTCGTGGTCGTCCTGGTGATCGCCGGCGGGGACGTCGGGCACGATGGGCATGGGCCGAGTCTGCGCCGCCTGCAGCCCATCGTATGCGGGACCCGCCGGGGCAGGCCCCTGGTCGGGCCCCCAGTAGCCGGAACCGGCCGGGGCCCCCCAGGAAGAGTCGTTCATCAGACCTCGAGCAGCTCGGCTTCCTTGTGCTTGAGCAGCTCGTCCACCTGCGCCACGTACTTCGCGGTGGTGTCGTCGAGCTCCTTCTCGCCGCGGCGACCCTCGTCCTCGCCGACCTCGCCGTCCTTGACCAGCTTGTCGATGGTCTCCTTGGCCTTGCGGCGCACGGAACGGATGGAGATCTTCGAGTCCTCGGCCTTGCCCTTGGCGACCTTGATGTACTCGCGGCGGCGCTCCTCGGTGAGCTCCGGGAACACCACACGGATGATGTTGCCGTCGTTGCTCGGGTTGACACCGAGGTCCGAGTCACGGATCGCCTGCTCGATGTTGCGCAGCGCGCTCTTGTCGAACGGGGTCACCACGGCCATGCGCGGCTCGGGCACCGAGAACGACGCCAGCTGATTGATCGGCGTGATGGCACCGTAGTAGTCGGCCACGATCTTGTTGAACATCGCCGGGTGCGCACGGCCGGTGCGGATCGCGGCGAAGTCCTCCTTGGCGACCACGACGGCCTTCTCCATCTTCTCCTCGGCCTCGAGGAGGGTCTCTTCGATCACCACTTGCTCCTGCGTGTCGTCGCGTCTTGTCCTGCACGGTGTACGACCGGCAGGGCTCTGTCCATCCCCTCGCGGGGAGGTACCCGGATTCGAGCCGAGGCTCAGGCCCGGGTGCCCTGGTCGCTCACGAGAGTGCCGATCTTCTCACCCTTCACCGCGCGCGCGATATTGCCCTCCGCGAGCAGTTCGAAGACGAGGATCGGGAGATTGTTGTCGCGGCACAGCGTGATGGCGGTGGCGTCCGCGACCTTCAGGTCCCGGGCGAGCACCTCGCCGTACTCCAGCGCGTCGAACTTGACCGCGTCGGGGTTCGCCTTCGGGTCGGAGTCGTAGACCCCGTCCACGCCGTTCTTGCCCATCAGCAGGGCCTCGGCGTCGATCTCCAGGGCACGCTGGGCGGCCGTGGTGTCGGTGGAGAAGTACGGCATTCCCATGCCGGCACCGAAGATGACCACACGGCCCTTCTCCAGGTGGCGCACGGCACGCAGTGGAATGTACGGCTCCGCGACCTGGCCCATGGTGATGGCGGTCTGGACTCGGGAGTCGATGCCCTCCTTCTCCAGGAAGTCCTGGAGGGCGAGGCAGTTCATGACGGTGCCGAGCATTCCCATGTAGTCGGAGCGCGCCCGGTCCATGCCGCGCACCTGCAGCTCGGCGCCGCGGAAGAAGTTGCCGCCGCCGATCACGACCGCGATCTCCGCCCCGTCGCGGACGACCGCGGCGATCTCGCGCGCGATTTTGTGCACGACGTCGGGGTCGACGCCGAGCGCGCCGCCGCCGGCGAACGCCTCGCCGGACAGCTTCAGCATGAAGCGGCCGGACTTTTTGCCGTGGATGTCGTCGCCCTGTGCGGCGCCCTGGTTCATGGAGATCTCCTCGTGCACATACGACGAAGGCCATTGCCGGTGGGTCCTTGCGGTTTCCCGTACGGCAATGGCCTCCTCGTCAGATCTGCGGTCGTCCTACGCGAGCGTGGACGACTGCTTCAGACCCTACCGGGGTCCGGTGTCCGTTGCGTACGGACTCAGATGCCGACCTTGATGCGGGTGAAGCGCTTCAGGGTGACACCGGCCTCGTCCAGGATCTGCTGGACGGACTTCTTGTTGTCAAGGGCGTACGGCTGGCCGAGCAGCGTGGCGTCCTTGAAGAAGCCGTTGACGCGACCCTCGACGATCTTCGGGAGCGCGGCCTCGGGCTTGCCCTCGGCGCGGGTGGTCTCCTCGGCGACGCGACGCTCGGTCTCGACGACCTCGGCCGGAACGTCCTCACGGGTGAGGTACTTCGGCGCGAAGGCGGCGATGTGCTGGGCGACACCCTTGGCGACGGCGGCGTCGTCCTTGTCGAACTCGACGAGGACACCGATCTGCGGCGGGAGGTCCGGCATCGTGCGGTGCATGTACGCGAAGACGAAGCCGTCCGAGTACTGCGCGAAGCGGTCCAGGACGATCTTCTCGCCGAGGTTGGCGTTGGCCTCGTCGACGAACGCCTGCACGGTCTTGCCGGCCTCGATCTCGGAGGCGAGCAGCGCCTCCAGGTCGGCCGGGGAGGACGCGGCGACGTGCGCGGCCAGCTGGTTGGCGACGGCCTGGAACTTGTCACCCTTGGCGACGAAGTCCGTCTCGCACTTCAGCTCGACGAGGACACCGGAGGTGTTGTCGTCGGCGATGAGGGAGACGACGGCGCCGTTCTCGGCAGAGCGGCCCTCGCGCTTGGCGACGCCCTTCTGGCCCTTGATGCGCAGGGCCTCGACGGCCTTGTCGACGTTGCCGTCGGCCTCGTCCAGAGCCTTCTTGCAGTCCATCATGCCGGCGCCGGTGAGCTCACGGAGCTTCTTGACGTCAGCGGCGGTGTAGTTCGCCATGAGTCTGAGTTTCTCTCTCGAAGTCTGAAAGATCTACGGGTGGACGGCGGGGGCTTCGTGGGCCCCCGCCGTCGACATCCGAAACAACCGGACCTGTGAAGGTCGGGCCGTGGGTCAGGCCTGCTCGGCCTCGGCGGCCGGAGCCTCGGCGGCCGGAGCCTCAGCGGCCTCGGCCTTCTCGGCCTCGGCGGCGGCCGGAGCCTCGGCCTCGTCAGCCTTCTTCTCACCCTCGAGCAGGTCGCGCTCCCACTCGGCGAGCGGCTCGCCCGCGGCCTTCTCGCCCGGCTTCGAGTCGCCGGTCGCGGCGCCGGAGCGGGCGATGAGGCCCTCGGCGACGGCGTCGGCGATCACGCGGGTGAGCAGGGTGACGGAGCGGATCGCGTCGTCGTTGCCCGGGATCTTGTAGTCGACCTCGTCGGGGTCACAGTTGGTGTCGAGGATCGCGACGACCGGGATGTGGAGCTTGCGCGCCTCACCGACGGCGATGTGCTCCTTCTTGGTGTCGACGATCCAGACGGCGCTCGGCACCTTCTGCATCTCGCGGATACCACCGAGGGTCTTCTCCAGCTTGGCCTTCTCGCGGGAGAGGACCAGGAGCTCCTTCTTGGTGAGACCCGAGGCGGCGACGTCCTCGAAGTCGATCTGCTCAAGCTCCTTGAGGCGCTGCAGACGCTTGTAGACGGTGGAGAAGTTGGTGAGCATGCCACCGAGCCAACGCTGGTTGACGTACGGCATGCCGACACGCGTCGCCTGCTCGGCGATGGCCTCCTGGGCCTGCTTCTTCGTACCGACGAACATGATGGAGCCGCCGTGGGCGACGGTCTCCTTGACGAACTCGTAGGCGCGGTCGATGTACGACAGCGACTGGAGCAGGTCGATGATGTAGATGCCGTTGCGCTCGGTGAAGATGAAGCGCTTCATCTTCGGGTTCCAGCGACGGGTCTGGTGACCGAAGTGGACGCCGCTCTCCAGCAGCTCCCGCATCGTGACGACGGCCATGGCCGTATCTCCTTGAGTTTTCTCGGTTATGTCCTGACGCCCCGACGCGCCGTGCCACAAGGGACCGAAAGGCGCTGCCACGACCGGTGAGGGTTGGGTGGCGGGGCGTGCGAAGTCGACCCGGTGACCCGGATCGCCATAGGAAGTGTACGGGACCCGGGGCGTGCCGGGTGACGGCGCTGTCCACAACCGACCGGTATTCCACAGATACCGGCCATGATCCCCATGAAGCGGGCGCCCACGCGAGGGTGATCCCCATGCACCTCACGACACTGCTCCTGACAGCCGCCCTGATCTGGCCCGTGGGACCACCCCGCCCCGAGATCATCCGCGGCTGGGACCCACCCGCCGGCCCCTACGGCCCCGGCCACCGCGGCCTCGACCTGGCCGCCCCACCGGGCACCCCGGTGAAAGCGGCGGCCTCCGGAGTCGTCACCTTCGCGGGCCGGGTGGCGGGCCGCGGAGTCCTCACGATCACCCTGCCGAACACCGGAAACCCACCACTGCGCACCACCTACGAACCGGTGGAGGCCACCGTCGCCCCCGGCACCACGGTCACCCGCGGCCAACCCGTCGCCACCCTCACCGAGCCACCCGGGGAAACCCCGCACTGCCCGGAGTCCTGCCTCCACTGGGGCCTCCTGCGCGGCGACACCTATCTGAACCCCCTGTCGCTCCTCCGCCAGGGCCCATCGAGGCTGCTGCCGGTGACAGGGATGCCTTGACGCACGACCACGACGGGGAGGGGAGGGAGGGGGGCGGGGGGAGGGAGAGGGGGGCGGGGGGGGGAGGGCCCCCAGGGGGATCAGCCGCTGACGCCTCGGAGGGCCATGGCGACCGCCGCGTCGGCGATCCGGTCCGGCTCCTCCGCGGCTCCGAGCTCGATGCGGCGTACGGCCGCGTCCACGACGCCCTGGAGGAGCATCGCACCGAGGCGGGGCTGGGCCTGGCCGAGGTCCGCGAGCGCTTCGACGATCATGGCGACGAGACCGCCGTGGGCCGCGCGGATCTTCTCGCGTGCGCCGTCGTCGAGCTCGCTCGCGGAGATGGCGACGACCGCCCGGTGGCGCCGGTCCCCCACCAGCTCCAGCTGCTTGCGCACATACGCCTCGACCTTGCCCTCAGCCGTCTCGGCCTGGGCCATCGCCGCCTCGACCTCGGCCGCCCAGACGGGGAAGTCGACGGCGCACAGCTCCTCGACCACGGCCGCGCGGGAGCGGAAGTACTCGTACACCGAGGAGCGGGCCAAGCCCGTGCGCTCGGCGAGGGCGGGGAAGGTCAGCGCCTCCGTACCGCCCTCGGACAGCAGGGATCGCGCGGCGTCCAGCAGGGCGCCGCGCTGCATCGTCCGGTGCTCGGCCACACTGGCCGCTCGAATCCTGGGCACGGCTCCACTGTACGACCGGCCCCGCGGCGTCAGCGCCCTACGTCGGCCAGCTTGGCCCGCAGCTGCAGCACCGACTTGGTGTGGATCTGGCTGACACGGCTCTCGGTGACGCCGAGGACGTGGCCGATCTCGGCGAGGGTGAGGCCTTCGTAGTAGTAGAGCGTGACGACGGTCTTCTCGCGGTCGGGAAGCGTGTTGATCGCACGGGCGAGCAGCCTTCTGAGCTCGCGGTCCTCGGCGATCTCGACGGGATTGTCGGCGGCGGTGTCCTCGAGGGTGTCCATGATGGACAGCCGGTCGCCGCCCTCTCCTCCGACGTGCAGCAGCTCTTCGAGTGCCACGACGTTCGCGAGGGACAACTGGCTGAAAACAGCGTGCAGTTCCTCCAGAGCGATGCCCATCTCGGCGGCCACCTCGCTCTCGGAGGGGGTCCGTCTCAGCTGGGCTTCGAGGGTGGCGTAGGCGCGCTCGACGTTGCGCGCCTTCTGGCGCACGGAGCGGGGGATCCAGTCCAGGGCCCTCAGTTCGTCGATCATGGCGCCGCGGATGCGGGTGATGGCGTAGGTCTCGAACTTGATCGACCGTTCGACGTCGAATTTCTCGATGGCGTCGATCAGCCCGAAGACTCCGGAGGAGACGAAGTCGGCCTGTTCCACATTGGACGGCAGTCCGACGCTGACGCGGCCGGCGACGTACTTCACGAGCGGGGAGTAGTGCAGGATCAGCTGTTCGCGCAGCCGCTCGTCGCCTGTGTCCTTGTAGGAGCGCCACAGTTCGTCGAGCGATGTCGGTGCGGGCGGTCGCACGGTGCCTCCCCGGGCTGCTGGGGGCACCGCAGCGCGGTCAGACCCGGAGGTGTGCTGGGGCATGCGTCGCCTTGAGCCGTTCTGCTGTGGAGTGGGTCGGTGGGTGTGTCCGGTAAGGAGTCCTGGTGAGCGTAGCGTGACTGGACTGTCGCGGTGAGCGAACCTCTGCGGATCGCGCCGGTCCGGGTGGCCGCCCTCGACCACACCTTCGAACCCGGGCCGCGGCGCGTGCGGGCCCCTCGGGTGCGGCCGAGAACACTCGGTTGTTCATCGGCATCACCTTTTCACCCGAATGCTCCAGGTCAAGCACCGCCTCGCCGCGCGTTCGTCCCTTCTGGGGGGCTGTTCGTCAATCGCCAGCCATCGCCTTGCCGTTCGACGAACCCGAGGGCGTGCAGTTCGTACAGCTTGGCGAGGGTGTCGTCGGGGGTGGCGGCGGCGCGGTCGGCGATCTGTGGAGTGGGGGTGGGACGGCCGGCGGGGAGGGCTTCGAGGATGTGGGCCGTGTGGGGGTCGAGGAGGTCTCTGGGGAGTACGGGGCCGCGGCGGGTGGGGGCGAGCTGGCCCATGGCGCCGACGAGTTCGATCACTTCGTCGGCGTCGGTGACGAGGGTGGCTTCGCCGCGCAGGAGTTCGTGGACTCCGGCGGAGAGGCCGCTGGTGACGGCGCCGGGGACGCCCATGGTGTGGCGGCCGAGGCGGTGGGCGTTGCGGGCAGTGACGAGGGAGCCGCTGCGGTACTGGGCCTCGACGACGACGGTGCCTCGGGTGAGTGCGGCGATGACGCGGTTGCGGAGGATGAATCGGCTGGGGGTGGGGTGGCTGCCGGGTGGCAACTCTCCTACGAGGAGTCCTTGTTCGGCGATGCGGCCGATGAGTCCGGCGTGGCCGCGGGGGTAGGGGACGTCGACGCCGCAGGCGAGGACGGCGATGGTGGCGCCTTGGGCGGCGAGGGCGCCTCTGTGGGCGGCGCCGTCGATGCCGAAGGCTGCGCCGGAGACGACGACCCAGCCGCGTTCGGCGAGTCCTGAGGCGAGGGTGGTGGCCATGTGCGCGCCGTAGGGGGTGCAGGCGCGGGCTCCGACGAGGGCTACGGAGCGCAGGGCCCAGGCACGCAGGTCGGCCGGGCCGCGGAGCCAGAGTCCGATGGGGCGGGTGTCGCCGAGGTCGTCGAGTTGCCGGGGCCATTCGGTGTCGCCGGGGATGACGAGCCGGGTGCCGTGTCGGGTGGCTGTGTCGAGGTCGCGTCGTGGTTCGGCGGTCGCGGCTCGTCGTCGCCAGCCGTCGACGCGTTTCGCTCCGGTGCCGGGGAAGTCCGCGGTGTCGTGGGGTGGGTGGTCGGTGTCGGTGCGGGCCCGGTGATCGGCTGCGGTGGGGTGGCGGAGGCGGTGGAGGAAGCCCGTGGCGCCGTATCGGCGGAGCCAGCGGCCGGCGTGTTCGTCTCCGGGTTCGACGATGCGGGTGAGCGCGGCGCGGGCGAGGCGCTCTTCGTCGGAGGTGGCGGCGAGGCGCTCTGCGTCAGGGGTGGTGGCGGGGCGCTCTGTGTCCGGGCTGCCGCGTTCTTCGTGTGGGGTGGTGCGTTCTTCGTCCGGGGTGGCGTGGGGTGTTTCTTCCGTGCGGTGTTCCGTGCCGGGGCTGCGGTGGGGTGTTGTCGCCGCGTGGGGTGTCGGGTCGGGGGTCATGGGCGGTCTCCTGCTCCGACGGGTACGCCTCGGGTGATGCCGGTGCGCAGTTGGAGGGCGAGTGCGACGTCCTGGGCGTCGGGTCGGTCGTGTCCGGCGAGGTCGGCGACGGTCCAGGCGACGCGGACGACTCGGTCGAGGCCGCGTGCGGTGAGGAGTCCGCGTTCGATGTCGCGTTCGGCGGCGGCGAGGGCTCCGGGGTGCAGGAGGTGGCGGGTGCGCAGTTCGTGTCCGGGGACTTCGCTGTTGACGTTCCAGGGGGTGTCGGCGAGGCGGGCCGCCGCGCGGGCGCGGGCTTCGCGGACGCGGTCGGCGACGGTGGCGGTGGTTTCGCCGCGGCCGCCTTGTCCGAGGAGGTCGGATCGGGTGACGGGTTCGGCTTCGACGCGGAGGTCGACGCGGTCGAGGAGGGGGCCGGAGAGGCGTGCCTGGTAGCGGCGGACGAGGGAGGCGGGGCATTCGCATCCGGCTCCGTGGAGGGTGTGTCGTCCGCAGGGGCAGGGGTTGGCCGCGAGGGCGAGGAGGAAGCGGGCGGGGAGTCGGACGACTCCGGCGGCGCGGGCGACGACGACGTGGCCGGATTCGAGGGGTTGTCGTAGGGCGTCGAGGGCTTTGCCCGAGAACTCGGGGGCTTCGTCGAGGAAGAGGACGCCTCGGTGGGCGAGGGACACGGCGCCGGGGCGTGGGAGGCCGTTGCCGCCTCCGACGAGGGATTGCATGGTCGCGGAGTGGTGGGGTGCGCAGTAGGGGGCGCGGCGGACGAGGGGTTCGCCGGGCGGGAGGATGCCGGCGACGGAGTGGACGGCGGTGACTTCGAGGGACTCCTGTCGGGTGAGTGGGGGGAGGATGCCGGGGAGTCGTTCGGCGAGCATGGTTTTTCCGGCGCCGGGTGGTCCGGAGAGCAGGAGGTGGTGGCTGCCCGCGGCGGCGACTTCGAGGGCTCGGCGGGCATTGTGCTGTCCGGCGACGTCGGCGAGGTCGGGTCCGTCGGTGGGGTCGGCGGCGAGTCCGGTGCCGATGCCGGCGCCGGGGACGAGGAGTCCGGCGAGCATGGCGTCGGGGCGGCCGTCTTCGGCGGTTTCCTCTTGGGGGACGGGTTCGTCGGAGAGTACGGCGATGAGTTGGCGCAGGCTGCGGACGCCGAGGACGGAGACTCCGGGGACGAGGGAGGCTTCGCCCGCTGTCTGTTCGGGGACGACGACGTGTCGGTAGCCGGCTTCGGCGGCGGCGAGGACGGCGGGCAGGACGCCGCGGACGGGCCGGACGCGGCCGTCGAGGCCGAGTTCGCCGATGAGGACGAGGTCGGCGATCACTCGGGGGTCGATGCGTTCGGCGGCGCCGAGGACGGCCGCGGCGACGGCGAGGTCGAAGCCGGATCCGCCTTTGGGGACGGAGGCGGGGCTGAGTCCGACGGTGAGTTTCTTCTGGGGCCATTCGGCGTCGGAGTTGACGATGGCGGCGCGGACGCGGTCGCGGCTTTCGCTGAGGCTCTTGTCCGGGAGTCCGACGAGGGTGAAGGCGGCGACTCCGGCTTCGAGGTCGGCCTGGACCTCGACGACGACGCCTTCGACGCCGACGAGGGCGACGGAGCAGGTGCGGGCGAATCCCATGTCAGGCCACCCCGCGGGCGTGGGTGAGGGCGGGGGCGCCGCGGCGGGGCAGGACGATGCCGATGAGGTCGATGCGGACGCCGCCGTCGGGTGGTGGCCCTCCGTGGCGGTCGAGCCAGCAGGCGGCGAGTCGGTTGAGTCGGTCGGCCTTGGTGGGCGTGACGGCGGCCATGGGGTGTTCGAAGGCGCCTTCGCGGCGTGTCTTCACCTCGCAGATGACGAGGGTGTCGCCGTCGCGGGCGACGATGTCGATCTCGCCGGTGCGGCTGCAGCGCCAGTTCCGCGCGAGGATGGTCATGCCGGCTTCGGTGAGTCGCCGGACGGCCAGTTCTTCTCCGTACCGTCCGAGTGCGTTCCTCGGGTTGGTCGGGCTCGTCGGCTCGGCCGGTTCGGTCGCGCCGGTCGGGTTGGTTCGGTTCGCGGGGCTCGTGGCCTTCCCGCGGCTCGTCGCCCTGGTCGCCCTGGCCTGCTGGGTCGGCCTGGCTTGCTGGGTCGCCCTGGTCGGGCTCGTTGTGGCTTTCGCGGGGGTCACGTGGGTCGTGTTCATTCGGTACCACCTCCGGTACCGACTGTGACGCTCCGCGATCGCGGGTGTGGATCATGGTGGACGGTCGCCCGTCTGTGGACAACCGTCTCACCCTTGCGGGTGGTTTGAGCCCGCGTCTCAGCTGCCGGGGAGCTCCAGGTCGCTCTTGTTGAGCTCCTCGATGTTCACGTCCTTGAAGGTGAGCACCCGGACCTGCTTGACGAACCTGGCCGGCCGGTACATGTCCCAGACCCAGGCGTCGGCCATGGACACTTCGAAGAACACCTCGCCCTGGACCGAGTGCACCTGCATCTCGTAGTCGTTGGTGAGGTAGAAGCGCCGCTCGGTCTCGATCACGTATTTGAACAGCCCGACGACATCGCGGTACTCCCGGTAGAGCTTCAGCTCCATCTCGGTCTCGTACTTCTCGAGGTCCTCGGCGCTCATGGCATGTTCCCCTTCAGCCGTGCGTCCACCTATTGTGCGCGCCAGCCGCTCGTACCCCTAGACGATTTCCGGGGCGAGCACCACCGGCGCGCTCGGCGGTCCCTCGTCGAGCAGCCGGTGCAGCAGCTCGGCGAGTCTGGTCGGGTACACCGTCTCACGCGCCGCCGACAGTTCGGCGGAGGTCCACCACCTCAGCCCCGCGGTACTGCGCGTCTCCAGCTCGGTGAGTCCGCCGGGGGCCGTCGCGGTCTGGGTGGTTCGTGCCAGGTAGTACCACTCGTCCTGGTCCCAGCGCCGTCCGTCGAAGGGGAAGGAGCAGATTCTCTGCCAGATGACGGGGCCGAGATCGACGTCGGTGATCCCGGTCTCCTCGGCCAGCTCGCGGAGCGCCGCCTCCTCTCGGGTCTCGTCGCCCTCCAGGCCGCCGCCGGGCGTGAACCACCACGTCTGGGCCGGGTCGTCGGGCTCGTACCCGTGCATGAGCAGGATGCGGTCGTCGGGGTCGAGCAGCACGACGCGTGCGACCCGCCGCAGTTCCCGCCCGGGCGTCACCGCCCCGGCCGAACCTGCGCCGGCCGAACCCGCCCCATCCGCGCCGGCCGAGCCCGTCACCCCTGCCTGACCGTCGGTACGACCGGCCGGGCCCGTCACCCCTGCCTGATCGTCGGTACGACCCGCCTGGCCGGTCGCTCCTGCCTGACCGTCGGTACGCGTCACGTGCTCACCGTCTCCTTGCCGGGCCGTCCTCCGGCCCCGTCTCCGCGCCCACCGGACGGACCGCCGGACGCTCCGCCGGATCCGGTTCCCGGGCCACCGCCCGGAGCTCCCCCGGAGCGCCGGCCGAGTCGGGCGGCCAGCGGCCCGTAGGCGGCCCCGGTCAGGATCAGTACACACCCGGCGACGATCGCGTAGAAGAGCGGCGTCACGGGCCCGGGCTGGGAGATCCCGCCCGGCAGTGCCGCGAAGCCCTGGGGTCGTGCCAGGACGCCGTTCATGGGCCAGACGACGGCGTCGACGCGGCCGGTGACCGCGGAGCGCGGCACGGAGCCCTGGCCGGCTTCCTCGAGGTGGACGCGGGAGTCGAGGGAGTTGTGCCGCTCGTCGCCGAGGAGGAAGAGGCTGCCGTCCGGCACGGTCGCGGAGAACCGTTGTCCGGAGGCGGGGGCGCCGGGGCTCAGGTACGTCTCCTCGACGGTCTTGCCGTTCACGGTGAGCCGGCCGTCCGCGCCGCAGCACGCGACGGTGTCGCCGCCGATGCCGACGACCCGTTTGACCATCGGCCCGCCGCCCCAGAGCTGGTCCTCGAAGATGACGATGTCGCCTCGTCGGACCTCGTCGCCGTCGACGCGCTGCGCGAGGACCTTGGATCCGACGGCCAGGGTGGGGGTCATGGAGTCGGTGGGCACGCTGTAGGGCTTGTAGAGGACGGCTCCCCAGACGAAGCCGCCGAGGAAGAGGACACAGCCGACGGCCACGGCGAGCCCCGACAGGATGCTGCCGAGGCGGCCGTGGCCGTCCGTTCGTATCGTTCCGCTCATCCCAGCGCTCCCCACCCTCAAGGTCGGTTCGTCGATCTGGGACGGCACCCTACCCGCGCGTTGCTACCCGGCGGTATGCCGGGACTCGAGCCTCTTCCTGCGCCACAGCACGAGGGGCACCGCGCCGGCGAGGCCGGCCGCGCCCGGGGCCACGGCCAGTGCCTGGCTGAGTCCGGGCTGGTCGAAGGTGCTGGGCACGGGGAGCGTCGCCCAGCGGGTGACCGGCCAGGCCACGACGACCGCGCGTCCCACGACCTCGTCGTTGGGGACGGCGCCGCCGCCCGGGAGGTTCTGGTGGTAGCGGGAGTCCAGGGAGTTCTGGCGGTTGTCGCCCATCACCCAGATGCTGCCGTCGGGGATGGTGATCGGCCCGAAGGGCTTGTCGCCGCAGGGCGAGGAGCCGGGGTAGATGTACGAGGTCTCGTCCAGCGGCTTGCCGTTGAGGATGACCTTGCCGCCCTCCTTGCAGGAGACCGTGTCACCGCCCACCGCGATGACGCGCTTGATCAGGTCCTTCTCCTCGGCGGAGGGCATCAGCCCGATGAAGCTCAGGAACTTCTGCAGCGCGTTCGGGTCGGGGGTGGGCTCGCCCTCCAGCCAGCCGCCCGGGTCGTGGAAGACGACGACCTCTCCGCGCTCCGGCTCGGAGCCGAACCAGGGGGTCAGCTTGTCCACCAGGACGCGGTCTCCGCGCTGGAGGGTGTTCATCATCGAGTCCGAGGGAATCGAGAACGCCTGCACCAGGAAAGTCTTGATCAGCAGCGCGAGGAGCAGCGCGATGCCGATCAGCAGGGGCAGTTCCTTCCAGAAGGAACGCGGCTTCTTCTCGCCCTGGCCGGGTCCGTCCTGCTGGTCCTGTCCGGTCTCGCCCTCGCCGTCCGCGGGGTCGGCGTCGTGCGGGCCCGAGGCGTCATCCCTCATGGCCACCGCCGATTCGGCGAGCCGCTCGGGCCTCTCCTCCGGCTCGTCGTGTCCGGATCGTGCGCCGACGGCCACATCCCCCACATCCACTCCTCAGTCCGTGCATATGCCTGCCCCGGAACAGGGACAGGCCCACCACTCCCATAACGAGCGGGAGTTCCGCAGGGGTCGGGAGCCAGGGCAATCCGTTCAGATTCCGCGAGGACACACTATGCGACACACCGTGTGCGGACACAGAACCCGAACGACCGTCCGGTACGGCCGCGAACGTGTCCGGTTCCTCCAGTCGTCGCCAGTGGCTCACCGGCCAGGCGATGACGACGGCCCGACCCACCACGTCCTCCTCGGAGATCGTCCCCTGGTCCTTCTCGTCGAGGTGGAAGCGGGAGTCGGCGGAGTCCGACCGGTGGTCGCCCAGCACGAAGATGCGACCTGCGGGCACCGTCACCTTGAACTTGATCTTCGACGGCTCGTTCCCGGGGTGCAGATACGGTTCATCCAACGGTACGCCGTTGACCTTGACCCGGCCGTCCGCGCCGCAGCACTCGACCGTGTCGCCGCCGACCGCGACGACCCGCTTGATCAGGTCCTGCTCGTCGGCGGAGGGCAGCAGTCCGATGAAGGTCAGGAACTGCTTGACCTGCTTCACGCCGATCGGGTCCTCGGTGACGGGCGCGGTGTCGTCCTGGAGCCAGTTGCCGGGGTCCTTGAAGACGACCACGTCGCCTCGTTGCGGCTTGGAGCCGAACCAGGGCGTGAGCTTGTCGACCAGGACGCGGTCGTCGATCCGGATCGTCTGCTCCATGGAGCCGGACGGGATGACGAAGGCCTGGACGAGGAAGGTCTTCAGGACGAGCGCGATCAGCAGGGCGACGGTGATGAGGAGCGGGATCTCCTTGACCGCGGAGCGCTGGCGCCTGCGCTTGACCTTGCGGGCGAGCCGACGCCGCTCGGCCCGGCCGGGCAGCGGCCGGCCGCCGGCCTGCGTCGGCCGCGTGCCGGTGGGCAGAGGGGTGTCCCCGCGGTGCCCGGCCGGCCTGCCCCGGTTACCCATGGCCGCCCGCCGCGGGAGTGGGTACGGGGTCGAACGCTCCGGTCTCCTCCACCTCGGACCAGCGGCCGAAGGGCCAGCCGATCCAGTCGGCGCGCCCGATCACCCGCTCGACGGGCACCATGCCGCCGCCCGGGCGGCCGAGGTGGTCGCGGGAGTCGCTGGACTGGCTGCGGTGGTCGCCCATGACCCACAGGGTGCCCTGGGGGACGACGATGTCGAAGGGAACCTTGGAGGGCGAGTCGCCCAGCTGGAGGTACCACTCCTGGACCGGGACGCCGTTGACGGTCAGCCGTCCGTCGGCGTCGCAGCAGACGACCCGGTCTCCGCCGACGCCCACGACCCGCTTCACGAAGTCGGTCTCGGCGGGCTCGGCGAGGCCGAGGGCGGCGGCGGCTCCGTGCAGCAGGCCGGTGACCGGGTTCTGCTCGGGGGCCTCCTGGAGGAAGGACCCGGTTCCGTCGAAGACGACGACGTCACCCCGGCGCGGCTGGTCGCCGAAACGGTACGCCAGCTTGTTCACGAGGATCCGGTCCCCGACCTGGAGGGTGGGCTCCATCGAGCGGCTGGGGATGAGGAAGGGCTGCATGACGAAGTGGCTCAGGAGCAGCAGGAAGGCCACGCAGAGGGCGCCGACGGCGCTCGTGCGGCGCCAGGTCCAGCCGCCGTCGTGCCGGTCCGGCTCCGTGGCCGCGGAGTCCGGTCCTTCGGGCCCGGAGGAGTCGGGGAGCGCGTCGGGCTTGGAATCCTGCCCGTGCGTCCCGAAAGAACGCGCGGAGCGCGACCGCTCCTCCGTCTCGGAGGAGCGGTCGCGCTCCGTGTGCTGTGCTTCGGTGTCCATCGGGGGCAGAGCCTATCCGGCCGCCCTGTGAATCATCGCTCCGAAGCGACGCGCGATCGGTGAGCCGGAGCTCAGTTGTCGCGCTTCTCCTTGATCTTGGCGGCCTTGCCGCGCAGCTCACGCAGGTAGTAGAGCTTGGCGCGACGGACGTCACCACGGCTGACGAGCTCGATCTTCTCGAAGATCGGGCTGTTCACCGGGAAGGTGCGCTCGACGCCGACGGAGAACGAGACCTTGCGGACCGTGAAGGTCTCGCTGACGCCCGAGCCCTGGCGGCGGATGACAACGCCCTTGAACTGCTGGATACGGGAGCGGTTGCCCTCGATGACGCGCACGTGGACGTTCACGGTGTCGCCGGGACGGAAGGCGGGGAGGTCGGTGCGGAGCGAAGCCGCGTTGACCGAGTCGAGCAGGGAGGCCATGGTGGTCTCTTTCCTCGCTGATGCCACAGGTCATCAGCGGAACGTTCGATAAGGAGATGGAGCGCCGGGCGTACCGGGCGGGCGTCGTCCCCCTGTGGCAGGGGCGCTCGCCGGACACACAGCAGCGGCCTATTCTTCCACGGCGTCGGGCCTGCGCCAAAATCGGCCGCCGGGCTCCGGGGCCCAGCCCATCAGGGAGAGGATCTCCCGGTCCTTCTTGTCGAAGGCGGCGGGGTCGCAGCGTTCGATCAGGTCGGGCCGGTTGGCGGCCGTACGGCGGAAGGCCTCGTCGCGGCGCCAGCGCGCGATCTTTCCGTGGTGGCCGCTGAGGAGTACGTCGGGGATGGCGCGGCCTCGCCACTCGGGGGGCTTGGTGTAGACGGGGCCTTCGAGGAGATTGGCCATGGCGCCGGGGGCGAAGGAGTCGTCGCGGTGGGACTCGGCGTTGCCGAGGACGCCGGGCAGGAGCCGGGCCACCGCTTCGGTGATCACCAGGACGGCGGCCTCCCCGCCGGCGAGGACGTAGTCGCCGATGGAGACCTCGTACACCGGGAGGCGGGTGGCGTACTCGTCCATGACGCGCCGGTCGATGCCTTCGTAGCGGGCCGGCGTGAAGATCAGCCAGGGGCGCTCGGAGAGCTCGACGGCGAGCTCCTGGGTGAAGGGGCGTCCGCTGGGCGTGGGGACGACCAGTGCGGGGCCGTGGGCGCCCGCTTCGAAGCCGTCGGCGAGGGTCTGGTCGAGGGCGTCGCCCCAGGGCTCGGTCTTCATGACCATGCCGGGGCCGCCGCCGTAGGGGGTGTCGTCGACCGTGTTGTGCCGGTCGTAGGTCCACTCGCGCAGGTGGTGGACGTGGACGTCGAGCTGTCCGCGCGCGCGTGCCTTGCCGACCAGGGAGACGTTCAGGGGTTCCAGGTACTCGGGGAAGATCGTGACGACGTCGAGCCTCATGCGCCGGCGTCCCCGGACGTGGGCTCGTCCCCCGTGGAGTCGTCGCTCTGGGCGGCGTCCTCGTCCCGGGAGGAGACGATCTCGGCGCGGTCGTCGATGAGTCCGGGCGGCGGGTCGATGACGGCCCGCTGCGTCTCCAGGTCGATGTCGGTGACGATCTCCTCGACGAAGGGGATCATCAGCTCGGTGCCGTCCGGCCGCTCGACGATGAAGAGGTCCTGGGACGGCAGGTGGCTGATCTCGGTGATCCGGCCGATCTCGGTGCCGTCCGCGAGCACGACGTCCAGGTCCATGAGCTGGTGGTCGTAGTACTCGTCCTCGCCCTCCGGCAGTTCCTCGGGGTCGATGTCGGCGATGAGCAGGGTGTTGCGGAGGGCCTCGGCGGCGTTGCGGTCGCGTACGCCCTCGAAGCGGAGCATCAGCCGACCGCTGTGCACGCGACCGGTCTCGACGGTCAAGGGTCCGGCGGTGGCCGGATCGGTGAGCAGGACCGCTCCGGGGCTGAGCCTCAGCTCGGGCTCGTCCGTCCGTACCTCGACGGTGACCTCGCCCTTGATGCCATGGGCGCGGCCGACCCGCGCGACTACCAGCTGCACGACTTCATTCTCTCCTGTCCGACGACGACGGGCCGGGGAGGGCCCGAAGGCCCTCCCCGGCCCGTGCCGGTGTGTCCAACTTGCTCAGCGGACCTGGTCCACGTCGACGAGGTCGACGCGGATGCCACGGCCGCCGATGGCGCCCACGACGGTGCGCAGCGCACGCGCGGTGCGGCCGTTGCGGCCGATCACCTTGCCGAGGTCATCGGGGTGGACCCGAACCTCGAGTACGCGGCCGCGACGCAGGTTGCGCGAGGCGACCTGCACTTCGTCGGGGTTGTCGACGATGCCCTTCACGAGGTGCTCGAGAGCCTCCTCGAGCACGATCAGGCCTCGGTCGACTCGGTGGACGCGGCCTCGGCCTCGTCCGCCTTCTTGTCGGCCTTCTTCGCCTTCGGGGTGATGGCCTCACCCTTGGCGTCGTCGCCCTCGAGGGCCTTGGCGAACGCGTCGAAGGAGGCGCGCTTGTCCTCCTTCGTCGCCGGCTGCAGCAGCGGCGCCGGGGCCGGGAGGCCCTTGTGCTTCTGCCAGTCGCCGGTGAGCTTCAGGATGGCGAGGACCGGCTCGGTCGGCTGGGCGCCGACGGACAGCCAGTACTGCGCGCGGTCCGAGTCGACCTCGATCTTCGACGGGTTGTACGTCGGGTGGTACAGACCGATCTCCTCGATCGCACGACCGTCCCGGCGGGTGCGGGAGTCGGCGACGACGATGCGGTAGTGCGGCTGGCGAATCTTGCCGAGGCGCTTGAGCTTGATCTTGACTGCCACTGGAGTGGTGTCTCCTGGTCTTGACGTGGTTGGGCACATGAGATGCCACGTGGGGTTGCGGTACTCGGGTGCCCGATGGACGCGTCAGCCGGAGGAGAGAGGGGTCCTGTGCGACTGTCGAGTACAGCTAGCCATTGTGCCACACGCCTGTGGCACGCCGGACCCGGTGCCCGCTCCGGCTCAGCTCGCCGCTCCCACCGTTTCCGGGATGCGGAAGGGCTTGCCGCAGCCGCCGCAGACGATGGGCGCCTGGGCGAGGACGGACGGGACCACGCGGACGTTGCGGCCGCAGTCGCAGACGGCCTTCACACGGACGCCTCCGCCCGAGGAGCCGTGGCGCGCGGCCGGACCCCGGAAGGAGCGCTTGGTGTCCGCGGCCGTCGCGACGGTGTGGGCCTTGAGGGCGCGCTGGAGCCGCTCCATCGTGGGCCGGTACCGCCGCTTCGCCTCGGGGTTGAGCGTGACCAGGGAGAAGCCGCTGCTGGCGTGCGGCTCCTCGGGGTGGTCGAGGCCCATCTCCTCGGCGATGGCCAGGAATCTGCGGTTGTGGTAGCGGCCGGCGCGTGAGGTGTCGCGGACTCCTCGGGCGGCGGCGATGCCGTGGACTGCCTCGTGGAGCAGTCGCTCGAAGGAGAGCTCGGCGCCGCAGGCGGACGAGGACTCTCCGATCAGGGACTCGGGCGCGGCAAGATCCGGCAGTTCGGGGTGGTGCCGCTGAATGTCGGCCCACGCCTGTGCCAGCTCTGCGGCGAGAACAGGTGGTGTCGTGCTCACGTCGCGTACAACGAGCCGACGTGCCCCCGGGTTCCATTCCGGGGCATCCCAAATAATTTGCACGTACCCGTCAGTTGCCGTTCATGCGTCCGGACGAGGGTCAGTGCGCCGATCTGCGGAGAAGGCTCGCAGGTCGCGGCAAGGTGGTGCGTAGTGGCGCATACGCGTCGGCGCGTATGCGGCGCTCCTGGCAGCCGGGGGGCCGACGTGGCCCGACGCGGGGACAGTACCGGGTCGGGACGCAAGGCGGCGCACCGGCCCCGCCCGGAAGGGGAAGTGGTCCGGCGCGAGCACTGGACGCGGGGACGGATGCGCAGTTCCCTGACATACGGGGGGATGCGGGCGCACGTACACGGGGGCTGTCGACCAGGCACTGATTGGGGCGCTTTCCATGACACCTACGCTCGTCCGGCACGATCCCGCGCGCGACTGGGCCGAGATCCAGGAGCGGATGCTCGTGCCGCTCTACGAGGCGGTGTACGACCGTCTCGACGTGGGCCGCGGCTCGCGGGTCCTGGGACTCGGCTGCGGTTCGGGGCTCGCGCTGTTGATGGCGGCCTCCCGGGGGGCCGCCGCCACCGGCGTGGACCGGGACCACGCGCGCGTGGAGCTGGCCAGGGAGCGGCTGCCGGAGGGGGCGGGGCACGCGGTGGTCGAGGGGGATTCGGCCGACGTGTCGGCCGTCGGGGGCGCGCCGTACGACGTGATCACGGCCTTCCACGCCTCGGCCGGGCTGGGCCGGACGCTGGCGGGCGTCACTCCTCTGGCGCAATCGGGCACGGCGATCGTGCTGGCGGGCTGGGGGCCGCCCGAGCGGTGCGCGACGGCGTCGGTGCTGCGGGTGGCCGCGAGGCTGACGGGCTGGCGGCCGGCGCTCCGCGACGACCTGGAGCAGGTGGTGGCGCGGGCCGGTCTGAAGCCGGACGGTTCGGGCCGGGTGTCGTGCCCGTTCGGGTACGCGGACCGGGACAGTGCGGTGCGGGGGCTGCTGTCGACGGGCGAGTTCGACGCGGCGGTGCGGGCGACGGACCCGTCCCAGGTCGAGAAGGAGATCACGGAGGCGCTGGATCCGTTCGTGCGCGGGGACGGGACGGTGTGGATGCCGAACGTCTTCCGGTATCTGATCGCGCGGGTGCCGTAGCCGGCGGCGCGCGACGGCGCGCCCGGGGGCCTTCGGACGGGCGGGCCCGGTGTCGTCCACGGACACCGTGCGGGGCCGGTGCCGTCCGCGTACGCCGCGCGGGGCCCGGTGCCGTCCGCGTACGCCGCGCGGGGCCCGGTGCCGTCCGCGTACGCCGCGCGGGGCCGGTGTCCGTGGCCCCGCTCCCCGTTCCTACGGCTCCTTCTTCAGGCGGGTGATGCCGGCCGCCCGGTAGGCGGCGTCCTCCTCCAGGGTTTCGTTGGCCAGGAGGGCGGTCGCGAGGGCGTCGAGCTTGTCGCGGTTCTCGCGGAGCTGGCGGAGGGCGCTCTCGTAGCACTCGTCGACGATCCGGCGCATCTCGTCGGCGACCATGTCGAGGGTCGCGGGGGCCGCCGAGAGGCCGTACGCCTGTTGGGCGTCGCCGGGGATGGCGGTGAGGCGGCCGACGCGTTCGCTCATGCCCCAGCGGCCGGCCATGCCGCGGGCGATGTTGGTGACCTGTTCCAGGTCGCTCTCGGCGCCGGTGGTGATGACCCCGAAGACGACCTGTTCGGCGGCCATGCCGCCGAGTGCGCCGATGATCCGGCCGCGCAGGTACTCCTCGGTGTAGGCGTACTTGTCGGCGTCGGGTGTGGACAGGGTGACGCCGAGGGCGCGGCCGCGGGGCACGATGGTGATCTTGCGGACCGGGTCGGCGCCGGGCTGGAGCATTCCGAGCAGGGCGTGGCCGCTCTCGTGGTAGGCGGTGCGGCGCCGTTCCTCCTCGGGCATGACGAGGGGGCGTTCCGCGCCGAGCTGGACCTTCTCCAGGGCGTCGGAGATGTCGGACTGGGTGACGGACTTCTGTTGTCGTTTGACGGCGAGGAGGGCGGCCTCGTTGGCGAGGTTGGCGAGTTCCGCTCCGGTCATGCCGGGGGTGGTGCGGGCGACCTGGACGAGGTCGACGTCCTGGGCGAGGGGGATCTCGCGGGTGTGGATCTTGAGGATGGCCTCGCGGCCGCCGCGGTCGGGCGGGTTGACGTGGACGATCCGGTCGAAGCGGCCGGGGCGGGTCAGCGCGGGGTCGAGGACGTCGGCGCGGTTGGTGGCGGCGATGACGATGACGCCTTCGGAGCCGGTGAAGCCGTCCATCTCGGTGAGGATCTGGTTGAGGGTCTGCTCGCGTTCGTCGTGGCCGCCCATGCCGGAGCCGCCGCCGCGGGCGCGGCCGATGGTGTCGATCTCGTCGATGAAGATGATCGCGGGGGCGACCTTGCGGGCCTCGGCGAAGAGTTCGCGGACGCGGGAGGCGCCGACTCCGACGATCATCTCGATGAACTCCGACGCCGAGGCGGAGAAGAAGGGCACTCCGGCCTCGCCGGCGACGGCCCGCGCGAGGAGGGTCTTGCCGGTTCCGGGCGGGCCGGCGAGGAGGACGCCGCGTGGCATCTTGGCGCCCATCTCGCGGTAGGCGGAGGGGTTCTTGAGGAAGTCGACGACGTCGTTGAGTTCGCCTTCGACCTCGTCGATGCCGGCGACGTCGTCGAAGGTGGTGCGGGTGGCGCCGGGTTCGAGTTCGACGGGTTTGGGCGGCGCCTTGCGTCCGAGCATGCCGCCCGCGCCGCCGAGGCCGGAGCTCATGCGGCGGGCGATGAAGATCCACAGGGCGACGAGCAGCAGCATCGGCGCGAGCGAGATGAGCAGGTTGGCGAGGAAGCTGCGTTCCTGGACGACGGGCTCGGCGGTGACGGTGACGCCCTTGGCGGTCAGCTCGGCCCAGAGGTCGTCGTCGGCGAAGGCGGGCCGCTGGGTGACGAACTTGGTGTAGTCGCCCTTGTCGCCGTTGGGCAGGGGCTGTTTGTTCTTCAGCTCGCCCTGGATGGCGTCGCCCTTGGAGTAGATCTTGGTGACGTTGCCCGAGGTGACCTGTTTGCTGAATTCGGTGTAGGAGATCGTCGGCTCGTCGCCGCGGTTGAAGAACGACAGGACGAGGTTGGCGATGAGGTAGACGACCAAGGCGGTGAGGATGAGCCCGCCCCAGCCGCCGGGCATCTTCCGCTTCGGCGGTGCGGGCGGTGGTGCGCCTTCCGAGCGCCAGGGCTGGTCGGTCCGGTCGCGAGGGGGTACGGGGTTGGCCACGCTGCTCTCCTCACGCCGACGTCAGCCTCATTATTCGAGGACCTGATCAATGCGGCATTACGGGCATGGCGTGGGTGCGAAAAGGGGCCCGGGGCGGTTTCGCACTGCCCCGGGCCCCCTTCTCGTACGGGTGTCAGCCCATGAACTTCTTGAACTCGTCCGGGAGCTCGAAGTCCTGCGGGCCCTGTCCTGCGGCCGGCAGACCGAACGCGCCGCCCTGCTGGGCCTGCTCGCGGCGGGCCGCGGCGGCCTCCTCCTCGGCCTTGCGCTTCATCGGGTTGCCGCTCTTGCGCTTGCCCTTGGCCTGCTTGATCTGCTTCTTCTGGCGGCCGGGGCCGCCACCCATGCCGGGCATCCCGGGCATCCCCGGCATTCCGCCGCCCTGGGCCATGCGGGACATCATCTTGCGGGCCTCGAAGAACCGCTCGACCAGGCCCTTGACCGCGCTGACCTCGACGCCGGAGCCCTTGGCGATACGGGCGCGGCGCGAGCCGTTGATGATGGTCGGGTCCTGGCGCTCGCCCGGGGTCATCGACTTGATGATCGCGGCCGTGCGGTCGACGTCCCGCTCGTCGATGTTGTTGATCTGCTCCTTCATCTGCGCCATGCCGGGCAGCATGCCGAGGAGCTTGCTGATGGAGCCCATCTTGCGGACCTGCTCCATCTGGGCCAGGAAGTCGTCGAGCGTGAACTCCTGTCCCTTCTTGGACGCCAGCTTGGAGGCCATCTTGGCGGCCTCTTCCTGGCTGAAGGTCTGCTCGGCCTTCTCGATGAGCGAGAGCATGTCGCCCATGCCGAGGATGCGGGACGCCATGCGGTCCGGGTGGAACGCGTCGAAGTCGTCCAGCTTCTCGCCGTTGGAGGCGAACATGATCTGGCGGCCGGTGACGTGCGCGATGGAGAGCGCGGCACCGCCTCGGGCGTCGCCGTCGAGCTTCGAGAGCACGACGCCGTCGAAGCCGACGCCGTCACGGAAGGCCTCGGCGGTGTTGACCGCGTCCTGACCGATCATGGCGTCGACGACGAAGAGGACCTCGTCGGGGCTGACGGCGTCGCGGATGTCCGCGGCCTGCTGCATCAGCTCCTGGTCGATGCCGAGGCGGCCGGCGGTGTCGACGATGACGACGTCGTACATCTTGGTCCGCGCGTGCTCGATCGAGTCCTTCGCGACCTGGACCGGGTCACCGACGCCGTTGCCCGGCTGCGGGCCGTAGAAGGCCACGCCGGCGCGCTCGGCGACGACACCGAGCTGGGTGACGGCGTTGGGGCGCTGGAGGTCACAGGCGACGAGCAGCGGGGAGTGGCCCTGGGCCTTGAGCCAGAGGCCGAGCTTTCCGGCGAGGGTGGTCTTACCGGCACCCTGGAGACCGGCGAGCATGATCACGGTCGGCGCGGTCTTGGCGAACCGCAGGCGCCGCGTCTCGCCGCCGAGGATGCCGATGAGCTCCTCGTTGACGATCTTGATGACCTGCTGGGCGGGGTTCAGCGCCTGGGAGACCTCGGCGCCGGCGGCCCGCTCCTTGACCTGCTTGATGAACGCCCGGACGACGGGCAGGGCGACGTCCGCCTCGAGGAGGGCGATACGGATCTCGCGCGCGGTGGCGTCGATGTCCGCCTCGGACAGGCGCCCCTTGCCCCGGAGATTCTTGAATGTCGCTGCAAGGCGGTCGGAGAGGGTATCGAACACGGCGGTCGCGGATCCTCGGTGTCGGGGGCGGGCGGACGGATTGCCCTCAAGGGTATCTGCCTCGCCGAAGGACGTGCCCCCGCCCGTCGAAACGGGCGGGGGCGGGGCGCTCTCAGCGCAGCGCCCCCTCCAGGGCCCGGGCCAGGTCGGAGGCGTCCTCGTCGGGCAGGAGCGAGCCGTCGGGGCGGGTGACGTAGAGGGTGTCCACGGCGTTGGCGCCCAGGGTGGAGACGTGGGCGCTGCGGACCCGGACGTCCGCGCCCTCCAGGGCCCGGCCGATGCGGTGCAGCAGCCCGGGCGCGTCCTGGGCGCGGACCTCGATGACGGTGGCGAGGCGGGAGCCGGCGGCGGCGACGGTGACGCGGGGCGGCGGGGCGGTGACTCCGCGTCGACGGGGGTAGGCGGCCTCGCGTTCGGCGAGGCGGGCGCGGATGTCCAGGCTGCCGTCGAGGGTCCGCACGAGGTCGGCGCGGAGGCGGGCGGCCTGGGGCAGGGATCCGTACTCGGCGGCGACGCGCCAGTTCAGTACGAGGACGGCGCCGGGGCCGAGCTCGGTGGGGAGCTCGATGGCGCGCAGGTCGGCGGCGCGGACGGTCAGCCGGTGCAGGGCGAGGACGCCGGCGACGGCGGGCAGGACGCCGGGCTGGTCGGGCAGGACGCCGGGCTGGTCGGGCAGGGCGATGAGGAGCTCGACGCCGACCGGTTCCGGTTCGCCGTCGTCCGGCTGGGTCTCCGGCTGGGTGTGGAGGGCGAGAACGGGCTCACCGGTGCGCAGTGCCTCGATGGCGAGGCGTTCTTCCTCCGCGCTCGGAGCTGTGGGCTCCGGTTCCGGTTGGGGTTCTCCCGCGAGGACGGCGCCGACGCGTTTGACGAGGTCGGCGACGAGTGAGGCGCGCCAGGACGACCAGGCGGCCGGGCCGGTGGCGAGCGCGTCCGCCTCGGTGAGGGCGTGCAGCAGTTCCAGCGCGCCCTGGGTGCCGACGGCGCCGGCGACGGACCGCACGGTGGCGGGGTCGTCGAGGTCGCGGCGGGTCGCGGTCTCGATGAGCAGCAGATGGTGGCGTACGACGGTGGCGACGACGGCGACGTCGGCGCGGTCGAAGCCGATGCGGGTGGCGACGTCCCGGGCGATGGTCTCGCCCGCGACGGCGTGGTCGCCGGGCCAGCCCTTGCCGATGTCGTGCAGGAGCGCGGCGACGAGCAGTAGGTCGGGCCGGCCGACCCGGCGGGTGAGCGAGGACGCGCGGACGGCGGTCTCGACGAGGTGCCGGTCGACGGTCCAGGTGTGGACGGGGTTGCGCTGCGGGCGGCAGCGGACGCGTTCCCAGTCGGGCAGGAGCCGGGTGATCAGTCCTTCCGCCTCCAGTGCCTCCCAGACGGGCACGGTCGGCTCCCCGGCGCCGAGCAGGGTGACCAGTTCCTCGCGTGCCTCGGCGGGCCAGGGCACCGGCAGCGGTCGGGCGGCGGCCGCGAGCCTGCGGACGGCGTGCAGGGAGAGGGGGAGCCCGGACTGGGCGGCGGCCGCGGCGGCGCGCAGGGGCAGGACGGAGTCCCGTTCGGGTTTGGCGCTGAGGGCGAGGACGACCTCGCCGTCCATCTCCACGACGCCTTCGGCGAGGGGGGTGCGTTCGACGGGCGGCTTCGCGCCGGACCGGCCGCCGAGGAGGGTGCGCAGCCGGGGCCGGGCGGAGCGGGCCTTGAGGACGCGGTTGACCTCGCGCCAGGTGACGTCGGTGGCGTAGGAGATGGTCCGTGCCGCCTCGTACACCTCGCGCAGCAGGGTGTCGGCGTCGAGGAGGCCCAGTTCTTCGGCGACGGCGTCCTGTTCCTGGAGGGCGAGCCGGTCGGTGGCGCGGCCGGTGGTCAGGTGGAGCGCGTCGCGGGCGTCGAGGAGGCGGCGGCGGGCGCCGTCCAGGCCCTCGCGGGGGGCGTCGGCGAGCCAGGAGGCGGCGACGGCGCGCAGGACCTGGGCGTCGCGGAGTCCTCCCCTGGCCTCTTTCAGGTCGGGTTCGAGGAGGAACTGCAGCTCCCCCATGCGCTCGGCCCGTTCCCGGCACAGCGCGTCGAGTTCGGGGAGCCGCTTGGGGGCCTGGTTGCGCCAGTCGGCGAGGACGGCGGTGCGCAGTGCGGCGACGAGGCCGAGGTCGCCGGCGACGGGGCGGGCGTCGAGGAGCCCGAGCTGGACCTTGAGGTCGTCCGCGGCGGTCTTGCGTGCCTCGGCGGGGGTGCGTACGGAGTGGTCCAGGGCGAGGCCGAGGTCCCAGACCGGGTACCAGATCCGGTCGGCGAGGGCGGCGACGGTGCCCGCGTCGGCGGTTCCGTCGTGCAGGAGCAGCAGGTCGAGATCGCTGCGTGGGGAGAGTTCACCGCGCCCGTAGCCGCCGACGGCGACGAGCGCCACCCCTCGTGGCGGCTGGGCGGCGGTGAACAGTCCGGTCAGCCAGTCGTCGGTGAGCCGGGCCAGGGCGGCACGGCGCGGCGGCCCGGACTGCGCCTTCTCGGTGAGAAGGCGCAGCCGGGCCGCCGCGTAGCCGCTGGGTCCCGAGTCTTCCGCTCGTGTACTCGTGTCGACGCTCGTCACCCAGCAGCTCCCTCGTGCTCCGCGTTTACAGTGCGTCCGGACCGCGTTCGCCGGTGCGGACCCGTACGGCGGTCTCGACCGGCACGCTCCACACCTTGCCGTCACCGATCTTGCCGGTTCGGGCGGCCTTGACCACGACATCGATGAGCTGTTCGGCGTCGTCGTCCTCGACGAGCACCTCGATGCGGATCTTGGGGACGAGGTCGACGGTGTACTCGGCACCGCGGTAGACCTCGGTGTGGCCGCGCTGGCGGCCGTAGCCGCTGGCCTCGGTGACCGTGAGGCCCTGGACCCCGAAGGCCTGGAGGGCCTCCTTGATCTCGTCGAGCCGGTGCGGCTTCACGACCGCGGTGATGAGCTTCATGCGTCCACCTTCTTGTTCTCCGTGACGGCGGGGGCGGGGGCGGCGGCCGTGGAGCGCGAGGAGGCTCCGCCGCCGGCTCCGCTGAAGTCGTACGCGGTCTCGGCGTGCTCGACCTGGTCGATGCCGGAGACCTCGTCGTCCTCGCTGACCCTCATGCCCATCGTCTTGTCGATGAGCAGCGCGAGGATCGCGGAGGCGATCAGAGAGTAGGCGAGGACGGCGACGACGCCGATGGCCTGCTTGCCGAGCTGGTCGAGGCCGCCGCCGTAGAAGAGGCCCTTGGCGTCGGACTGGACGCCGCCGGTGGCGAAGAAGCCGACGAGCAGGGAGCCGATGACACCGCCGACGAGGTGGACGCCGATGACGTCGAGGGAGTCGTCGTAGCCGAACTTGTACTTGAGGCCGACGGCCATGGCGCAGACGAGACCGGCGATGGCACCGATGGCGATGGCGCCGAGCGGGGAGCAGGAGCCGCCGGCGGGGGTGATGGCGACGAGGCCGGCGACCGCGCCGGAGGCGGCGCCCAGGGTGGTGAAGGAGCCGTGGCGGATCTTCTCGTAGAGCAGCCAGGCGAGCATGGCGGCGGCGGTGGCGACCTGGGTGTTGACGAACATCACCGCGCCGACGCCGTCGTCGTTGCCGAGCCAGGAGCCGGCGTTGAAGCCGAACCAGCCGAACCAGAGCAGGCCGGCGCCGAGCATGACGAGCGGGAGGCTGTGCGGGCGCATCGGGTCCTTCTTGAAGCCGACGCGCTTGCCGATGACGAGGATCACGCCGAGGGCCGCGGCGCCGGCGTTGATGTGGACCGCCGTACCGCCGGCGAAGTCGATGACGCCCATCTCGAAGAGCCAGCCGCCCGCGCCCCAGACCCAGTGGGCGACGGGGAAGTAGACGACGGTGACCCAGAGGGCGATGAAGAGGGCCCAGGCGGTGAACTTGACGCGGTCCGCCAGGGCGCCGCTGATGAGGGCGGGGGTGAGGATCGCGAACATCAGCTGGAAGACGGCGAAGACGTACACCGGGATGGTGTAGCCGTCCCACAGTTCGGTGACGCCGATGCCGCTGAGGCCGACGTACTCGGAGGACCAGCCGATGAGCGATCCGGAGTCGGTGCCGAAGGCGATGCTGAAGCCGTAGAGCACCCAGAGGATCGTGACGATCCCGAGGCTGATGAAGCTCATCATCAGCATGTTCAGGGTGGACTTGACGCGGACCATGCCTCCGTAGAAGAAGGCGAGTGCCGGGGTCATCAGCATGACCAGGGCGGAGCAGATGAGCATGAACCCGGTGTTGGCTGCAGACAGCTCGTCTGCGGCCAGGGTCGTGATGGCTGGTGCCATCGGCGTCTCCTCGTCGTCGGTACGGCCTGTGCGGGGGCGGGGCCGGAGAGCGGCTTGGCCGTGAGGGGTGGCCGGTTATGCGCCAGAGATTCGCGCAGCGCGGTTTCCGTCGATGCCGCACGATGTTTCGCCGCAGTGACGAAGGGGTGGGACGTGTTACGCGACTGTGAACGGCAAGGTCACGGATATGTAACGCGTGCGTTCCCGGGCGCGACCGTCGGATGAGCGGCCATGGGGGCGGTCGGCCGCCTCCGTGAGCGCGCGCGGCGCGGTGGCCGCGAAGAGGACCGGCCGCGGCAGCGTCCCTGTGTCCTGGCGGCGGGGGAGCCGAGTCGGGCAGTGGGGGACGGCTGTCGCGGCCGGAGTCCGAGGGGTGGCGGCGCTCAGACCGCCTCGGCGGTCTCGGGCAGCAGGGCGGTGAGCCGGTCGGTGAGCTGGACGACCTCGGCGACGTCGCGGAAGTCGCGGGCGGCGGTGTCGACGGTCTTGCGCAAGCGGGTGTTGACGCGCTCGGAGCGGACCCTTCTGGCGACGCCGAGGGCCTTCTCGACGAGGGTGACGGACTGCTCGGGCTCCCGCTTGAGGAGGTGCACGGTGGCCATGCCGATCAGGTTCAGCGCGTACGAACGCTGGTGCTCGCTGTCCTTCTCGAAGAGGGCGACGGCCCGCTCCATCACCGGTTCGGCGAGGGAGGCGTAGGTCGGGGAGCGGCCGGCGACGTAGGCGAGGTCGCGGTAGGAGTGGGAGTTCTCGCCGTTGAGTTCGGCCTCGGAGAAGAAGCGGATCCAGTCGGGCTCGGGCTCGCCGTCGAGGCCGACGTCGGCGAAGGTGTCCTCGGCCATGCGGACGGCCCGCTTGCACTTGGAGGGCTGGCCCATGTTGGCGTAGGCGCGGGCCTCCATCGCATACAGCATGGCCTGGGTGCGCGGGGTGGCGCAGTCGCGGCTGCCGTACTGGGCGAGGTGGATGAGTTCGAGGGCGTCGTCGGGCCTGCCGAGGTGGATCATCTGGCGGCTCATCGAGGAGAGGATGTACGAGCCGAGCGGCTTGTCGCCCGCCTCCTTCGCGGCGTGCAGGGCGAGGACGAAGTACTTCTGGGCGGTGGGCTGCAGGCCCACGTCGTAGCTCATCCATCCGGCCAGTTCGGCCAGTTCGGCCGCGCACTTGAAGAGGCGCTGGGCGGTGGCGGCCGGCTGGGGCTCCTGGAGGAGGTCGGTGACCTCGTGGAGTTGGCCGACGACCGCCTTGCGGCGCAGCCCGCCGCCGCACTGCGCGTCCCACTGGCGGAACATCGCCGTGGTCGATTCGAGGAGGTCGAGCTCGCCCGGGGAGAGGCGGCCGGGGCGTCGGGTGTCGACCGGCGGTTCGGGGCGCTCGGGTTCGCCGGCGGGCGTGGGGACGAGCCAGCGCTGCATGGGCTCGATGAGGGAGGGGCCGGCGGCGAGCGAGAGGGCGGAGCCGAGGAAGCCGCGACGGGCGAGCATCAGGTCGCTGCGGGAGAACTCGCTGAGCAGGGCGACGGTCTGGGGGCCCGCCCAGGGCAGGTCGACACCGGAGACGGACGGTGACTGGTGGGCGGCGCGCAGTCCGATGTCCTCGACGGCCACGACGGCGCCGAAGCGTTCGGAGAACAGTTCGGAGAGGATCCGCGGGATGGGTTCGCGGGGCTGCTCGCCGTCCAGCCAGCGGCGGACGCGGGAGGTGTCGGTGGAGATGTGGTGCGCGCCCATCTGGCGCGCCCTGCGGTTCACTTGGCGCGCCAGCTCGCCCTTCGACCAGCCGCTTCGCACGAACCACGAGCTCAGCTGCTCGTTCGGGCGCTTGCCGGCAGTCGTACCGTCTGCGCCGTTGCCGCCCACAGGAACGCCCCCATCCACGTCGATGCCTCTGCTACGCGAACCCCTATCAGAATGCCGTGTGTTGCGGCGTTCGTCTGGAGCTTGGACTCCTTCGAACTGGAAAGCGGGTTGCCCCCGGCATACCCACGCGCGCAACGAGCTCCGGGGTTCGTGCACCGAAAGTAATCCTACGATCACCCCCTAGCGAGGCGGTTTCAAGAAACGCCACCATTCGCCACCCCTTCGAATGAACTCGCCTGCCGCCGAACACGATTCACTTGACATGCGACGACCTGGGTCGGCGGAGTGTTGCGCGAGGAGGCGTGCGCGACGCACCGCACCACCCCGACCGCGACGGCGCGCCATCCGTGGCGACGGAGCGTGACGGCGATGCTCCGGGTCGTAACCACCGGCGCGTCCGACCCGTTGGAGGGGGCATGGGCTTCACGATCGGCGGCATTCGTGAGATGCGGTCCGGCTCACGCCGCCGCGTCCGCACCACAGAGTGCACAGCGGTGGCCGAGTACACCGGACTGTGGGGCTGGGACGTGGTCCCCGGAGCACGGGCCGTCTCCGGCCAGTGCTCCTGCGGGGATCCCTCGTGTACGGCTCCGGGGGCGCATCCGCTCTCGTTCGCCGCGGAGGTTCCGGCGGGCGCGGGGCTGGACGACGCGACGAAGGCGTGGTCGGAGTATCCGGGGGCGGCGCTGCTGCTGCCGGTGGGCCGCACCTTCGACGTGATCGAGGTCGCCGAGCCCGCGGGGCGCCGGGCGCTGGTGCGGCTGGAGCGCATGGGCCTGCCGCTGGGCCCGGTCTGCGCGACGCCGACGGGACGGGCGTGGTTCTTCGTGGCGCCGGGAGCCGCGGCGGAGCTGCCGCGGCTGCTGTACCGGATGGGCTGGGACGACGCGGACCTGGACCTGCGGGGCCTCGGGCCCGGTGACCATGTGACGGCGCCGCCGTCGGATCTCGGGGGCCTGGGGCCCGTGCGGTGGCTCCGGCCGCCGACGCTGGACACGGCCGGCGCGCCGCCGCAGGCGCGGCTGCTTCTCGGGACCCTGGCGTACATCTGCCATCGCACCCACTTCTAGCCGACGAGCGCGCCCGAGCGTCGGCGCTCGGGCCGGCGAGGCTCCGAAACACCCCCGGGAAGGACGCGGCCCCGGCCCACCACTGGTGGGCCGGGGCCGCGTCCTGCTGCCGTGGGCTCCTAGGCGCCGTCGCCGATCAGCGCGTCGACGAAGGCCGCCGGCTCGAAGGGGGCCAGGTCGTCCGGACCCTCGCCCAGGCCGATCAGCTTGACCGGGACGCCCAGCTCGCGCTGGACCGCGACGACGATGCCGCCCTTGGCCGTGCCGTCGAGCTTGGTGAGGACGATGCCGGTGATGTCGACGACCTCGGCGAAGACCCGGGCCTGGACCAGGCCGTTCTGACCGGTGGTGGCGTCCAGCACGAGCAGGACCTCGTCCAGCGGGCCGTGCTTCTCGACGACCCGCTTGACCTTGCCGAGCTCGTCCATGAGGCCGGTCTTGGTGTGCAGCCGGCCGGCGGTGTCGATGAGGACGACGTCGGCTCCCTCGGCGATGCCCTCCTTGACCGCGTCGAAGGCGATCGAGGCGGGGTCGCCGCCCTCGGGGCCGCGGACGGTCCGCGCGCCGACCCGCTCGCCCCAGGTCTGGAGCTGGTCCGCGGCGGCGGCGCGGAAGGTGTCGGCGGCGCCGAGGACGACGGAGCGGCCGTCGGCGACCAGGACCCGGGCGAGCTTGCCGGTGGTGGTGGTCTTGCCGGTGCCGTTGACGCCGACGACCATGACGACGCCGGGGGTGCCGGGGTCGCTCTCGGTCTTCACGGTGCGGTCGAAATCGGGGCCGAGGAGGGTGATGAGCTCCTCGCGGAGCAGCCCGCGCAGCTCCTCGGGGGTGCGGGTGCCGAGGACGCGGACGCGCTCGCGCAGCCGCTCGACCAGCTCCTGGGTGGGCGCGACGCCGACGTCGGCGGTGAGGAGGGTCTCCTCGATCTCCTCCCAGGTGTCCTCGTCGAGGTTGTCCCGGGACAGGAGCGTGAGCAGCCCCTTTCCGAGGGAGTTCTGCGAGCGGGCGAGGCGGGCCCGGAGCCGTACGAGACGGCCCGCGGTGGGTTCCGGCACCTCGATCTCGGGCGCGGGCGCCTCGGCGACGACCGGGTCCTCGACGGCCGCCGGGGCCTCCACGGCCTGCTCCGCGGTCGGGAGGTCGACCTCTTCGATGCTCCGGCGTGGTTCTTCCCGCGGTGTCTCCGCCTCGTCGCCGACGTGCGGCTCGGCGGGCGGAGCGGTGATGGTCGGCGTGGTGGACGGGGACTCGGGCGGCGGCAGCTGCTTCTTCTTGCGGCCGCTGATCACGAGCCCGCTGGTCACGGCGACGGCGACGACCAGGGCGATGACTACAGCAAGAATGAGTTCCATAACCGCTCCAGTATCGGCCACGACGGGACCCGAGGAGGAGCACGTACGCTGGGTGGGTCCCCCACACCCCGCACGGAGTACCCCCATGCCCCCTGCCGCCGAACCCGCCGCCGAGAACGCGGGCGCCGTCGAGACCCGCGGTCTCGAACCCGTTCCCGACGCGGAGCGCACCGGCCATGTCCGAGAGCTGTTCCCGACCTGGGTCGCCGCCAACATCAGTGTGCTGTTGCTCACCATGGGCGCGGGCCTGGTCGTCTTCAACGGCCTGAACCTGTGGCAGGTCCTGGTGGTCGCGACGGCCGCGCCGGTCCTCTCGTACGGGATCGTCGGGCTGATATCCATCGCCGGGAAGCGCGGGGGCTCGCCCGGCATGGCCCTGTCGCGGGCCGTCTTCGGACAGCGGGGCAACCTCTTCCCGGGATCGCTGATCTGGGTGGCCCGCTGGGGCTGGGAGACGATCAACGCGGTCACCGGCGCCTACGCGGTGCTGACGGTGCTCGATCTGCTCTTCGGCATCGAATCGAACACCGCGCTGATCGTCATCACCCTGATGCTCTTCGTGGCCTGCACCTTCCTGGTGTCCGGGCTCGGCATCAACGCGCTGCGGGTGTGCAGCAAGTGGTCGACGTACCTGTTCGGCGCGTTCTCGGTGCTCGTGCTCGGCTATCTGGTCGCCCACACCGACTGGTCGGCGGTCTTCGCCAAGCCGGCCGGTTCGACGGCGATGATGATCGCGGGTATCGGCACGATCGCGGCCGGCGGTATCAGCTGGGTCCCCTCCGGTCCGGACTTCACCCGCTATCTGCCGCGTACGGCCTCCTCGAAGGCGATGGTCGGCTCGACGATCGGCGGCGCGGGGATCGTGGTGCTGCCGATGGTCCTGATGGGCGCGGTGATGGCGGTGGCGACCCCCGGGCTGGCCTCGGCGCAGGACCCGGTGTCCTTCATCGGTGAGCTGCTGCCGACCTGGATCTCCGTGCCGTACCTGGTGATCGCGCTGATCGGGATGCTGCTGATCAACTCGATGTCGATGTACTCGGCCGGGTTCACCGCGCAGACCCTGGGCATCAAGGTGTCGCGGGCCGCGGCGGTGAGCGTGAACGCCGTGATCAGCCTGGTCTTCGGTTTCCTGCTGATGGTGGTGGCGACCAGCTTCATCGGTTCGTTCATCTCGTTCCTGACCCTGCTCGCGGTGGCGTTCTCCGCGTGGATCGGTGTCTTCGGCGTCGACATGCTGCGCCGGAGGACGTACGACGGCGAGGCGCTGATGGACGCCACGCGCGCCAGCGCCTACTGGTACCGGGGCGGCTTCGCCTGGCAGGCCATGACGGCGTGGGCGGTGGCCCTGCTGGTCGGTCTGCTGTTCACCGGGGTCGACTGGTTCTCGGGGCCGCTCGCCTCGTCCTGGATCGGGGAGCACGGGCTCGGCTGGGGCGTCACGATCGTGGTCGCGGGTGTGCTGTACGCGGTGCTGCCGCGGACGCCCGCGCCGGCGGCCGGGGAGCCGGCCGGGGTCCGCGAGACTGTTTCCATCTGACGCAACGTCAGATAGCGTCCCCCTTCGCCGGCATCCCACGCTCGCGGAGGGGGACTTCCCATGCCGTTCACCGTCGTACGGTTCAACCTCGTCGATCCGCATGCGACCCCCGAGTCCCTCTCGGAGCGCTATCGCGCCGCCCTCGCCATGGCGGCCTACGCCGACGAGCACGGCATCGACACCGTCCAGACCGAGGAGCACCACGGCGCCGCCAACAACTGGCTGCCCTCCCCCTTCGTCTTCGCGGGGGCCGTGTTCGGCGCCACGAAGAGGATCGCGGTCACCGTCTCCGCGATCATCGGGCCGCTCCACGACCCGCTGCGGCTCGCCGAGGAGATCGCGGTCCTCGACCTGCTGAGCGCCGGGCGTCTGGTGACGGTCGCGGGCATCGGCTACCGGCCGGAGGAGTACGAGGAGCGCGGGGTCGACTGGGGCCGCCGGGGGAAGTTGCAGGACCTGCTCCTGGAGACCCTGCTGCGGGCGTGGTCCGGGGAGCCGTTCACGTACCAGGGCCGTACGGTGCGGGTCACTCCGCGGCCGTTCACCCGTCCGCACCCGCTGCTGCTGGTGGGCGGTTCCTCGAAGGCGGCGGCGCGCCGGGCCGCCCGGCTCGGGCTGCCCTTCTTCCCGAGCGCGCATCTGCCGGAGCTGGAGACGTACTACCGGGAGCGGTGCGCGGAGTACGGCACCGACGGCTGGACGATGATGCCGGCCGAGCAGACCCCGCTGCTGCATCTCTCGGAGGACCCGGACCGGTCCTGGGAGCTGTACGGGGAGCACTTCCTGCACGAGGCGCGGACGTACGCCTCCTGGCAGTCGAAGGACATCCGCTCGGCGGTGCGCTCGACGGCGACGACGGTCGGGGAGCTGCGGGCGGAGGGGGTGTACCGGATCGTCACGCCGGACGAGTGCGTGGCGCTGGGGCGGGAGCTGGAGAGCCTGGTGCTGCATCCGCTGTGCGGCGGGATGCCGGTCGAGGAGGCGTGGCGGAGTCTGCGGCTGCTCGGCGAGACGGTGCTGCCCCGGCTCTCGGCATAGGGCCGGGAGCCGGGGCAGTTCCGGATTCGAGGAGAGGGGCAGCGGGGTTTAGCCCATCTCCTCCAACGCCTTGCCCTTGGTCTCCTTGACGTACCTGAGCACGAAGGGGATGGAGAGCACGGCGAAGACCGTGTAGATGATGTACGTGCCGGAGAGGTTCCAGTCCGCGAGGGACGGGAAGCTCGCGGTGATGGCCCAGTTGGCGATCCACTGCGCGGAGGCGGCGACGCCGAGCGCGGCGGCGCGGATGCGGTTGGGGAACATCTCGCCGAGGAAGACCCAGACCACCACGCCCCACGAGAGGGCGAAGAAGAGTACGAAGACATGGGCGGCGACGAGCGCGACGACGCCCTCGGTGTTCGGGAGCTTGCCGTCGACGAGGTCGGCGGAGAAGGCCCATGCCTCGAAGGCGAGGGCGATGGCCATGCCGACGGAGCCGACGAGGGCGAGGGGCTTGCGGCCCACCCGGTCGACCAGGACCATCGCGATCACGGTGCCGATGATGTTGATGATCGACGTGGTGAACGAGTAGAAGAACGAGCTGGAGGGGTCGATGCCGACCGACTGCCAGAGCGTCGAGGAGTAGTAGAACGCGACGTTGATGCCGACGAGCTGCTGGAAGACCGAGAGCCCGATGCCGACCCAGACGATCGGGAGCAGCTTGAAGCGGCTGCCGACGACGAGCAGGTCCTTGAAGGTCGACTTGTGCTCGCGGCGCATGGCCTGCTCGATCTCGGCGACGCGGTGGTCCAGGTTCACCCCGTGGCCCTCGACCTCGGAGAGGACCTCCTTGGCCTTGTCGGTCTTGCCGACGGAGATGAGGAAGCGGGGGGACTCCGGGATGGCGAAGGAGAGCAGACCGTAGAGGACGGCGGGGACGACCATGACGCCGAGCATCCACTGCCAGGCTTCGAGGCCGCCGATCTCGCCGCGCTGGTCCCCGTCGGCGAGCTGCAGGATGCCGTAGTTGACGAGCTGGGAGACGGCGATGCCGATGACGATCGCGGCCTGCTGGAAGGAGCCGAGGCGGCCGCGGTAGGCGGCGGGGGCGACCTCGGCGATGTAGGCCGGGCCGATCACCGAGGCCATGCCGATGGCGAAACCGCCGATGATCCTCCAGAACGCGAGGTCCCACAGGGCGAAGGGCAGGGCCGAGCCGACGGCGCTGACGGTGAACAGCACGGCGGCGATCTGCATGCAGCGGATGCGGCCGATCTTGTCGGCCATGCGGCCGGCGGTCGCGGCGCCGATGGCGCAGCCGATCAGGGCGATGGCGATGACCTGGGCCAGCGTGCCGGAGCCGATGTCGTAGCGGTCCCGGATGGCCTCGACGGCGCCGTTGATGACGGAGCTGTCGTAGCCGAAGAGGAAGCCGCCCATCGCGGCCGACGCGGTGATGAAGATGACGTGGCCGAGGTGGTCCGGGTGGGCGGCCCGGCCTTCGGAAGGCGGCGGCGTGGGGGCCTGCGTGCTGGTCACATGGA
Organism: Streptomyces sp. NPDC047971; assembly: GCF_040653355.1. Classification (NCBI taxonomy): domain Bacteria; kingdom Bacillati; phylum Actinomycetota; class Actinomycetes; order Kitasatosporales; family Streptomycetaceae; genus Streptomyces; species Streptomyces sp. NPDC047971. The sequence goes on along the minus strand of NZ_JBEZNW010000037.1, from coordinate 11,298 downwards.
CTCCTACGGGCTCCGGCAGCGTCGCCGGGGCGTGGGGGGCGAGCCCTTCAAGTGGCGCACAACATCGCGCCGCCCACCACGTGAAGGTAAAAGCAACGTTGCAGAGACTATGCCTTCAAGTTCCGAAGTCAAGAGGTGATGTCGTATGACTTGAAACCGCGAATCGAACCGTTTGAGTTCAATACTTGAAGTTGATCATCACCGCAGTCGTTGGCTGATGACCTTCGATACCCCGTCGCCCTGCATGGAAACGCCGTACAGCGCGTCCGCGACCTCCATCGTCCGCTTCTGGTGCGTGATGACGATGAGCTGCGAGGACTCCTGGAGCTCCTGCATGATCCGGATCAGCCGCTGGAGGTTGGTGTCGTCCAGGGCCGCCTCCACCTCGTCCATCACATAGAAGGGGCTGGGGCGCGCCTTGAAGATGGAGACCAGCATCGCCACGGCCGTCAGCGAACGCTCCCCGCCGGAGAGCAGCGAGAGCCGCTTGACCTTCTTGCCCGGCGGGCGGGCCTCCACGTCGACACCGGTGGTGAGCATGTTGTCGGGATCGGTCAGGACGAGCCGTCCCTCGCCCCCGGGGAACAGCCGCGAGAAGACACCCTCGAACTCGCGCGCGGTGTCCCGGTACGCCTCGGTGAAGACCTGCTCGACCCGTACGTCGACCTCCTTCACCACCTGAAGGAGGTCGGCCCGGGTCTTCTTCAGGTCCTCCAACTGCTCGGAGAGGAACTGGTGGCGCTCCTCCAGCGCCGCGAACTCCTCGAGTGCCAGCGGATTCACCTTGCCGAGCTGCTGGTACGCCCGTTCGGCGGCCTTGAGCCGCTTCTCCTGCTCCGAACGGACGAAGGGGCGCGGCTGGTTGCGCGGATGCTCCGGGTCCTCCGGCAGTTCCTCGCCCTCCGCGGGCGGCGACGGCGGTACGGGCTGATGGGGGCCGTACTCGGAGACCAGGCTGGCGGGCTCGACGCCCAGCTCCTCCAGGGCCTTGGTCTCCAGCTGCTCGATCCGCATCCTCTTCTCCGCGCCGAGGACCTCGCCCCGGTGGACGGAGTCGGTGAGCTTGTCCAGCTCGGCCTTCAGGTCGCGGCCCCGGTTCCGTGCCCCGGCGAGGCCCTGCTCACGGGCGCCCTTGGCGGCCTCGGCGAGCGCGCGCTCCTGCTCGGCCCGCACCAGGGAGACCTCGATGTGCGCGAGCAGCTGCCGGGCGCCCGCGGCGACGGCCCCGGCGACCTCCGCCTCGTGGCGCAGGCGGGCGCGGCGTCGCTCGGCACGCGCGCGTGCCTCGCGTTCGGCGCGGGCGCCCCGGTCGAGGGAGTCGGCGCGTCCCGCGAGGCCCTTGACCCGCTCCTCGTGGGTACGGAGCTGGAGCCGGGCCTCCATCTCGGTCTGGCGGGCGTTGGCGCCGTCGGCGGCGAGCCGGTCGCGCACGGAGGTGTCGGGCTCCTCCTCGGCCGGGGTCTCCTCGGCGACCAGCAGCCGCTCGGCGAGCTCCTCGGCCTCGTACAGCGCCTTCTCCAGGGCCTCTTCGGCGCGGGCGGCGGCCGCGGTGGTGCGCTCGGCCTCCCCCGCGGCGCCGCGTGCCTGTCCCGCGAGCCGGCCCAGCTGCTGCGCGACCTGGGACTTCTCGCGGTCGGCGGCGCGGCGGCGCTCCGCCAGCTCGTCGACGAGCACGGCGGACGCGCGCCGGCGTTCGGCTGCCTCCTGCTGGACGGCGGCCAGCCGTGCGCAGCGCGACTCCAGCTCGTCCAGTTCGGCGGCCGCCTCGTCGACGGACGCCTGCACCTCCAGGAGACTGGGCGCCCCTGCGGAGCCGCCCTGCGCGAAGTGCGCCCCGAGCACGTCCCCCTCGGCGGTGACGGCGGTGAGGGACGGCTGGGCGTAGACCAGCTCCTCGGCCTCCTCCAGCGTCCCGACCACCACGACCCCGGCGAGCAACCGTCGTACGGACGTCATGAGTTCCTCGGGTCCGCGCACGAGGTCCGCGGCGCGCGGGTGTCCGCCGGCGGGCTCCGGGGACTCCGCCGGAGCCTCCCCGCCGGCGAGCAGCAGGGCGGCGCGGCCCGCGTCCTGCTTGCGGAGCAGGCGCAGCGCCTCGGCCGCCGCCGAGGGGCCGGAGACGGCGATCGCGTCCGCGGCGGCGCCGAGGGCGGCCGCGAGCGGGACCTCGTGTCCCGGGGTGACGGTGAGCAGTTCGGCTGCCGGGCCGAGCACGCCGCTCAGGCCGTCCCGGGCGCCGAGAAGCGCTCCGGTGCCGTCCTTGCGGCGCAGTCCGAGCGAGAGCGCCTCGTGCCGGGCGCGGGTGGCGGCGCGGCTCCGGTCGGCCTCCGTGGCCGCCTCCCGGGCGGCCGTCAGCTCCCCCTCGGCCGCGGCGAGGTCCCGTCGGGCGGTCTCGTGCCGCTCCCCCAGTTCCGTGTCACCCGCGTCGAGTCCGTCGACCTCGGCCTTGAGCTGCTCGTACTCCTCCTGCGCCGCGGCCGCCCGTTCCCGGGCCTCGTCCCGGGCGGCGGCGAGCCGGTCGATCTCGGCCTGCGCCGACGCGGCGCGCGAGCGAGCGGCGTTGACCTGACCGTGCAGCCGGGCAAGACCCTCGCGCCGGTCGGCGATGGCGCGGGCCACGTCCTTGAGCCTTCGCTCCTCCACCGCGAGTTCGCGCTCCAGATCGGCGCGGTGCGCGACGGTGTCCTCCAGGGCTCGTTCGGCCGCTTCGAGTGCGGCCTCCAGCTCGGCCTCCTGCTCGCGGATCCGGGCCGCCTCGCGCTCCATGTCCTCGGGGTCCCGCCCCCGGCGCTCCTCCGGCGGCTGAGCGGTGGCGCTCTTCACCCGCGCGTCGGCCAGCGACACGGTGCCACGGACCCGCTCGGCGAGCTGGGAGAGCTCGTACCAGGTCTGCTGGGCGCGCTGGAGGCGCGGGGCGAGCCTGCGGACCTCGTCCTCCAGCTCGGCCTCCTTGGCGAGCGCGGCCCGGAGCTCCGCCTCGGCGCTCTCCTTGCGCTCCTTGAGCGCGGCCTCGTCGGCGACCTCCGCCTTCAGCCCCTCCTGAAGGCGTACGAGGTCGTCGGAGAGCAGTCGCAGCCGGGCGTCCCGCAGATCGGCCTGGATGACCGCGGCGCGGCGGGCCACCGCCGCCTGCCGGCCGAGCGGCTTGAGCTGGCGGCGCAGTTCGTCGGTGAGGTCCTGCACGCGCGCGAGGTTGGCCTGCATCGCGTCGAGCTTCCGCAGCGCCTTCTCCTTGCGCTTGCGGTGCTTGAGGACGCCCGCGGCCTCCTCGATGAAGGCGCGGCGGCCCATCGGGTCGGCGTGCAGGACGGAGTCGAGCTGGCCCTGGCCGACGATGACGTGCATCTCGCGGCCGATGCCGGAGTCGGAGAGCAGGTCCTGGATGTCGAGCAGCCGGCAGGTGTCGCCGTTGATCTGGTACTCGCTGCTGCCACCCCGGAACATGATCCGGGTGATGGTGACCTCGGCGTAGTCGATGGGGAGCGCGCCGTCGGAGTTGTCGATGGTCAGCGAGACCTCGGCACGACCGAGCGGTGGCCGCCCGGTCGTGCCGGCGAAGATGACGTCCTCCATCTTGCCGCCGCGCAGCGACTTGGCGCCCTGCTCTCCCATGACCCAGGACAGGGCGTCCACGACGTTGGACTTGCCCGAGCCGTTCGGCCCGACGACACACGTGATTCCCGGTTCGAACCGCAGCGTGGTGGCGGACGCGAACGACTTGAAACCGCGGAGGGTCAGGGCCTTGAGATGCACGCCCCCGGACTCTACCTGTGGTTGCGCGTTTCACCCATGAAGACGCAGGGCACACCCTCCCCTAAGGAACGGTGGGGCATGGGGGGCTCATGGGGGACTCAAGAAAGAAGGGACGCCGGAGCGCCCCTTGCATATCCAGCTGTGCTGGCGTGAGTGTTTCTCACCTGGCCCCGGCACGGGGCTGACTGTCAGGTGAGCGCAGGCTCCGCCTGGGGAACGTCGAGGTCGATGCTGTCGAGCAGCGACTCACCGTGCTGTGCGGCGGCAGCGTTGAGCGCGTCGTTCTCGGACTGGATCCGAACGAGCTCGGACTCCAGGTCCTGGACGCGCTGCTGAAGCCGTCGCATCTCGGCGAGGAGTCGCGGGTCGGAGCCGCCGACGTAACCGAGAAGCGCCTTTGCCATGATGGATGGTCCTCCACACTGAGTGACCGACCGAAGCGGTGTGGGTCGTGAGGGATTTCGCACCCGCGGTGCTCGGCAGTGCTTCATGTCGTGCCGGTTCGTACTGCCAAACAGCTAAGGTGCGCGGGGATTCCAGCGTCTCACCAAAAAGTTTGACGGTCAACACGATCACGCCCCGTATCAAGGGCGACCAAGGGGTCCGCGGCCGTGGAACAGGCGGCGGCGCCTCGCAACTCGGTGCCTCAGGGGCGTAGCGATCATCCTTCCGCGCGGAGCGCTCGACCGCAAGCCCCTCTCGGCAACCATCAGGCCATTTCCGCTTCCACGGCTCGCCACCGAACGTCCGCACGGGGGTCGAGCAGGCCACCGGACGGGGCTCGGCCGAGCCGTCCGTCAGCGGATCGCGAAGCTCTCGTAACCGCCGCGCGGAGTGGCCCAGATCTCCGTCACTCCGTCGACCCGCCCGGGAGTGTCGCCGGAGCGGAGCCAGTCGAGCAGACGGTGGCAATTCTCACTCGGCCCCTCGGCCACGACCTGCACGCGCCCGTCGTCGAGGTTGAGGGCGAAGCCGACGAGCCCTCCGATCTCCAAGGCGTTTGCCCTGGTGAACCAGCGGAAGCCCACTCCCTGTACTCGGCCGCGCACCCAGGCGGTGAGCCGTACGTCTTCATTCATGGCTGCACGCTAACGGGCCAATCGGCGAAGGAGCACGTCGCCCCGGCGCGTCATGGCGTACAGTCCCGACGGAATGAGGCTCACCCGTTCGGGTGCGCCTCTTCGAGCAGGCCCGCCATGGGCACGCAGAAGCAAAGATCAGCAAAGAGTCCAGCACAGGTCGTCAGGAAGGCAGAGCAGATGGGACGCCATCGTCGCTCCGGCGCCGCGCCCGCCGCAGAAGATTACGCGGCGGGTTCGGACCGCCGGCACCGGGGTGAACGCCGCAGGAAGCGCGGCATGCGTACGGGACTTCTCGGCGCGTCCGCCGCGGTGGCGGTCGGCGCGGTCGCCGTCGCCTCGGGCCTTCTGCCCGGCGGGGAGACCCTGACCGTGGGCAGCGCCGGTTCCGGTGAGCGGCAGACCTCCACGGAGTACCGCCAGACGCCGGAGCTGACGACCCAGGGCGGCTCGTCCGCGACGCCGACGGCCCAGTCGCCGAGCGCAGGTACCGGCACGGCGAGCGGCAAGACGTCCTCGCCCTCCGCGAAGCCGTCGGCGAAGCCGAAGCCGAAGCCGTCGAAGACCACCGCGTCGCCGGCGCCGAAGAAGCCGGCCCCGCAGCCGTCGAAGACGACCGCGAAGCCGAAGCCCAAGCCGGCGCCCACGACCGAGAAGCCCGTCGTACGCACCCCCGCTCCCGCGCCGACCACGTCCGCGCCGAGCCGGGCCGAGGCCGCCGAGGCCGAGGTCGTACGGCTGGTCAACGTGGAGCGGGCCAAGGTGGGCTGCACGCCGGTCCGGTCCGACGGCGCCCTCGCCGCACTGGCGGGTGCCTTCAGCCAGGACATGGCGCAGAGGGGCTTCTTCGACCACACGGACCCGGACGGCGACACCCCCTGGGACCGCGCCGAGCAGGCGGGCGTCACCGGCATGGGCGGCGAGAACATCGCCCGCGGCCAGGTGGACGCCGCGGCGGTGATGGCGTCGTGGATGAACAGCGACGGCCACCGCGCGAACATCCTGAACTGCGACTACAAGACCATGGGCGTCGGCGTGCACTTCGCGGACGGCGGCCCCTGGTGGACCCAGGAGTTCGGCTTCTGAGCCGTCGGGATCGGCCTCTCGGCCGTCCGCACGAGAAGGACCCCGTCACCGGATGGTGGCGGGGTCCTTCTCGTGGTGCGGGGGTCAGGCGGCGGCGCGGCCCGTGGCGAAGGTGCGGGCGGTCGTGGCCACGCGGCGGCCGAGGTGTTCGGCGGTGGCCAGGTCGGCCTTGTGGACGCCCTCGGGGCCCAGGTCGTTGTGGGTCTGTGCGGCGGCGCCGGAGAAGAAGCCGAGGCGGTTGATGTCGTTCTCCGACGCCTCGGTGGTGTTCCAGCCCGGCTTCAGGCCGAGGTTGACCCAGGTCATCCCGTGCTGGGCGGCCAGGGTCTGGAAGAACTGCAGGGTGTGCAGCTTGTCGCCGCTCTTGGACGCGGAGTTGGTGAAGCCCGCGGCCAGCTTGTCGATCCAGGCGTCCGTGAACCAGCGCTTGGAGCTGTCCTCGGCGAACCGGTGGAACGCGCCCGAGGCCGTACCCATGTACGTCGGCGAACCGAAGACGATCGCGTCGGAGGCGTCCAGCAGCTCCCACTGGGCGTCGGTGATCTCGTCGACCTTGATCAGGTGGACGGTGGCGCCCGCGTCGAGCGCCCCGGCGCGGACGGCCTCGGCGACGACGGCGGTGTGGCCGAAGCCGGAGTGGTAGGCGATGGAGACGACAGGCGTGGACATGGAGGGACTCCTCATCGGCAAGGGGGACGAGGAGAAGTAGAGCACTAACTTTCCGGAAGTGCAATCCTGGGGAGAGCGCACTCTCATGGTTAGCGCTGCGCGCGAGTATGGTAGAGGGCATGACTGCTGACGACCTCGTGTTCGACGTGTTCGCCCGGGCCTGTACCTCGCGCGAGACGCTGGAGCATGTGACGGGCCGGTGGGGCACGCTCACGCTGGGCGCGCTCCATGAGGGCACGTTCCGGTTCAACGAACTGCGCCGCCGGGTCGACGGGGTCAGCGAGAAGATGCTGGCGCAGACCCTGCACGCGCTGGAGCGCGACGGGCTCGTCCACCGCGAGGCGCAGCCGACCAACCCGCCGCGCGTCGACTACCGGCTGACACCGCTGGGCCGCGAGATCGCGGAGCGGCTGCGCGCGCTGATCGACCTGGTCGAGGGCCGGATGCCGGACGTCCTCGCGGCCCGCGAGGGCTACGACGAGGCGCGGACGGCGGCTGCCCGCGCCTGAGCGACCGCGACCGTCGGCACGCGGCGACCGGGCGTCGTCCCCCGGAGGGCGACCGTCAGGCCGTGGTGCGCGGCGGGCGCTGGCAGCGGGGGCAGAAGTAGCTGGAGCGGTTCATCCACGGCCGGCGCCGCATCGGCGTACCGCAGCGACGGCACGGCTCGTCCTCGCGCCCGTAGGCGTCCAGCGACCGGTCGAAGTAGCCCGACTCCCCGTTCACATTGACGTAGAGGCTGTCGAAGCTGGTGCCGCCCGCGGCGAGGGCCGCGTTCATGACGTCCCGTACGTGCCCGAGCAGCTCGGCGGAGCGCGGCCGGGTCAGCGTCGCGGTGGGGCGTTCGTAGTGCAGCTTCGCCCGCCACAGCGCCTCGTCGGCGTAGATGTTGCCGACCCCGCTGATCAGCGTCTGGTCGAGCAGCGCGCGCTTGACGGTCGTACGGCGCAGGCGCAGCGCCGTCTGGAAGGCCGCGTCGTCGAACGCCGGGTCCAGCGGATCCCGGGCGATGTGCGCGATGACGTCGGGAAGACCGTCCGCCGTGTTCTCGTGGATCGAGAGCCCGCCGAAGGTCCGCTGGTCGACGAAGCGCAGCTCGGTGCCGAGGCCGTCCTCGAAGCGGACGCGGATCCGCAGATGCTTCTCGTCGGGGGCGTCCTCGGGCTGCACGAGCAGCTGCCCGCTCATGCCGAGATGCCCCAGGACGGAGACCTCGGCGTCCGCGAGCGGGATCCAGAGGTACTTGCCGCGGCGCCGTGCCGTCCCGAAGCGGTGCCCCTTGAGCCGGGCGGCGAAGTCCGCCCCGCCGGCCGGGTGGCGGCGCACGGCCCTCGGATGCAGCACCTCGACCTCACCCACGGTGCGCCCGTCGACCCAGCGCTCAAGACCGCGTCGTACGACCTCGACCTCGGGCAACTCGGGCACGGGACTCCTCCGGAGGGATGCGGGAAAGGCGACGCCCGCAGCCTACCGCCCGGACCGGAGGCGTCCGGCCGGATGCGGACGACCCCGCCCGGAGGCCCTTGGGGGCCCCGGACGGGGTCGTCGAAAAGCGGTGCCGTCGGGAAGCGAGGGCTTCAGGCCGTGGCCTGGTCCGCGGGGGAAGAGGTGTCGGCGGCCTCTTCCGGCGTCGTCTCGGCCGCCGCGTCCGCCGCGGCCTTCGCCGCCGCGAGACGCTCGTCCGCCGCCGCGCGAATCGCGCGCCATGCGGACTCCGCCGCCTGCTGCTCCGCTTCCTTCTTGCTGCGGCCGGTGCCGGTGCCGTACGAGACACCACCGACGCGGGCGGCAGCGGTGAAGGTCTTCTCGTGGTCCGGACCCGTCTCCGTGACGAGGTACTCCGGAACACCCAGCCCCTCTGCCGCGGTCAGTTCCTGGAGGCTGGTCTTCCAGTCCAGTCCTGCACCGAGGTTCGAGGACTTCTCGATGAGCGGGTCGAAGAGCCGGTGCACCAGCTCCGAGGCCGCGTCGAGGCCCTGGTCGAGATAGACCGCACCGATCACCGCTTCAAGCGTGTCGGCGAGGATGGACGCCTTGTCCCGGCCACCCGTTCCCTCTTCACCCCGGCCGAGCCGGATGAAGGAGCCGAGTTCGAGGCCGCGACCGACCTCCGCCAGCGCACGCGAATTGACCACCGCGGCCCGCAACTTGGCCAGCTGGCCTTCGGGCAGGTCGGGGTGGGTGCGGTACAGCGTGTCCGTGACCACCAGGCCGAGCACCGAGTCCCCGAGGAACTCGAGCCGCTCGTTGGTGGGCAGACCGCCGTTCTCGTACGCGTACGAGCGGTGCGTCAGCGCACGCACCAGAAGGGCGGACTCGAGCTGATACCCGAGCCGCCCTTCCAGAAGCGTGTGGGACGAGGCATTGTCCGTCTTGTTGGACTCAGACATTGCGCCTCTCACCAGCCACTCAGACCGAGAGGACCTGGCGCTTGTTGTAGGTGCCGCAGCTCGGGCACGCGATGTGCTGCTGCTTCGGCTCCTGGCAACGCTCACACGAAACCAGGGTGGGGACCGCAGCCTTCCACTGCGACCGGCGGTGGCGCGTGTTGCTGCGCGACATCTTCCGCTTCGGAACAGCCACGGCTACTTCTCCTGCTTCTCGTCGACGCCAGCTTCGGCGCCGCTCATGTTGTCCTTCTCATCGGTTCCCAGCGAACCGGCGAGTCCCTGCAGTGCCGCCCAACGAATGTCGACGGCTTCATGGTGGTGGTCCGGGTTCTCGTTCAGGTTGGTCCCGCATTCGGAACACAGACCCGCACAGTCCTCCCGGCACACCGGCTGCATCGGAAGTGCGAGCACCACCGCATCACGCAGCACGGGTTCGAGGTCGAACATGCCGTCCTCGAGGGGGATCATGTCCTCGTCGTCCTCGGCTTCGTCGTCCGCGGCCGCCTTGGAGCGGCCCCGGTCGTCGGAGTCGGGGTACGAGAACATCTCCTGGAAGTCCACGTCGAGATCGAGCTCGACGGGCTCCAGACACCTTACGCACTCCCCCTCGGCCGATGCACGGGCGGTGCCTGTGACGAGCACCCCTTCCATGACCGACTCGAGACGGAGGTCGATTTCCACGGGCGAGCCTTCCGGCACGCCGATGACCCCTTCGACACCGAAGTCCTTGGGGGCCGACGCCGAGCGGGAGATCCTCTGAAGGGCACCAGGACGCCGCCCCAGCTCGTGCGTGTCGAACACGAGGGGGTTGCGGTGGTCGAGGCGCGTGCTCAGGGCTCTTCCTGCTTTCGGATCGTGAGGGGGCTGCCGTGTTCGAATCGAGAGACGAAGCGGGCAGCATGGATCGCGGGCATACGCGCGACCGAAGAGCCAGGATACTGGACGCTTCGCTCAGGGCCCAATCCGGGCATGGCCGGAGCCGGCTCAGTGCCCCTGGCCGTGCCCCTGCTCGTACCGACGCAGCTGCTCCAGGTCGATCATGCTCGTGTCGAAGAAGCTGGTCTCGTCGAGCGCGGCCGCCTGCGGCTGCTGGTAGTCGTAGACCGGCTGCTGCTGCGGCTGCTGGTACGCGTAGGGGTCCTGGGTCGGGTAGCCGTACGGATCCTGGGCCTGGGCCTGGTAGGCGTACGCGTCCTGGTGCTGCGGCTGCTGGTACCCGTACGGGTCCGGCTGCTGCGCGGGGATCTGCGGGACCTGCTCGTGGACGGGCTGCTGGACCGGCTCGGGGTCGGCCAGCTCCGCGAGTCCGGCCAGGTAGTCCGCGTCGCTGGTGTGGACCGCGCCGCCCGCCGCGTCCTGGGCCGCCATGTGGGCTCCGAGGTCGTCGGTGGCGATCCGGCCGTGCAGCTTCTGCCGGCCGCGGCCGACCGCCTCCAGGGTCTTGGAGAGCACGGCCTCGAAGGCGCCCAGCTTGGCGTCCACGTACTCGTCGGCCCGGTGGATCAGCGTCTGCGGGTCCGCGCTGTACTCGGGGGCGTCCTCGTCGGCGTAGCCCTGGGCGTCCAGTCCCGGGCCGCGGCCGAGGAGCTTCTCGCGACCGCGGTCGACGGAACCGATCGTCTTGTTGAGGACGACCTCGAAGTTGGCGAGCTTGGAGTCGACGTAGTCGTCGGCCTCCGCCTTGATCTCCTCGGCCTCCCTGCGGGCCTCGGAGAGGATCCGGTCCGCCTCGTCCTGGGACTGGCGGGCGACCTGGGTGTCGGAGATCAGCGAGCCGCGCTCGGCATGGGCGGCCTCGATGATCCGCTCCGCCTCCTGGCGGGCATGCTCCACCATCTGCTCCCGGCCGCCCAGGAGCTCCTGGGCCTGCGCCAGGGAGCCCGGCAGGGCGTCCCGCACCTCTTCGAGCATGGCGAGCAGCTCGGCGCGGTTGACCACGCAGGACGCCGACATGGGCATGGAGCGGGCGTTTGTGACCGTCGCGACGATCTCGTCGAGCTTCTTCTGCACGTCCACCGGATGCTCGCCACTCTCTACAGCTGGATGGAGACGGACGGGACGACTTTAGGGCAGTCGCCCCCGGCCCGAGACCAGATGACGGACCGTCAACGACGGTCGCTCGCGGTCACCTCCGGGGTCACTGACCGCCGCGCTGCTCGGCGAGGCGCTCGGTGAGCCTGCCGAGGACGGCCGGAGGCACCAGGTGGGAGACGTGGCCGCCCCCCGCGGCGGCCCCCAAGGCCCGGGGGGGCGGCCGGCATGTGGGGGGTGGGGTGGGGGGGGCGAAAAGGGGGGGGACGGCCGCGCGGCCCGGGTTGAGG
>NZ_JBEZNW010000036.1:0-77866 GCF_040653355.1 Streptomyces sp. NPDC047971 | reverse complement strand
GGGCGGGCCCCTAACCCGCGGGGGGGGCCGCCCCACCCGAGGTGGGTGCCGCGCCCCTCGCCGTGATTCCGGGCCCGGCCGGGTCAGTCCGCGACGGCCACCGGGACCGGCTCCGCCACCGGCTCGGCCGAGGTCTCCGCCTTGGCGGCGGCCTTCTTCGCGCGGTTCTTCAGGATGAGCATGGAGGCGAGACCGATCGCGACGGCGAGCACCAGGCCGAGCCAGGAGAAGCGCTTGAGCCACGCCTCGGCGACGACGCCCACCGAGTAGATGACGGCCGTCGTACCGCCCGCCCAGAGGATGCCGCCGAAGACGTTGGCGACGGCGAACTTCCAGTACGGCATCTTCAGCACGCCGGCGAGCGGACCGGCGAAGATCCGCAGCAGGGCGACGAAGCGGCCGAAGAAGACGGCCCACATGCCCCACTTCTCGAAGGACCGCTCGGCCAGCCCGATGTTGGCCTCGCTGAAGTGCTTGGGGAACTTCCTCCCGAGCCAGGCGAGCAGCGGTCGTCCGCCCTTGCGGCCGATCGCGTAGCCGATCGAGTCGCCGATGATCGCACCGGCCGTGGCGCAGGCGCCGAGGACGTACGGATCGATGTCGCCGTGCTGCGAGGCCAGCAGGGCCGAACTCACGAGGACGATCTCGCCGGGCAGCGGGATGCCCAGGCTCTCCAGCCCGATCACCACCCCCACCAGCGCGTAGACGGCGACCGCGGGGATCGTCTCCAGCCACTCCTGGACGTGCAACGCGGATTCCTCCCGTGTCGAGGCGCGCGCCGCGTCGCGCGCGCCGGGGCAGCCTACCTGGTCACAGGGGCCTCACCACGACCTCCGCACGCAGCCTGGGGTCGCGCGAGGAGGAGCCCACGCGGACCGTGCGCCGGCCCGTCCCGAGCACCCAGTCGTGCCGGGCGACGTCCCAGGACGACAGGGTGCGGGCCGCGACCGGTACGGTCACCCGGCGCCGCTCTCCCGGCGCCAGCTCCAGGCGCCGGTACCCGGCCAGCGACTGGCGCGGCTGGTCGACGCCGAGCGTGGTGAGGTGGGGCGAGGGACCGAGGTAGACCTGGGCCACCTCGACCCCGGCCCGGCCGCCCGTGTTGCGGACCGTGAACGTGACGGCGAGCCCGCCGTCACCGTCCCGACCGACCTCCAGGCCGTCGTACCCGAACGAGGTGTACGAGAGCCCGTGCCCGAACGGGAAGAGCGGCTCGACCCCTTCGGCGTCGTACCAGCGGTGACCGACGTGGACGCCCTCGCTGTACTCCTGGACCCCGTCCTTCCCCGGGTAGCGCAGCGGGTCGCCCGCCGTGGGGTGGCGGTCCTCGGCGGCCGGGAAGGTCTGGGTGAGCCGTCCCCCGGGATCGGCGTCGCCGAACAGGACGGCGGCCGTCGCGGCGGCTCCCTCCTGCCCGGGGTAGTACATCTGCAGCACGGCGGCGCTGCCCTCCAGCCACGGCATGGTGACGGCCGACGAGGTGTTGAGGACGACGGTCGTACGGGGGTTGGCGGCCGTCACCGCGTCGATCAGGGTCTCCTGGCCGCCGGGGAGGGCGAGGCTCGTCCGGTCCTGGCCCTCGGTGGCGTCCTCGTACGCGAAGAACACCACGCTCCGCGCGGCGCGGGCGGCGCTCACGGCCTCCGCGAAGTCCTCCTCGCGCTGGGAGTCGCTGATCGCGCGGAGCCGGAGGAGCTGGCCCGCCGCCCCGCCCCGGGCGGTGACGGTCAGGCGGTGGGTGCCGGCGGTGAGCTCGACGGTGTCGCGGCGCACCGAGAGGCCGTCGGGGGCGCGGCTCAACAGCCCTCCCGGCAGCTGGTCGGGGGCGCCGGGGACGAGGGGAAAGAGCTCGGTGGAGTCCAGGGTGACGATGGGCCGTGCGCCGCCGTAGTGGAGGTGGAAGGTCCAGCGGTCGGTCTCGGGGACGGTGAGGGTTCCCTCGTACGTCCAGGTCGCCTTGGCGGCGACGGTGCGGTTCTCCAGATCGGCCGGGGGCTCCGTGGCGGGCAGCGGCCGGCCGAAGAGGTCGAGGCCGGGGGCGTAGGTGACGGTGGCGCCCGCTCCGGCCCGGTCCCGGATCGCGTCGACCGGGCGGGCTGCGGCGTCGGGGACCACGAAGGCACTGCCGCCACCGCTGACGAAGGGGAGGCCGCCGGTGGGGCCGATGACGGCGATGGTGCGGGCCGCGGGTCCGGTGAGCGGCAGCATCCGGCCCTTGTTGCGCAGCAGGGTGGCTCCGGCGGTGGCCACGCGCAGGGCGACGGCGGCGCCCGACTCCGCGTCGCGGTCCGGCCTCGCGGCCTCGTCGAGGAGCCCGAACCGTGCCCGTACGGACAGGATGCGGCGCACGGCCCGGTCGACGTCCGCCTCCGTCACGAGGCCGTCCCGCACCGCCTTCCTGAGCGCGTCGCCGTAGCGCGTGCCCCGCGGCATCTCCATGTCGAGGCCGGCGAGGAGGGCGGGCGCCGTGCTGTGGGTGGCGCCCCAGTCGCTCATCACCCAGCCGTCGAAGCCCCAGCGGGTGCGCAGCACGTCGGTGAGGAGCGCCTGGTTCTCGGTGGAGTGCAGGCCGTCGACCTTGTTGTACGCGGCCATGACGGACCCCACCCCGGCGGCGACGGCGGCCTCGAAGCCGCGCAGCTCGGTCTCGTGCAGGGTCTGCTCGTCGGCCCGTACGTCGAGCGAGGTCCGGTCCTTCTCCTGGTTGTTGAGGGCGAAGTGCTTGACCGTGGCGATGAGGCCCTCGTCCTGGATGCCGCGGATCTCCTGGGCGACGAGGTCCGCGGAGAGCAGGGGGTCCTCGGAGAAGGTCTCGAAGTTGCGTCCCGCGTACGGGGTGCGGATCAGGTTGACCATCGGGGAGAGCAGCACGTCCTGGCCGAGGGCGCGTCCCTCGCGGCCGATGACGCGGCCGTAGGCCCGGGCGAGGTCGGGGTCGAAGGCGGCGGCGAGCATGACGGGCGCGGGGAGCGCGGTGGCGGCGCGCCTGACGCGGACCCCGGCCGGTCCGTCGGCGAGCCGCAGCGGGGGCAGGCCGAGGCGCGGCACACCCGGTACGTAGCCGGCCTGGCCGAGGCTCTTCGGGTCGGCGGCGCCGTGCAGGAGGGCGACCTTCTCGTCGAGGGTGAGTGCCGTGAGGAGCTCGTCGACCCGCTCGGCCGGGCGGCGGCGCGGGTTCGGCCGCGCCGGTTCGGGTCGCCGTGCCGGGTGCGCGCGTGCCTTCGCGTGTGCCGGCGCCGCCACGGAGGCGGCCGCCGCGGCGGCTCCGCCGAGGAGCCAGAGGGCGGCCCTGCGCGGCAGGCGCGACTCGGATGGGGTGGTCCGCGTGGGTCCGGAGCGTGCGCGTCGCGCTCCGGCTTCGGGGGACGGGTCGGTCGCGGGACCGTCCGACGGCAGGTTCGGCTCACGGGAATCGGCGTCTGACACTGCGCTGCTCCTTCGCACGGAGGCGGATGCCGCGTATACGCGGTGAGCGCACTATGCGTGACAGGTTGTCATTTTTTCGTCGTATTCCCGCCGACGTGGCCGCCCCCGCACCCGAATTGGCGTGCGGGGGCGGTTCGCTCCGGTACGTCAGGCGTTCGGGCGCAGGGTCCAGACGACCGTCATCTCGCCGGTCACGGCACCGTCCTCGCGCGTGATCGCGATGTGGACCGGGAACTCCGGACGGGAGCCCGCGTCGAGTTCGGCGACGACCTCGGCGGCCGGGCGGCCGAGGGTCGCGGTGGCCGTGACGACGCCCATGGCGAGCTTCTTGTAGCCGATCTCGGCGGTGACGGCGAGCGGCACGGCGCGGGACAGCTGGTCGCCGAAGGCGGCCAGGACGATGGCGCCACTGGCGGACTCGGCCAGGGTGAACATCGCTCCGGCGTGCGGGCCGCCGACGTGGTTGTGGTAGTCGGCCTGGTCCGGCAGGCGGACGACGGCTCGCTCGGAAGTGGTCTCCAGGAACTCGAGATTGAGGGTCCTGGCCATGGGGACCGTGGCGGCGAGCATCTCGCCGACGGACATCTGGTCTGCGCTCATACGGCGATGTTACCCACGGGTAGCAGGGAAGGCCATCCCCGCCTTCGCGCTCCCGCGTGGGGGCGGGCGTAGCAGGGTTCACGCCGCACCTCTATGGTTACTGGCCATGTGGCCAGGACAGCAGCCGCCCGGGGGCGAGCAGAACCCGCAGGACCAGAGTCAGAACCCTTACCAGCAGCCGGGGTACCAGCAGCCGAACCCCTATCAGCAGCCGGGGTACCCACAGCAGCCCGGATACCCGCAGCAGCCGCCGACGCAGCCGGGCTATCCGCAGCAGCCGACACAGCCGGCCCAGCCCGGGTTCCAGCAGCAGCCCAACCCGTACCAGCAGCCGACCGTGCCGCAGTACCAGGTGCCGGGCGCGCCGCCGCAGCCCGGCGGCCCCGGTGACGGCAAGAAGAAGCAGACGACGATCATCGCCATCGTCGCCGCGACCGCCGTGGTCGTGGCCGCCGGTGTCACGGGATTCCTGGTCCTCGGCAAGGACGACGAGAAGAACACCGACGCCGGCGGCGGCTCCAAGCCGTCCTCGTCCTCGTCGGCCCCGAGCAACACGGAGTCGTCCCCGCCGATCGACAACCCGCGCGACGACGCCCAGCAGCAGCCGACGATCCCGGGCTGGAAGGTCGTCCACAACCCCAAGTACGGCACCCTCTTCGACGTTCCCCCGGAGTGGGAGCTGCTGAAGCCGGGCTCGATCACCTTCTTCGAGGACGAGAAGAAGGGCGACGGCTCGCCGGTCGTCACCATGTCCGCGCCCGCGCGCTTCAAGAGCAAGTGGTGCACGTTCGACACGGACAAGAACGGCACCGAGGAGACCTGGGGCCTGAGCACCGCGGGCACCAAGGGCGGCCAGGGCGCGAAGAACACCGACGAGGCGGCGTTCAACGAGGCCGGCAACTGGGTGTGGGCGGGCTACGCCCAGCACATGCCCAAGGGCACGATCAAGATCACCAAGGCCGTGCCGTACACCACCAAGTCCGGACTCGTCGGCAGCATGTCGACGGCCACCGCCCCGGGGATCAAGAAGCGGAACACGTGCGAGTCGGACGGCAAGTCCATCGCGTTCTCCTTCAAGAACTCCGCCGGTGACTTCTCGTCGTTCGTGCTCTACGCCGCCGACGGGGTCAAGGACGAACTGCCGGACGCCACCATCCAGCAGATCCTCTCGACGGTGCGGCTGGCCCCGGCCTCGTCCTGACGGAGGCCCCGCCGGACGGATCCGTCCGGTTATCGGTTTGGCAGGAGGCGGCGGCGACAGGGATAGTCCCGGGGTGAGAACTCCCGCCGCCTCCCCCCGCACCTCGTTGCTCTCCCGACGCCCCGAGTGGGCGGGGCGCAACTATCTGCTGCTCACCGCCGCCGCGATGGTCACCAACCTCGGCGCCCACGGTGCCCTGATCGCGACGGCGTTCGCCGTGATGGAATCGGGCGGGGACAGCGGCGACGTGGGGCTGGTGGCAGCCGCCCGCATCGCCCCGCTCGTGCTCTTCCTGCTCATCGGCGGCGCGGTCGCGGACCGGATACCCCGCCACCGGGTGATGGTCGCCGCCAACGCCCTCAACTTCGCCTCCCAGGGCGTCTTCGCCGTCCTCGTCCTCACCGGCGACCCGCAGCTGTGGCAGATGATGCTGCTGACCGCGCTGTGCGGCACCGGCCAGGCGTTCTTCAATCCGGCCGCCGAGGGCATGCTGATGTCCAGCGTCAGCGGCGAGCAGGTCAGCCGCGCCTTCGCCCTCTTCCGGATGGCGATGCACGGCGCCGGCATCGGCGGCGCCGCGCTCGGCGGCGCGATGATCGCCGCGTTCGGCCCCGGCTGGGTCCTGGCGATCGACGCGGCGGCCTTCGCTGTCGCCGGCGCGATGCGCGCCTTCCTCGACGTCAGCCACATCGCGAAGCGGGAGGCCGGAGGCGGCCTGCTCGCGGACCTGCGGGAGGGCTGGCACGAGTTCGTCGGACGGCCCTGGCTGTGGTCCATCGTGGCCCAGTTCTCCATCGTCGTGGCGCTCGTCGGCGCGGCCGAGTCCGTCTACGGGCCGCTGGTGGCCCGGGACCAGCTCGGCGGAGCCAGGCCCTGGGGCATCGCGCTGGCCTTCTTCGGTGTGGGCACGCTCGTCGGCGCGGTCCTGATGATGCGCTGGAAGCCCCGCCGGATGCTGCTCGTGGGCACGCTGGGCGTCTTCCCGATCGCCCTCCCCTCGGCGGCGCTCGCGGTCCCGCTCGACGTGGTCGGGCTCTCGGCCGCCATGTTCGTCAGCGGTGTGGCGATCGAGGTGTTCGGTGTCGCGTGGATGACGACCCTGCACCAGGAGATCCCGGAGGAGAAGCTGTCGCGGGTCTCCGCCTACGACTGGTTCGGCTCGACGGCCATGCTCCCCCTGTCCACGGCGCTCGCGGGACCGGCGGAGAGCCTCTTCGGCCGCAGCACCGCGCTGTGGGGCTCGGCGACGCTGATCGTGGTGGTGACGGCCCTGGTCCTGCTGGTCCCGGACGTCCGGAACCTGCGCCGCCGTACGAAGGAGGTGAGCGGTTCCGCCACCCTCGCGAAGGCCGGCGCGCCGCACCCGGTGGTGGAGACCCCGACGGGGCACCCGGGCTCCTGACGCCCGCAGGCCGTCAGCCGCTCCGCACGACTCCCTCCCCATCGATGGTGCGGCCGGACGCCCGCGGGCGCCGTCAGCCGATGCCGAAGGTTCCGCCCGGCGGGACGGGCGACGGCACCGCGTCCGTGTCGGTCACGGGGCGGGCGGACCCCGTGAAGCGGGTGAGGGTCGCTCCGTACTCCACCCGGGCGGGGAAGGCGTCGGCGGCCGCGCGCCGGGCCAGTCCGGCCGTGTCGATCGGGCGGTCCGACGCGACGAGGACCGCGTTGCCGAAGCGGCGGCCGCGCAGCACCGCCGGTTCGGCGATCAGGGCCAGCTCGGTGAAGACGTCCGCGAAGGTCGCCAGTTGGGAGCGGAGGAAGCCGAACGGCGAACCGTCGGCGAGGTTGGCCGCGTAGACGCCGCCCGGCCGCAGCACCCGCCGGGCCTCCCTCGCGTACTCGACGGAGGTCAGGTGCGCGGGCACCCGCGAGCCGCCGAAGACGTCGGCGACGAGCACGTCCACGGAGGCGTCGGGCGCGCCCTCCAGCCAGCTCCGGGCGTCCGCGGCGTGCAGCGTGACCCCCGCGTCGTCGGGCAGCGGGAGGTGCTCCGTCACGAGGTCGAGGAGCCCGCGGTCGGCCTCGACCACGTCCTGGCGGGAGCCGGGGCGGGTCGCGGCCACGTAGCGGGGCAGCGTGAGCGCCCCGCCGCCGAGGTGCAGGACCACGAGGGGCGCACCCTCGTCCGCGACGCCGTCGAGGACATGGGCGAGCCGGCGGGCGTACTCGAACTCGAGGTGCGTCGGCTCGTCCAGGTCGACGTAGGACTGCGGCGCGCCGTCGACCGTGAGCAGCCAGGCCCGGTCCCGGTCGACGTCGGGCATGAGCTTGGCGGTTCCCCGGTCGACGTCCCGGTGGACGGGAATCTGCTCGTTCACTCCCTCATTGTGCCCGCACGGCTCGGACCGCCCTCGCCCGGACGGCGTCCCAGGCCGCGGCGCGGGCCGCGGTCACGGCGTCGACGAGTGCCCGCACTCCGCGGGGTGCGGAGTGCGGGCCTGAGGCCGATCGGACGCTCAGCCGACGGTCGTGACCGTGCCGGCGCCGACCGTGCGGCCGCCCTCACGGATCGCGAAGCCGAGACCCGGCTCCAGCGGGACGTCACGGCCGAGTTCGACGGTCATGGTGACCGTGTCGCCCGGGCGCGCGACCGCCGTCTCACCGAGGTCGACGTCGCCGACCACGTCCGCGGTCCGGATGTAGAACTGCGGCCGGTACCCGGTCGAGACGGGGGTGGTGCGACCGCCCTCCTTGCCCGACAGGACGTAGACCTGGGCGGTGAACCGCCGGCTCGGTACGACGCTGCCCGGCGCCGCCACCACGTGCCCGCGGCGGACCGCGTCACGGGCGACACCGCGCAGCAGCAGCGCGACGTTGTCGCCGGCCTCGGCCGACTCCATGGGCTTGCCGAAGGTCTCGACCCCGGTGACGACCGTCTCGGTCCCGGCGCCCAGGACCTCCACCCGGTCACCCACCCGCACGGTCCCGCGCTCGACGGCGCCCGTGACGACGGTCCCGCGGCCGGTGATGGTGAGGACGTTCTCCACGGACATCAGGAACGGCGCGTCCACGTACCGCACCGGCATGGGGACGTACGTGTCGACCGCGTCGAGCAGCGCCTCGATCGCCGCCGTCCAACGCGGCTCGCCCTCCAGGGCCTTGAGGCCGGACACCCGGACGACGGGAACCGCGTCGCCGCCGTAGCCGTGCGCGGTCAGCAGCTCCCGCACCTCCAGCTCGACCAGGTCGGTCAGCTCCTCGTCGCCCGCGTCGGCCTTGTTGAGCGCGACCACGATGTGGTCCACACCGACCTGGCGGGCGAGCAGGACGTGCTCGGCCGTCTGCGGCATGATCCCGTCGAGCGCGGAGACGACGAGGATGGCCCCGTCGAGCTGGGCGGCGCCGGTGACCATGTTCTTGACGTAGTCGGCGTGGCCCGGCATGTCGACATGGGCGTAGTGGCGGGTGTCGGTCTCGTACTCGACGTGCGCGATGTTGATGGTGATGCCGCGCTGGGCCTCCTCGGGCGCGCGGTCGATGCGGTCGAACGGCACGAACGTGCCGGTCCCGCGCTCGCTGAGGACCTTGGTGATGGCGGCGGTCAGGGTGGTCTTGCCGTGGTCGACGTGGCCCATGGTGCCGATGTTGAGGTGCGGCTTGGTGCGCACGTATGCCGTCTTGGACATGGTTCGCTCGTTCCTTGAGCTCGAAGCGTGTGAGGGACCCCGGGGCCGGACCGACCCTCCCCCTGTGGGGTCCGCCGGACGAGCCGGGGAGGGTCAGCTTCGGGCGCCGTCGAGTGCGACGGCCGCGAGCGCGGCGGCTGCGGACGCAGCGGCGGCGACGGGCGTGACGGCAGCCTTCGGCGCGGCCGCGACCGCGGACCGTGCTTCGAGGAAGGCGTACCGGAACATGTCCACGATCATCCCGGGACGGAGGATCGCCGTCGAACGATTTTCCGCGCAGGGGGAGTTCAGAGGTGCTTGAGCGCCTCGCGCGCGGAGAGCGGGGAGAGGCGGGCGCGGTTCTCCTCGACGAACGCGCGGACCTCGTCCGGTCCGGTCCGCGCGTAGGCGCGCAGGGACCAGCCGATCGCCTTGCGGAGGAAGAAGTCGGTGTCGCCGGAGCGGCGCAGGCAGTAGGCGAAGAGCCGCTCGGTGTCGGTCGCGCTCTTGTACGTGAGTTGGTGCAGCAGCGCGGTGCGCGCCACCCACAGGTCCTCGTCCTCGATCCACTCGTCCATCCGCGCGGCGAGCGCCGGATCGGCGCGGACGAGGCCGCCGACCACATGGGCGGCCAGCAGGTCGACCGTGTCCCACCAGGAGTCGGTGGTGACGAGTCGAAGGGTGACGGGCAGGAAGGCGGAGGAGCAGCGCGTGACGTGGCGGCGCAGGTAGTCGACGGCGAAGTAGTGGTACTCGCGCTCGGGGAGCGCGAAGCAGCGCAGCGCGACGGCGGCGCAGTCGTCCTCGCCGGGGCGCGGGGTGTCGTCGAGGACGGTACGGGACAGGGCCCGCCGCTCGGGGGTCCGGATGCCCAGGAAGGGGACGACGCCCTTCATGTACGCGACCATCTCCTGGGCGCGGAAGGGGTCACCGGCCGCCGGGAAGACCTCGGTGAGCCGGGCCAGGACGCTGTCCGCGAGGGCACTCTCGGGTACGGCGGGGCCGGCGGGCACGGCGGTCGTCATGCGGCCCAGAGTACGGCCGATGACCGACATCACGGCGATCACGTGTGCGGGTCGGTTACTCTCCCCAGGTGCTCGACCCCGTGACCCGGCCGCCGGGCTCCCTCGCCCCGCGCTGCGCCCAGGCCCTGCTGTCGCCCTGGTCGCGGCTGGCACTGCTCGCCGTGCTCCTTCTGGCCGCGGCGACGACCGTGGTCCTCTACGAGCCCCAGCGACTCCTCTCGGCGGGCTGGCCGGCGCAGATGAGCGGCGTGGGCGCGATGGTGGTGTTCGCCCTCGCCTACGGCGCGTGCACGGCCGCTCTCGTACCCCGGCCGGTCCTGAACCTGGCGGCGGGCGCGCTCTTCGGCGCCCAGGCGGGGCTCGGGGCCGCGGTGGCCGGGACGGTCCTGGGGGCGGGAATCTCGTTCACCCTCGGGCGGGTTCTCGGGCAGGGCGCGCTGCGGCCGCTGCTGCGGGGGCGGTGGCTGAAGGCGGCGGACGGGCAGCTGAGCCGGCACGGCTTCCGCTCGATGCTGGCGATCCGGCTCTTCCCCGGTGTGCCGTTCGCCGCCGCCAACTACTGCGCGGCGGTCTCCCGGATGGGGTACGCGCCGTTCCTGCTGGCGACGGCGATCGGGACCGTCCCGAACACGGCGGCCTACGTGGTGGCGGGCAGCCAGGCCGCCTCGCCGACCTCGCCGACGTTCCTGATCGCGATGGGCTTCATCGTCGTCTCCGGCCTCGCCGGGGCGACCGTCGCCTGGCGCAAACGGCACGGCCTGCGCACGTCATCGGACCCGGCCGAGGGAACGGACCTTGCCGAGCCCCGCCCACTGGCGGGCGCGGGCGCCGCACGGGAGCGTTAGGCCGCTCCCCTCGGGGGTGGGCGGGACTCTCCAGAACTTTCCGGACGGCACAACTAGAGCGCCTCGACGATCATCGCGTTCGCCAGGCCGCCCGCCTCGCACATCGCCTGGAGGCCGTATCGGGCGCCGCGCGCCCGCAGGGCGTGGACGAGGGTGGTCGTCAGGCGGGTGCCGCTCGCGCCGAGGGGGTGGCCGAGCGCGATGGCGCCGCCGTGGACGTTGACCTTGGCCGGGTCGGCGCCGGTCTCCTGCTGCCAGGCGAGCACGACGCTCGCGAACGCCTCGTTGATCTCGAAGAGGTCGATGTCGTCGAGGGCGAGCCCGGCCCTGCGCAGCACCTTCTCCGTCGCGGGGATCACGCCGGTCAGCATCAGCAGCGGGTCGGAGCCGGTCACCGCGAAACTGTGCAGCCGCGCCAGCGGCCGGAGCCCGAGCCGCTCCGCCGTGTCGGCCGCCATGACGAGCACGGCGGAGGCACCGTCGTTGGTCGGACTGCTGTTGCCCGCCGTCACCGACCAGTCGATCTGCGGGAACCGCTCGGCGAAGACCGGGTCCTGGAAGGCGGGCCGCAGCCCGGAAAGGATCTCGGGAGTGGTCGTGGGCCGCACCGACTCGTCGCGGCGGACGTCTCCGTAGGGGACGACCTCGGCGTCGAAGAGCCCGGCTCCCCAGCTCCGGGCGGCCTTGGTGTGCGAGGCGGCGGCGAACTCGTCCATCGCCTCCCGCCCTATCGACCACTTCGCGGCGATCAGCTCGGCGCTGATGCCCTGCGGGACCAGCCCCTCGGGGTACCGCGCGGCCACCCCGGGCCCGAAGGGGTCCGCGCCGGGCGGCACGTTCGACCACATCGGGACGCGGCTCATGGACTCGACCCCGCAGGCGACGGCGATGTCGTACGCCCCCGAGAGCACGCCCTGGGCCGCGAAGTGCACGGCCTGCTGGGAGGAGCCGCACTGCCGGTCGACGGTCGTGGCGGGCACGGAATCGGGGAAGCCCGCACCCAGCCAGGCGTAGCGGGTGGTGTTCATGGCCTGCTCGCCGACCTGGTCGACCGTTCCGCCGATGACGTCGTCGACGAGGGCGGGGTCGATGCCGCTGCGTTCGATCAGCGCGCCGAGGGTGTGGGAGAGCAGGGCGACGGGGTGGACCCCGGCCAGGGCGCCGTCGGCCTTTCCCCTGCCGATGGGCGTACGGACTGCTTCGACGATGACGGCGTCGCGCATGATGACGGCTCCTCGATCACCTGGTGAGTGGGAAAACCGGACTCAACACTTGGCAGTAACATAGCCCAGTCGGTTTGATTTTCAAACCCTCTCCGAACCCTGCCTTAGGCTGACCCCATGAAGGCCGCCCCCCGCCCCTGCTCGATCGCCGACGCCCTGACCCTCGTCGGTGAGAAGTACTCGCTGCTCGTCCTGCGCGAGATCTCGCTCGGCGTGCGCCGCTTCGACCGGATCGCGCGGAACACCGGCGCTCCGCGCGACATCCTCACCGCCCGTCTGAAGCGGCTGGTGGAGGCCGGAATCCTGGAGAAGGTGCCGTACAGCGAACGCCCGCGGCGCTTCGAGTACCGGGCCACTCCGGCCGGCCAGGAGCTCCAGCCGGTGCTGCTCACGCTCATGGCCTGGGGCGACCGCCATCTGAACCCGAAGGACCGACCGGTGGTGCTGGAGCACAGCTGCGGCGAGGTGCTCAGCCCCCGCGTCGTGTGCGCCTGCTGCGGCGACGAGGCGGACCCGGCGAGCCTGACCCATCACGTGCGGACCCCGGGCTGGACGACGACCGGCCCCGTGGAGACCTGAGATCGGGGCCTTCATCTCGGGACGGTACGCTGCGCAACGACCGGCGGTCGATCTCCGATCCGACCGTCCTTCTCTGACCGCACGAGCACATTCGGGACGGCCCTAGCCCCATGAGTTGGTTCGAATCATTCATCCTCGGACTCGTCCAGGGGCTGACGGAGTTCCTTCCCATCTCCTCCAGCGCGCACCTCCGCCTCACCGCAGCGTTCGCCGGCTGGGAGGACCCCGGTGCGGCCTTCACCGCGATCACCCAGATCGGCACGGAGACGGCCGTCCTGATCTACTTCCGCAAGGACATCGCGCGGATCGTCTCGGCCTGGTTCCGCTCGCTGCGGGACAAGTCGATGCGCGGCGACCACGACGCCCAGATGGGCTGGCTGGTCATCGTCGGCTCGATCCCGATCGGCGTACTGGGCGTGACGCTCAAGGACCAGATCGAAGGTCCGTTCCGTGACCTGAGGCTGATCGCCACGACCCTCATCGTCATGGGCATCGTCCTCGGCGTCGCGGACCGGCTCGCCGCCCGCGACGAGATCGGCGGACGGCACCGCGTGGTCCGCGAGCGCAAGACGCTGAAGGACCTCGGCGTGCGGGACGGCCTGATCTACGGCGTGTGCCAGGCGATGGCCCTGATCCCCGGTGTCTCCCGCTCGGGCGCGACGATCTCCGGTGGTCTGCTCATGGGCTACACGCGCGAGGCGGCGGCCCGGTACTCGTTCCTGCTGGCCATCCCGGCGGTGCTCGCCTCGGGCGCCTACGAGCTGAAGGACGCGGGCGAGGGCCATGTGTCCTGGGGACCGACGATCTTCGCGACGATCATCGCGTTCGTCGTCGGATACGCGGTGATCGCCTGGTTCATGAAGTTCATCACCACGAAGTCCTTCATGCCGTTCGTGATCTACCGGATCCTGCTCGGCATCCTGCTCTTCATCCTCGTCGGCACGGACGTCCTCAGCCCCCACGCGGGCGAGTCCGGCCACTGACGTCGAGCCCGTACGGGTCGGAGCCCGTCCGCGGGTGCCGGCGGTCCTTCGACCACCGGCGCGCGGACGGGCTCGTGTCCGTTCGGTCGGGGACCGGGTTCCGCGCCGATCGGGACGGGTCGCCGGACTCGGGGGGTTTTCCGGCGGCTCTTCTCTGGTGCGCCCCTGCCGAAGAGACGCGACGATCCTCCCGCCGGAAGGGACGGGCGGCGAGCGTGTGCGCACCCTCTGTCGACGCGTTCCGTTCACACCCGGTGTGAACGGACGTGGGTGAACCGGGTCGACGCGAGCGGGAGGGGTGAACCGGTCCGGTGACGGCCGGTCCGGTGAACCGCTCCGGCCGCCGGGCGCCCCCTCGCGCGGTCCGCCGGGCGGGAACCGGGGGCGCGCCGCACCCTGGAGACATGGCCTGGCAAGCACCCATCGTCGTCCACCGCCCCTCCCCCGGCGGCGGGCGGCGCGTGACCGTTCGCGGGCAGATCGTCGGCCTCGCGCGCAACGACACGGATCTGGTCGAATTCCTGCGCCGGGCCGGACTCGAGGACGCCGACATGATCCTCGACGACCCCCATCTGGTGGAGTGGCGCGGCGGCCGTCCCCACCGGTGGGAGGCCGCCTAGGAGGTGTGCGGCGAGCGGGAAGAACCGCCGTGGTCCGGGCGCCCAGGGGTGCCGCGCGCCGGTGCTCGTCAGCTCCGGGGCTCGTAGGGGACCCGGGCGATCTCCTGGATACCGCCCAGCGTTCCCCACTCGTTCCGGCCGAGCCGGGTCAGCGGGCGCATGCGGGTGATCTCGGGGTGGCCGTCCACCATGACCGACTCGTCGACCGCCGCGTGCACCACCCGTCCGAAGACGACGGTCGAGTCGCCGATCCGCAGGGTGCTGTGCAGCTCGCACTCCAGCGCCACCGGGGCGAGTGCCACCCGCGGCGGCTTGACCCGCAGGCTCGGCTCACGCTCCACCCCACAGGCGTCGAACTCGCTCACGCCGCGCGGGAAGTCCGTCGCCGTGGCGTTGATCCGCTCGAAGAGGGGCTCGGGCGCGAAGTTCACCACGAACGCCCCGGTGTCCTCGATGTTGCGCAGCGAGTCCTTGCGGCCCACCGAGGTGAACTGGACGACCGGCGGGGTCACCGAGGAGATCGTGAAGAAGGAGTGCGGAGCCAGATTGTCGGTCCCGTCGGCCGACGTCGTGGAGATCCAGGCGATCGGCCGGGGCACGACGGTGGCGGTGAGCAAGCGGTAGAAGGTGTTCCGGTCGCTCAGGGCGGGATCGAAGTCGATGCGCATGTCGCAAAGTATGACCGGTATCCGACCACGCCCTCGCCGCACGACTCTTGGCCCCGCGCCTTCCCCTGCCCGACACTGTGCCGATGACGCAGCGCGTGGATCTCGCGACCGTGATGGACCGGCTGGCCATCGACGACCTCGTCACCGGATACGCGGTGGCCGTGGACGACTCCGACTGGACGGGCTACCGGGCGCTGTTCACCGGCGACGGCAGGGCCGACTACCGCGATTCCGGCGGTGTCGAGGGCCCGGCCGCCGACGTCGCCGACTGGCTCGAGGAGACGATGAAGCTCTTCCCCACGCGCCAGCACCTGATCGTGAACCGCCGGGTCGCCATCCAGGACCTCGGCGGCTACCCGGGGGACACGGCCGAGGTCAGGGCCGACTACGTGAATCCGATGCGCTTCGAGTCCGGAGAGGACTTCGTCTGCGGCGGCCGTTACACGTTCTCCCTGCTCCGGACGGAGGCCGGCTGGCGGCTCCGCTCGGTCGTCGTACGGGAGAAGTGGCGCCGCGCCTAGACGCGGCGCGGGGGCGCGCGGCGCACACTGGAGTCGACACCTGGAGGCGCTGCGTGGGAATTGCGTTCGGCCGGCGCGGCACCGGCGCGGAGCACGGGCCCGGTGCCGGTCGCGGGCGCCCGCGCGGTGCCCGAGGGGCGGCCGAGGACGGTCCGGGAGATCCCGGAGCGGGTGGACCGCCCGGGACGGGGCCGTCCGAGGACGACGGAGCCCCGGCGGAGGACGGGCCGTCCGAGAGCGTTCCGGCCCGGACCCCGCGGACTCCTCACCGGGCCGCTCGCGCCGGGCTCGCGGTCGTGGCGGGCGCGCTGCCCGCGCTCGCCTTCCCGGCGCCCGGCCTCTGGTGGTTCGCCTACGTCGCCCTCGTCCCCTGGCTGCTGCTGCTCCGTACCGCGCCCACCGCGCGCCGGGCCGCCCTGGAGGGCTGGCTGGGCGGCATCGGGTTCATGGTGGCCATGCACCATTGGCTGTTCCCGAGCCTGCACGTCTTCCTCTTCGTACTGGCCGCGCTGCTCGGGCTGTTGTGGGTGCCCTGGGGGTGGCTGGTGCGGGCGATGCTCGGGGACGGGCCGTCCGGTACACGGGCCGCGGCGGCGCTCCTGGTCGTCCCCTCGGGCTGGCTGCTCATCGAACTGGTCCGTTCCTGGGAGGCGTTGGGCGGGCCGTGGGGTCTGCTGGGTGCGAGCCAGTGGCAGGTCGCCCCGGCGCTGCGGCTCGCCTCCGTCGGCGGGGTCTGGCTCGTGTCCCTGCTCGTGGTGGCCGTCAACACGGCCGTGGCGCTTCTCGTCGTGTCGGCGGCCGCCGTCCGGACGGCGGCCCTGGTGGGACTCGTGGTGTGCGCCCTCACCGTCGGTGTGGTCTGGTGGAGCACCGGGCCGCCCCGCGAGCGGGGGACGGCGCGGATCGCGGTCGTGCAGCCCGGTGTGTACGACGGATCCGGCGGCGCCGAGCGGCGGTTCGCGCGTGGCGAGGAGTTGACGCGTGAGCTGGTCGGCCAGGACCTGGATCTGGTCGTCTGGGGCGAGAGCAGCGTCGGCGCCGACCTGGCCACCCGTCCCGACCTCACCGCCCGGCTGACCGCCCTCTCCCGCGCGGTGGACGCGCCGATCCTCGTCAACGTGGACGCCCGCCGCTCCGACCGTCCGGGCATCTTCAAGAGCGCGGTGCTGATCGGGGAGGAGGGCCCCACGGGCGAGCGTTACGACAAGATGCGCCTGGTGCCGTTCGGCGAGTACATCCCGCTGCGCCCGGTCCTCGGCTGGGTGACGTCGGTCGGCAAGGCCGCCGGCGAGGACCGGCGGCGTGGCACCGAGCCCGTCGTCATGACCCTGCCTGCCGAGGGAGCGGGCCCCGCGCTGCGGATCGGTCCGGTGGTCTGTTTCGAGTCCGCCTTCCCCGACATGTCACGCCGTCTGACCCGCGACGGCGCGGACGTGCTGATCGCCCAGTCGGCGACCTCGACCTTCCAGCACAGCTGGGCGCCCGCGCAGCATGCCTCGCTCGCGGCGCTGCGCGCCGCGGAGTCCGGCCGCCCGATGGTGCATGCGACGCTGACCGGCGAGAGCGCCGTCTACGGTCCCGACGGCCGGCGGATCGGCACGACGCTGGACACGGACCGCAGCGCGGCGGCCGTCTACGAGGTCCCCCTGGCCCGGACGACCACCGGCTACGCGCGGTTCGGCGACTGGCCCCTGTACGGGGCCCTGACCGTGCTGGCCGTGCTGTGCGCCGCCGAGGGCATGGGCGCGCTCAGGAAGCCTGTGTCAGGGCCTCGCGCACGACGCGCTCGCACAGCTCGTGGGTCGACAGGGCGTCCCGCGCGCTGAGCGGCTCACCCGCCCGTACGGCGTCGAGGAAGGCGAGGACGGCCTGCTCGATGCCGCGCTGGCGGGCCACCGGCACCCAGTCCCCGCGCCGGCGGACGGTCGGCTGGCCCTTGTGGTCCACGACCTCCGCGAGGTTGAGGACCTGCCTCTTGGTGTCCTGGCCGGAGACCTCCAGGATCTCCTCGGTGGAGCCGTTCATCCGGTTCATCATGCCGATGGCGGTGAAGCCGTCCCCGGAGAGCTGGAGGACGACGTGGTGCATGAGCCCCTCGCGGATCCGGGCCCGTACGTCCACGTGCTCCACCTCTCCGGGCAGCAGGAAGCGGAGGGTGTCGATGACGTGGATGAAGTCGTCGAGGACGAGGGTGCGCGGGTCCTCGGGCAGGCCGATCCGGTTCTTCTGCATGAGGATGAGCTCGCGCGGGTGGTCCAGGCACTGCGCGTAGCCGGGTGCCAGGCGGCGGTTGAAGCCGACGGCCAGGCTCACCGCGCGCTCCTCCGCGAGCTCCACCAGCCGCTCGGACGCGGCGTACTCGTACGCCAGCGGCTTGTCGACGTAGGTCGGCACCCCGGCCTGGAGGAGCCGGGTGACGATCTCGGCGTGCGTGGCGGTCGGCGCGTGCACGAACGCGGCGTCGAGGCCGGCCGAGAGCAGGGAGTCGAGGTCGCTGTGGCACCGCACGGCCGGGACGTGGTGGGTGTCGGCGACCCGCTCCAGGGTGGCCCGCGTCCGCGTCTGGAGGTGGAGTTCGACCCCGGGGAGGGCGGTGAGGACCGGGAGATATGCCTTCTGGGCGATGTCGCCGAGTCCGATGCAGCCGACCTTCACGGGGTCTCCCTAGCGCTGGATGATCTGTCGTTCGCGCTGGTCAGCTTACTCGCGCGGGATCGGCGGCCGACGGCGGCCGCCAGTCGGCGATGCCGTCGAAACCGCGCAGGACGAGGCCGGGCCCGAAGCGCGAGACGGCGGCGACGACGCCGTTGCGCAGGGCGACGGCGGGCGGGGCCGAGAGCAGGGCGAGCCGGCCCGTCCGGGCTGCCTTGCGGACGATCGCGGTGGTGCGGGGCAGCCGGTCGGCGGTGTAGGCGGCCAGCGCGCGGCTCGGGAGAACTCCCGGCCCCGCGTGGTGGGCGAGGACGATCGCGTCCTCGATGGCCTGGTTGCCGCCCTGGCCGAGGGTGGGCTGCATCGCGTGGGCGGCGTCGCCGAGCAGGGCGACGCGACCGCGGTGGAAGGCGGGCAGGGGTACGGGCATGTGGTGGACGTCGTGGCGCAGGACGCCGTCGGGGGTGACGGCGGCGAGGATCCGGGGCACGGGCTGGTGCCAGTCGCCGAAGAGGCGCAGGAGTTCGGCCTTCTCGTCGTCGGGGGCGCGGGCGCCTTCGGGGGCGGCGGCCATCGCGTAGGCGTAGACGCGTCCGTCCTTGAGGGGCTGGGTGCCCCAGAGGCGTCCCGGGCCCCAGGTCTCGTGCGGAGGGAAGGGGCGCTCGTCGGCGGGTACGACGACGCGCCAGGTGGTGAAGCCGGAGTACTCGGGACCCGCGTTGTCGGGGAAGAGGGCGCGGCGGACCGTGGAGTGGATGCCGTCGGCGCCGAGGGTCAGTTCGGCCTCGATGTCGCCGTCGGGGGTGCGGACCACGGCGGGCCGGTCGTCGTCGCCGGGGTCGGAGAGGGACGCGGCCACCCCGGTCCGCACGACCCCCTCGGGGAGTGCCGAGAGCAGGATGTCGACGAGGGTGGCGCGGTGGAGCAGGACGAGGGGGCCGCCGAAGCGGTCGGCGGCGGCCTTCGCGCTGGTGCGGGCGAGCCAGCGGCCGTCGGGGGCGCGCATGCCGCCGTCGCCCTGCCAGGCGGACAGTTCGCGGACCCGGTCGCCGAGCCCGATGACGTCCAGGGCGCGCTGGGAGTTGGGGGCGAGGCCGATGCCGGCGCCGACGGGGGTGAGGGCGGCGGCGCGTTCGAGGACGGTGACGTTCCAGCCTCTCCGGTGGAGGGCGACGGCTGCGGTGAGCCCGCCGATGCCCGCTCCGACGACGACGGCACGGTGCTGTTCCATGACTGCTCCCTCGGAAACTACAGCTGTAGTGACCTCTCGAACGTACTACAGGTGTAGTCGAACCGGTAGTAGGTTGTGCCCATGACCGCACCCGCCCCCCGGCCCGCCCCCGACTCCCCCACTCCGGACCCGCCCGCCACGGGCTCCCCCACCCCGCCCGGCTCACGCGCCGAGCGGATCGGGGACGCCGCCCTCGACCTCCTCGTCGAACGCGGGATGCGGGGGCTCACCCACCGGGCGGTCGACGAGCGGGCGGGGCTTCCGCAGGGATCGACCTCCAACCACGCCCGCACCCGTCAGGCCCTGCTGGAGACGGCCGTCCGCCGCCAGGTCGAGCGGGAGGCGGGGGTGCTCACCCCGCACGAGATGCCGGGGCCGGACGCCGGCGCCGGGGACCTCGTGGACGCCCTCTCGCTCGCCCTCCACCGGTATCTCACCGACCACCGGGCGCTGCTCGTCTCCCGGTACGAACTCGCCCTGGAGGCCACCCGCCGGCCCGAGCTGCGCACCTTCTTCGACTCGGCGGGGTCGGCCTTCCACGGGCCGCTGATCGCGATGATGGCGGACGCGGGCTCACCCTCCCCCGAGCGGCACGCGCTGTCCCTGATCGCCTGGTGCGAGGGGCTGATGTTCTCCTGCGCCGCGGGTTCCTTCCACTCCGCCGTGCCGAGCCGTGCCGAACTACGCGTCGGATTCGAGGAGTTGCTGCGGGGAATGCTGAGCGGATGAAGCGCGCCGGGCAGCCCGGCGCGTACCCCGAACATCGGAGACGATGCCCGACATGACCTCTGTGGAACGCACCGCGCGCACCGAACCGTCGACCACCGCGGGCGAGCGCGAGATGCTCGAAGCCTGGCTGGACTACCACCGCCGGACCCTCGCGGTGAAATGCGAGGGACTGGCCGAGGCCCAGCTGCGCACCGCCTCCGCGCCGCCGTCCGACCTCAGCCTGCTCGGCCTGGTCCGCCACATGGCCGAGGTGGAACGCGGCTGGTTCCGGCGGGTGCTGGCAGGCGAGCGGCCGGGCCGGATCTACGCCACCGAGGAGGACCGCGACCGCGCCTTCCACCTGACCCCCGGAGACACCTGGGACGAGGCGTACGCGACCTGGCAGGGCGAGATCGCACGGGCCCGCGAACTGGCCTCGGCACACCACCTCGACGACCTGGGCAAGGGAGAGCACCGCAGCGGCGAGACGTTCAACCTGCGCTGGATCTACACCCACATGATCGAGGAGTACGCGCGCCACAACGGCCACGCGGACCTGCTGCGCGAGCGGATCGACGGGGTCACGGGCGAATAGCCGCGGCGGCCGGCCACACCCTCACCGCGGCGCCGAGGGACCGGCCGGCGGGGTCCAGGGTGCGGGGAACGGGAACCCGGTGACGGTCCCGGCACCCGGCTACCGCGCGCGGAGCCGTACCTCCAGGCGTTCGATCGCGGCGCGGACCCCGTTGCCGTAGCCGTCGTCGTCCAGCGCGTGCGACGCGGCGCGGGCCCGGTCCAGATGGATCCGCGCCGCGTCGGACCGCCGCAGCTTCAGATAGTCGGCGGCGAGATTGAGGTGCAGCGAGGGGTACAGCGCCCGCAGCGCCACCGCGGAGTCGTGCCGGGCCAGCCGCTCCTCGCCGATCTCCTCGGCCGCCAGGAGGGCCCGCAGGTCCCACGCCAGCTCGGCGTCCGGGTCGTCCTGCGCGTCGGCCATGTAGTGCGCGAGCGTGCAGCGGTGCAGGGGGTCGCCGTCGGGACCGATCAGTGCCCACAGATCGCCGAAGCGGTTGCGCGCCTCTTCCCGGTCCCCGCCGTGGAGCAGCATCGTCGCCTGGCCGATCCTGGTCATGACGCCGTCGTCCGACACCTGCTGCTGCTCGGTCACTGCGGCCTCCACACGCTCTGTCGTCCGGAGGTCCGACGCTAGCCGCAGCGACCCCCGATCCGGATCAGGCTCGGGCGCGGGCCGGGAGCTGTCAGCCGGGCGGGCTCAGGCGCCCGCCCGGACAGCGGGCCGCCGGCGTCAGCCCAGGTCGGGGATGCGCCAGTCGATCGCCTCGTGGCCCTGGGCCGCGATCGCCTCGTCGATCTGGGTGAAGGGGCGGGAGCCGAAGAACTTCTTCGCCGACAGCGGCGAGGGGTGCGCGCCCTTCACCACCACATGGCGCTCCTCGTCGATCAGCGGGAGCTTCTTCTGGGCGTAGGCCCCCCAGAGTACGAAGACGGCGGGGTCCGGCCGGGAGGCCACGGCGGAGATCACCGCGTCGGTGAACTTCTCCCAGCCCTGGCCCTTGTGCGAGTTGGCCTCGCCGGCGCGGACCGTGAGGACCGCGTTGAGCAGCAGGACGCCCTGCTCGGCCCACGGCATCAGATAGCCGTTGTCCGGCACCGGGTGTCCGAGCTCCTCCCGCATCTCCTTATAGATGTTGCGCAGGGAGGGCGGGGTCTTGACCCCGGGCCGGACGGAGAAGCAGAGGCCGTGCCCCTGCCCCTCGCCGTGGTACGGGTCCTGGCCGAGGACCAGGACCTTCACCTTGTCGTACGGAGTGGCGGCGAGGGCGGCGAAGACCTCGTCGCGCGGCGGGTAGACCGGCCCCTTCGCCCGCTCCTCCTCGACGAACTCGGTGAGCTGCTTGAAGTACGGCTTCTGCAGCTCGTCGCCGAGGACGCCGCGCCAGGACTCGGGCAGCATGTCGGTGTCGGTCACGTCAACAACCTCCGGTAGGCCATGTCTTCTTACGTGCTGAAGAACCTACCGGGGGCCACTGACAATCCCGCTACCAGCTGGTCCTGCGGCTGAGTTCCCACATCTGCATGACCGTCTGCGGGTCGAGCGCGCGCTCGCCGCCCGCGATGTCCTCACCGGCCGCGATGTAGAGCTTGCCCTGCCACAGCGGGAGGAGCCGGACGTCGTCGACCATGATCTCCTGCGCCTCCTTGAACTCCTCGGCGGCGGCTCCACGGTCGCTCTCGCGCCGCGACTTCGGCAGGATCTCGTCCGTGATGCGGGGGCTCACGTACGGGGTCCCCAGCGCGTTCTGCTTGCCGACGAACGGGGCGATGAAGTTGTCCGCGTCCGGGAAGTCGGGGAACCAGCCGCGGCCGAAGACCGGGTACTCGCCCTTCTGGTAGTCCGCCGCGAACTCCTTCCACGGCTTGCTGCGCAGCGTCACCTTGAAGAGCCCCGAGGCGTCCAGCTGCCTCTTCAGCTCGGCGAACTCGACCGCGGTGCCGGAGCCGTACCGGTCGGTGGTGTACCAGAAGGTCAGCTCGACGGGCTTGGTGATCCCGGCCTTGCGGAGAATCGACTTGGCCTTCGTGACGCTGGGCTCGCCGAAGGCGTCGAAGAACTCCGTGGTGTGCCCGGCGATGCCCTTGGGAACCATGGAGTACAGCGGCTCGGCCGTGCCCTTGTACGCCTTGTCGACCAGTTCCTCGCGGTCGACGATCTGCGCGATCGCCTTGCGGACCGGCTCCTTGGCGACCGAGGCGTCCCGGGCGTTGAAGACCAGGTAGCGGATGTCGGCGCCGGTCGACTCCACGAGCTGGAGCCGCTCGTTCTCCGGGGTGTCCTCCTGGAGCTCGACCACCTCCTCGGCGGTGAGACCACGGTAGGTGGCGTCGATCTCCTTCTCCCGCAGCGCGGTGACCATGGCCTCGGACTCCTTGAAGTACCGAATGGTCACGCCGCCGTTCTTGCGGTCCGCGAACCCCTTGTAGGTGGGGTTCTTGGTCAGCTCGGCCTTGTCACCCTCGGTGTACTCGTCGAGGACGTAGGGGCCGGAGCCGATGAGCTTGCCGTCCTCACGGAGCTTGTCGGCGGCGTACTCGGCCGGGTCCACCAGGGACATGGCGGGCGTGGCGAGGACGAAGGGGAAGGTGGCGTCGGGCTTGTTCAGCTTGAAGACGACCGTACGGTCGTCCACGGTCTCGATCTTGTCGAGCGAGCCGAGCATTCCGTTGGGGCCGCCGTCGGCGTTGATCGTGCGGATGCGCTCGATCGAGTACTGGACCGCCCTGGCGTCCAGTTTGTTACCGTTCGAGAAGGTCAGCCCCTCGACGAGCTTGCACTCGAAGATCCGACTGGCGGTGTCGGAGAATTTGCAGTCGGCGGCATCGGCCTGCGGGGTCGTACTGCCGGTGGGAAAACTCACCAGCGTCTGGAAGACATTTCGGTACAGCTCCCAGGAATTGTCCCAAGCGGCTGCCGGATCAAGCGTGGTGGGAGAACTCGTCGTGCCGACGACGATTCTCTGCTCCCCGGTGGATTCACCGTCCGAAAACAGGCTGCATCCGGACACCAGGGATATGGACGCAAGGGCTGCAGCGGCCTGCAGACTGGTCCGGTTGAACACGTGCACGCTCCTCGTTCAGCCATGGGTCGGCCGACCATACCGCAGCGCCCCGCCAGGTCAATGTTCGACCCTGACGGGGCACTTGAGGCATTCAACGATTAACCGGGGTCAAACCGGTCAGGAATTCAGGAAAGTGTCCGGATATCGGTCACTCGACGCCGGAGTTGAGGAAAAGACCCCCGTCGACCACCAGGGTCTGTCCGGTGATCCAGTCCGACTGGTCGGAGGTGAGGAAGGCGGCGGCGCCGCCGATGTCCTCCGGGACGCCCAGCCGGCCGAGCGGGTACGCGGCCGCGGCCTCCGCCTCACGACCCTCGTAGAGGGCCTGGGCGAATTTGGTCTTGACGACGGCCGGGGCGATCGCGTTGACCCGGACCACCGGCGCGAACTCGTGCGCCAGCTGGAGGGTCAGATTGACCATGGCCGCCTTGCTCATCCCGTACGCGCCGATGAAGGGCGAGGCGGAGACGCCGGCGATCGAGGCGATGTTCACGATCGCACCGCCATGATCCTTCTGCCAGGCCCGCCAGGTGAGCTGGGCGAATCCCAGGGCCGAGATCACATTCGTCTCGTAGACCTTGCGGGCGACGTTCAGGTCGAGCTCGGCGATCGGCCCGAAGACCGGGTTCGTCCCGGCGTTGTTCACCAGGAAGTCGACCCGGCCGAACGCCTCCATCGTCGCCTCGACCGCCGCGGCCTGGTGGGCCTCGTCGTGGGCCTTGCCGGGCACCGCGATGACCCGGTCGGCGCCGAGGCGCTCCACGGCCTCCTTGAGGGCCTCCTCGCCCCGGCCGGTGATGCACACACGGTCGCCGCGGGCGACCAGCGCCTCGGCGATGCCGTAGCCGATGCCCCGGCTGGCTCCGGTGACCAGAGCGACCTTGCCCGACGGCTCGGGCAGTTCCTTCGTGCTCATGTCCGTCTCCTTCTTCCCGCTCGAAGCGTCAGTTGAGCGGGCCGCCGGCCACGTACAGGACCTGGCCGGAGACGAAGCCCGCGTCGTCGCCGGTGAAGAAGGCGATGGCGTTGGCGATGTCCTCGGGCCTGCCGACCCGCTGCACCGGGATCATGGAGGCGGCCGCGGCCTGGAACTCCTCGAAGCCCATGCCGACGCGCTCGGCGGTCTGCGCGGTCATCTCGGTGACGATGAAGCCCGGGGCCACCGCGTTGGCGGTGATGTTGAACTTGCCGAGCTCCTTGGCGAGGGTCTTGGTGAAGCCCTGCAGACCGGCCTTGACGGCCGAGTAGTTCGCCTGGCCGCGGTTGCCGAGCGCGGAGGACGAGGAGAGCGAGACGATCCGGCCGAAGCCCGCGTCCACCATGTGCTTCTGGCACGCCTTGGCCATCAGGAACGCGCCCTTGAGGTGCACGTTCATGACCGTGTCCCAGTCCGCCTCGCTCATCTTGAAGAGGAGGTTGTCGCGGAGCACGCCGGCGTTGTTGACGAGGATCGTCGGGGCGCCGAGCTCGGTGGCCACGCGCGCGACGGCGGCCTCCACCTGGGCGCTGTCGGAGACGTCGCAGCCGACGGCGATGGCGGTGCCACCGGCGGCCGTGATCTTCTCGACGGTGTCCTTGCAGGCCGCCTCGTCGAGGTCGAGTACGGCGACGGCGCGGCCCTCCGCGGCCAGCCGTACCGCGGTGGCGGCGCCAATGCCCCGCGCCGCGCCGGTCACGACGGCTACGCGCTGCTCGGTGGTCGACATGCTTCTTCTCCTCGCCCTTGGATCATGCATGGATGCGGTCCCGCACGCTGCGTCCCCCCACATGAGCGACCGCTTAGTACCTTCCGCAGACGAGACGCTAGAAGCCCTGGCACCCGGTGTCAACGGCCCACCGGGTGCACAGCGTCACTCCGCGCCGAACCGGCCGGCGCTCAGCGCACCAGCAGATCGAGCAGCCTTTCGACCTCGGCCTCCGGGTCGACGGTCAGACCGGTGTGCACCGGGCCGGGCTGGACGACGGTGGAGCGTGGCGCGATCAGCCAGCGGAAGCGCCGTCCCGCGTCGTCACGGGCCGCCTGACCGGCGTCCTCCCCGCCCAGGCAGACCCCCTCGACCGCGTGCAGCGCGGCCCGTACACCGGTCACGTCCGCACCGGGGTCGAGCACCCTGAGCTTGGCCTCGTCGAGATGCGTACGGGCGGCGACGAACGACCTGGCCCGGCAGTAGACCACCACACCGGCGTTGAAGAACTCGCCGCGCTCGACGCGTGGCACGACGCGCAGCAGCGCGTACTCGAAGACATCGCGGTCGGTCACGTGGTGCGGTCCTTCTGGGCGGAGTGCGGCCGGGGGGCGAGACGTTCGGCGAGCCAGCCGGGCGGCTGCGCCGGCCCGCGGTCGACCCGCGGACCGAGGGTGATCCGCTCGTGGATGGTCGCGGCGCGGGGCAGCAGCGCGTCCACGTACGCGGCGCGCACCTCGTCGGTGCCGTCGAAGCCGGGCTCGTCCGCGAGCCACGCGTCCGGGACGTCCGCGGCGACCTCCTCCAGCAGCCCCCGCGTCACCAGGGGCGCCAGCTCGGCCGCGGCCGCGGCGACGTCCGGCGAGAAGGGCGCGAGGGCGTGGTCGGAGGCGTCGTACGGCTTCGCGGCGGAGACCTGGGCTCCCCGCCAGTTGTGGTGCCAGATCATCGTGGCGCCGTGGTCGATGAGCCACACGTCGCCGTGCCAGACCAGCATGTTCGGGTTGCGCCAGGACCGGTCGACGTTGTTGATCACCGCGTCGAACCAGACGACCTTCCCCGCCTCCTTCGGGTCCACCTCGTACGCCAGCGGATCGAAACCCAGCGAGCCGGGGAGGTAGTCCATCCCGAGGTTGAGCCCGCCGCTCGCCTTCAGCAGCTCCTGGACCTCCTGGTCGGGCTCGGAGAGCCCGATGACGGGGTCGAGCTCGATGGCGACCAGCTCGGGCACCCGCAGCCCGAGCCGACGGGCGAGCTGCCCGCAGATCACCTCGGCGACGAGCGTCTTGCGCCCCTGTCCGGCGCCGGTGAACTTCATGACGTACGTTCCGAGATCGTCGGCCTCGACGATCCCGGGGAGCGAGCCGCCCTCACGCAGAGGCGTGACGTAGCGGGTCGCTGTCACTTCTGTAAGCATTTCGCCAGGCTATACGGCCTGTCCCGCCCGGATCATGTCCGAGCACTTCTCGCCGATCATCATCGTGGTGATGCACGGATTGACCGCCGGCAGGAACGGCATGACCGAGGCGTCCGCCACCCGCAGGCCCCGCACCCCCTTGACCCGCAGCTGGGGGTCGAGGGGCGAGGCGGCGTCGTCCTCGGCACCCATGCGCACGGTGCCCGCCGGGTGGTAGACCGTGTTGTGCGTCTGCCGGATGTAGGAGAACAGCTCGTCGTCGGTCGTGGCGTCCGGCCCGGGCGCCAGCTCCGCCCCCTTCCAGTCGGCGAGCGGCGCCTGCGCCGCGATCTCCCGTGCCAGGCGCAGCCCGTGGGTCATCACGCGGATGTCGTGCTCGTGGGTGAAGTAGCGCGGGTCGACCTTCGGCTTGTCCCGGAAATCACGGCTGCGCAGCCGGACCGTGCCCTCGGAGCGGGCGCGGGTGACGTTGGGCGTCAGGCAGAAGGCGTTGTCGGTGGTGGGATAGCCGCGCCGGTAGGTGTTCATGTCGAACGGGACCGAACCGTAGTGGAACATCAGGTCCGGGCGGTCGAGTCCCGGTTCGGTGTCCGTGAAGATCCCGATCTCCCACCACTGCGTGGACGAGGTGACCATGGGCTGCTTCGCCTCCCACATGATCACCCCCTCGGGGTGGTCCTGGAGGTGTGAGCCGACGCCGGGAGAGTCCACCCGTACCTCCACGCCGTTGTCGCGGAGGTGGGCGGCGGGTCCGATGCCCGACAGCATCAGCAGCTTCGGCGAGTCGATCGCCCCGCAGGAGACGATCACCTCGCGCCGCGCCCGTACGGAGTCGACGTGCACGGCGTCCGGCTGCAGGTACTCGACGCCCGAGCAGCGCGCGCCGTCGAAGAGCAACCGCCGCGCCTGCACTCCGGTGCGGACCTCCAGCCCGGGCCGCTTCCCCATCACGGGATGCAGGTACGACACCGAGGCGGAGGAACGGGTCCCGTCCTCGCGGCAGTTGATCTGGAACCAGTTCGCGCCGCGCACCACCGTGCGGCCGGAGTTGAACGGGACCGTCGGGATGCCGGCGGCCTCGCAGGCCGCCAACAGCGCCCGGCCGCACGGGTCCCGGGGAGGCACCGAGCGGATCGTGACGGGTCCGGAGCGGCCGTGGTGGTCGCCCGGGCCGTCGTTGGTCTCCAGCCGTCGGTACAGCGGGAAGCAGTCGGCGGCGCTCCAGCCCGAGCACCCCAGCGCGCCCCACTCGTCGAGGTCCTCGGCCGGCGCCCAGAAGGCGATGCACGAGTTGTGCGACGAGCAGCCGCCGAGCACCTTGGCACGGGCGTGGCGCATGAAGCTGTTGCCGTTCTCCTGCGGCTCCACCGGATAGTCCCAGTCGTATCCGGACTCCAGCAGCGCCATCCACCGGTCGAGCCGCAGGATGTTCTCGTCGCCCTCGTCGGAGGGGCCCGCCTCCAGCAGGCAGACGCTGACACCGGGGTCCTCCGACAGGCGGGCCGCGACGACCGCCCCGGCGGTGCCCCCGCCGACCACCACATAGTCGAACTCGGCCTCAGAGGGCTGTGCGGGCATGGTCACTCCAGTACGGGATGTCCCCGTGACGGGGGAAGGGGCGTGGGTCAGGGGGCGTCGGCGCGGTGTTCGGCCAGCACGCCCGTACGGTGGCGCTGGACGAACCAGTAGTAGGCGAAGCCGCCGAGCGCCACGATGCCGACGAACAGGAAGGCCCCCCAGCGCAGGTACCAGTGCTGGGGCCCGGTCGCGTTGTAGACCTCGGCGCGGGGCCAGGCCAGGTTCAGGGACATGGCGGCGCCCCACAGCACCGCCAGGATGTTGATCGGCAGCCCGAGGCGGCCCAGCGAGAAGGCGCCCTCGCGCGGTTGCCACTTCCCGCGCAGCCGCTGGATCAGCATCGGGGTGGTGACCATCAGGTAGGCCACGTAGATCATGATGATCGCGATGCTGGTGATCACCGAGAAGATCTGCGGCTGGTTGATGTTGACGACCAGGATGACGACACCCACCACGCCGATCACGACGGCGGGGACCACCGGGGTCTGGAAGCGGGGGCTCACCCTGGCGAGGGCCGATCCGGCGGGCAGGTTGTTGTCCCGTGCCATCGCGAACATCAGCCGGATGCCGGCGGCCTGGACGGCCAGCACGCACACCGTGATCGCCACGACCACGCACCACAGGAAGATCTCGCCGATCGTCGACCCCAGCGTCTCCAGCACCACGTACTGCAGGCCGCCGGTGGCCAGCTCCTCCGACTGGAGGTCGGGCACCGCCATCAGCGCGAACAGCAGGATGAGACCACCGATGAGGAAGGACGCGACGAGCGCCCGGAGAATGGCCCGCGGCGCGTTGCGGCTCGGGTCGTGGGACTCCTCGCCGAGCGAGGAGGCCGTGTCGAAGCCGTACATCACGTACGCCGACGCGAGGGAGGCCGTCAGGAACGCCCCGAAGTAGCCGAGCGGCTCCCCGGCTCCCAGGCCCCACGTGTCGGTGAGCACCGTGCCGGGGCCACGGGTGATGTGCGCGGCGAGGAAGATGATCAGGGCCACGGCGGCGATCAGCTCGATGAAGACGCCCGCCGAGTTGATCCGTGCCATCAGCTGGACGCCGAAGGCGTTGACCAGCGTGGAGAAGAGGATCAGCACCGTGCCGAGCAGGACCGCGTTGGCCGCGGCGTCGTTCTCGCCGCTGCCGTCGCCGACGAACTGGAACCAGGGGTCGATCTGGGGCAGCGTGATCTGGTACGCGAGGGCCACGGCCGACAGGGTGACCATGGTGGCCGTCATCATCATCCAGCCGCCGAGCCACCCCACGTGCGGGCCGCCCATCTTCTTGGCCCAGTTGTAGACCGAGCCCGCGACGGGGTAGCGCGCGGCCAGTTCGCAGAAGCACAGTGCCACCATCAGCTGGCCCACGAACACCATCGGCCACGACCACCAGTACGCGGGGCCGCCGAAGGCGATGCCGAAGTAGAACAGCTGGAAGGTGCCGGTCAGGATCGAGATGTAGCTGATCCCGGCGGCGAAGGTGTGGAAGTTGCCCAGGGTGCGCTTCAGTTCGGGCCGGTAGCCGAGTTCGGCCAGCGACGCGTCGTCGTGCGTGGTGCCGTCGCCGGCGTCGGGCCGGTCCTGGCCCGTCGGCTGTGCGGTCACTCGAACCACCTCTGCGGCTTGGGGGCGAGGTTGCGCCAGATGTGCTTGGTCTCCTGGTATTCGGCGAGTCCCGCCGGCCCCAGTTCGCGGCCGAAGCCGGACTGCTTCATGCCGCCCCACTCCGCCTGCGGCACGTACGGATGGAAGTCGTTGATCCACACGGTTCCCGCGCGGAGCCGGGACGCGACCCGGTGGGCGCGGCCGGTGTCCCGCGACCAGACCGCGCCCGCCAGGCCGTACATGGTGTCGTTGGCGACGGCGACGGCCTCCGCCTCATCGGCGAACCGCTCGACCGTGAGCACCGGGCCGAACGACTCGTCACGGACCACGGACATCCCGGGCGTGCAGTCGTCCAGCACGGTCGGCGGATAGTAGTAGCCGTCGGCGAGTTCCGGGTCCGTCGGCCGCGCCCCTCCGCAGCGCAGCACCGCCCCCTCGGCCAGGCCCGCCGCGACGTACGCCTCCACCTTGTCGCGGTGCGCCGCCGAGATCAGCGGTCCCGTCCGCGCGTTCTCGTCGAAGGGGCCGCCCATGGGGATGGCCTTCGCGCGGGCGACGATCTCGTCGACGAAGGCGTCGTGCAGCGAGTCCTCCACGAGGAGCCTGGCACCCGCCGAGCAGACCTGACCGGAGTGCAGGAAGACGGCCATGAGCGCGTAGTCGACGGCCGCCTCGAAGTCCGCGTCCGCGAAGACGATGTTCGGGTTCTTGCCGCCGAGCTCCAGGGCGACCTTCTTCACCGTGGGCGCCGCCGCCGCCATGATCCGGCGGCCGGTGGCCAGGCCACCGGTGAACGACACCAGGTCCACGCGGGGATCCTCGGTGAGCGGCGCGCCCGCCTCGGGGCCCGTGCCCAGGACCAGGTTCCCGACCCCTGGTGGCAGCCCCGCCTCGGTGAGCAGCCGCATCAGCAGGATCGCGGTGTGCGGGGTCAGTTCGCTCGGCTTCAGGACGAAGGTGTTGCCCGCCCCGAGGGCCGGGGCGACCTTCCACGCGGTCTGCAGCAGCGGGTAGTTCCACGGGGTGATCAGCGAACACACACCGACCGGTTCGTGCACCACCCGGCTGTCCGCCTCCGGGTTGCCGGTGGCGACGATCCGGTCGGCGCCGCCCGAGGCGGTCAGGTTGCCGAAGTAGCGGAAGCAGGCCGCGATGTCGTCCATGTCGTACTCGGACTCGACGAGCCGCTTGCCGGTGTCCAGGGACTCGGCACGGGCGAAGGCGGCCTTGTCACGTTCGAGCAGATCGGCGACGCGCAGCAGCAGCCGTCCGCGCTCGGCGGCGGGGGTGGCGGGCCACGGCCCGGTGTCGAACGCCTCGCGGGCGGCGGCGACGGCCGCGGCCGCGTCCGCGGGTCCTGCCTCGTCCACGGTGGCGACCAGGGTGCCGTCCGCCGGGCAGCGGATCTCCCGCGTGCGACCGTCGGCCGCGGCTGTCCACTCGCCACCGATAAACAGCTCCGGCATCGCGCACCTCCGGGTCGACGGGCCGGGCACTGTCCGTGCTCCACCCCCCATGACACTAGGCAGCCTCGGCCGACCCCGCAGAACGAAGGCCCGCGCGGGTTCCGGCCGTGCCCACCCGTCGACGGGCGTCGTCCGGTGCCCCAACCGCGCGGGTGGGAACCGATCCGGAGACCGTCACCGCAGGTCACACCGGTGCGAAGGAGCCGCTCGTGACGGACGGCCGGGATCGCCGACCTCGACGGACGCGGGGAGCACGCCCTCCCGCAGAGGAGTGACGTGGCCGGTCGCCGTGGCCTCCGGAAGGGTCCGCCCCGGCCCGTCCCCCGGCAGGAGCGACGGGCGGCGGTCAGGTGCTGGACGAGGTCTGTGCCTCGGCCTCCGCGCGGTACAGCCGCCGCAGTCGGACGACGCCCAGGTCGTGCTGGTACAGGTTCTCCCTCTGGTCGGCGTCGGCGGGCATGGCCTCCAGCATCACGCGGTCCTGTTCCAGGACCTCCCAGTGGCGCTTCTCGATCAGCGTCTTGTAGAGGAAGCGCCAGGACGCACGCTGCCAGCCCTCGACGCGGCGGTAGCGCCAGAAGAAGGCGCCCGTCCGCCGTTCGTCGACCGGGCAGACCATGCCCACGATCCCGAACGGTCCGCCGGGGCCCGCCGACGGCGGGTACGGGATGGACAGGTCGACCCAGTCGACGCCGGTTCGGCACAGCTCGACCCAGTCGAAGTTGACGCCCCGCTGGTCGGTCTTCTCGAAGAAGTAGCCGCGCTCGGTCTCCCGGATGCGGAACTTGGCGGTCGTGTCGCCGGCGAACATGGTGTGCGACTCGTGGTGGAGGAAGGCGCCGTGCATGGGGTCGAGCAGGTTCTCCACGGCGTAGCGCCAGGGCACGTTCCACTCGGCGTAGCAGAGGAAGGCGTCCACGGCGGGGTCGGTGAGCGGCTCGGGAAGCGTCAGCTCGGCCGCCTCCGGGTGTTCCTCGTCCCCGAACCAGGCGAGGATCGCGCCGCCGACCTCGCGCACGGGCAGCGAGGCGACCAGCTTCTTGCCCTCCAGGTTGCAGCCCGGCAGGCCGGGCACGGAGGTCACCGTGCCGTCGGAGCCGACCTCCACGCCGTGGTACCAGCAGGCCACCCGGTCGCCGAGGTGCCTGCCCAGCGACAGGGGCGCTCCGCGGTGCGGGCAGCGGTCGGCGAGCATGGAGAGCGTCCCGTCGGAACGGCGGAACAGCAGCCACTGCTCGCCCAGCGCGGTGACCTTGCGCATCGCGCCGGGGGCGACGAACCGCGACGGGACGACGGGATGCCACTGGTTGCGCAGCCCGGTGGCGTAGACGTGGTCCGCGGTGGCGGTGGGCGACAGCGTCATGTCAGGCTCCCAGTCGGTTGATCTCGGCGCGGAAGGACTCCTCGGTCCACGGTGTGCCGTCGGCGGTGTGCACCTTGCGGGCGTTGAGCCCGCGCACGACGTCGGCGAGCTCGTGGCCCTCCTGGGTGAAGACCTCTTCGAGGGTGGCGGCGAGTCGGTACGCGTACGGCGTGGGCGCGTGCGTGCGGGACTGGTGGACGTCCAGGTACGGCCAGGTGTCGGTCACGTTCTCTCCTGAGAAGGCGGGGGGAAGGGTCAGAGGTCGAGGACGAGCCGGCCGGAGGCGCACCGCGAGACGCAGATCATCATGGATGCGCCGGCGGACCGCTCCGCCTCGCT
This sequence comes from Streptomyces sp. NPDC047971, assembly GCF_040653355.1. NCBI lineage: Bacteria > Bacillati > Actinomycetota > Actinomycetes > Kitasatosporales > Streptomycetaceae > Streptomyces > Streptomyces sp. NPDC047971. Next base: position 44,895 of record NZ_JBEZNW010000036.1, on the reverse strand, counting down.
GAGCAGGAAGTCCCGGTGGTCGGGAACGCCGTCGAGCACACGGGTCTCGCAGGACCCGCAGATGCCGTCGCGGCAGGAGCTGTTCACGCCGATCCCGGCGCTCTCCGCCGCGTCGAGGATGGACGTGCCGGCGCCGACTCGGAGCGTCAGGCCCGAGGTGCGGCACTCGACCTCGAACTCCTCGTCGTCCCCGGCGTGTTCGGCGGTGGGTGCGGCGAACCGCTCCAGGCGGAGCCTGTCGTCCGGGCAGCGGGCCTGCACGGCCGCGAGGAGGGGTTCGGGCCCACACGCGTACACGAGCGCGTCGTCGGGCAGCCCGGTGAGCAGCGCGTCCAGGTCGATGTGGCCCAGCTCGTCCTGCGGGACGAGCGTCACATCGCCTTGGAGCAGGGCGAGTTCGGCGGTGAACGCCATCGAGGCGCGGCTCCGGCCGCCGTACGCCATGTGCCACTCGGCGCCCCGGCGGGCGGCCTCGCGGGCCATCGCGAGGAGGGGGGTGATCCCGATGCCGCCGGCGACGAAGACGTACGAGCCGGCGTCCTCCAGGGCGAAGTGGTTGCGCGGTTCGCTGACCGTGACGGTCCCGCCCGGGCGGAGCTTCGTGTGCACGTGGCGCGAACCACCGCGCGAGGAGGGCTCGTTGAGGACGCCGATCCGGTACGCGCCCTGGTCGTGCGGGTCGCCGCACAGGCTGTACTGGCGGACGTGTCCGCCGACGTGCACGTCGATGTGGGCGCCGGGCGTCCAGGCGGGCAGGGGCTTGCCCTCGGGATGGGCGAGCTCGACGGACAGGACGCCCTCGGCCTCCCATGTCATGCGGTGGACGATCAGCTGCAGCGGGTTCTCGTTCATGGCCTGGTGCCTCCTTACCGGCGTCGGGCAGTACGGGGCCGGGTCAACGGCCCGGGATCCTCACGGGCGGGGTGAACGGGTTCTTCATCGGGCCGAGGGCCCCGAGGTCGACCTCGACGAGCGTCGGCCCGTCCGAGGCGACGGCCTGGGTGATGACCGGAGCGGCGTGCTCCTCTGCGGCGATCCGCAGGTACGGCAGGTCGCAGGCGCGGGCGAGGCGTTCGAAGTCGGGGGTGGCGAGGTCGACACCGGAGCGTCGCTCGCTGTGGCGGTCCTGCATGTTGCGCAGGACGCCGTATCCGCCGTCGTTGAACACGATCAGGGTGAGCCGGGGGCGCTCCTGGGCGAGGGTGAGCAGTTCGCCGAGGTGGACGGCGAGTCCCCCGTCGCCCGCCAGGACCACGGTGGGCGCGTCGGGCCGTGCGAGCGCCGCGCCGATCCCCATGCCGAGGCCCTGGCCGATGCCTCCGCCGCGGGGGAAGACGTTGTCCCGCGGGTCGTACATCTCCAGCAGGCGGTTGCCCCAGCTGCTGGAGGGGATGGTCACGTCCCGGGCGATCACCGCCTCGCGCGGCAGCGCGGCGCGGATGGCGTCGCAGATCGCGGCCTGCGGTCCGATGGTGTCGTGGAGCGTCGCCCGTACGTCGGCGCGGACGGCGCGGACGCGTGCGCGCCAGCCGTCCTCGGCGGGTGCGGCGTAGGCGGTCAGGGCGGTCAGGGTGGGCGCGGCGTCGCCGTGCAGGGGGTGCGCGACGGGGTAGACCCGGCCGAGCGCCGCCGCGTCGGCGTCGATCTGGATGTGCGCCGCGGGCAGCTCCAGGGTGTAGTCGGCGGTCTCGTTGGAGCGGAAGTGGGTGCCGATGGTGAGCAGCACGTCGGCGTCGGCGAGCAGGGCCCGCGCGGCGGGGGTGGTGGCGAAGTTGCCGATGACCTGCTCGTCGTCCTCGGGCACCGTGCCGCGACCGGAGTTGGAGGTGAGCAGGCCCGCTCCGGTCGTCTTGAGCAGCCGGGCGAGTTCGGGGCGGGCCCGGGTCGCGCCGCCGCCGGCCCAGACGAGGGGGCGGCGGGCGGAGGCCAGCAGCTCGCCGGCGGCGGCCAGTTCCCCGTCCGTGGGGGCGGGCGCCGCGGGGTGGTCGGGGACGGTGGGGCCGTCGGTCTGGGGCGCGTACTGGAGGTCGATCGGCCACTCCACGCTCGCCGGTCCGCCGGGTACGGCGAGCGCCGCCCGGGCCGCCCGGCGCAGGAGGTCACCCGCCCGTTCGGTGTCCGGCACGGTCGCGGCGTGGACCGACACGGCGGTCAGCATGCCGAGCTGGTCCTTGGTCTCGTGGATGAACCCCCGTCCGCTGCCGAGGAACGCGCTCTCCACCTGGCCGGTGACGTGCAGCACGGAGCTGCCGGCGCTCAGGGACTCGATGAGCGATCCCGCGGCGTTGCCCGCGCCCGTTCCGGTGGAGGTCAGGGCGCAGCCGATGGAGCCCCGGGCCCGTCCGTAGGCGTCGGCCGCGTTCACGGCGGACGCCTCGTGGCGCACGGGGACGAAGCGGAGTTCGCGGTCGACGGCCTCGACGAGCGGCAGGTTGTGCACGCTGACGATGCCGAAGACGGTGTCGATGCCCAGTTCGCGCAGGACGGCGACGAGGAGATCGCCTCCGTTGTCGTAACGCATGGTGTCTCCTCAGAGGATGGAGCGGCCGACGCCGCCGCACACGTCGATGCCGGTGCCGGTGATGTACGAGGCGCGGGGTGAGAGCAGGGTGACGACCGCGTACGCGACCTCCTCGGCCCGGCCGAGCCGGCCGAGGGCGACACCTCGGTCGGCGGCCAGCTCCGCCTGCCAGTCCTCGTAGCTCGTGCCGGTGGCGGCCGCGGCGTGGCGGCGGGTCCACTGGCCGGTGTCGATGAGGCCCAGGCACACCGAGTTCACCCGGATGCCGTCGCCGGCGAGTTCGGCCGACAGGGACTTGGAGAGGTTGAGGATGCCGGCGCGGGCGGCGCTGGTGGTGATGAGACGCGGCTCGGGCTGCTTGGCGAGGACCGCGTTGATGTTGACGATGCTCGCCGCCTCGGAGCGGGCGAGGTACGGGCGGGCGGCGCGCAGGGGGTGGAGCACCCCGGCGAACTTGAGCTCCAGTTCGTCGCGCCAGTCCTCGGCCGTCGAGTCGTCGAGTCCCTTCATGCGGGACTGTCCGGCGTTGTTGACGAGTCCGTCGACGCCGCCGAACGTCTCGGCGGCGCCGCGGACGAAGCGGTCCACGGCGTCGGCGTCGCGCACGTCGCACACGCCGGTGAGCAGACGGTCGCGTCCGGCGCCGAGCCGGGCGGCCGCCGTGGCGAGCCGGTCGGCATCGCGGCCGCAGGTGGCGACGCGGGCGCCCTCGTCGAGCAGGGCGCGGACCGTGGCCAGGCCGACGCCCGAGCTGCCGCCGGTGACCACGATGGTGCGGTCGGCGAGGCCCAGATCCATGACGGTGTTCTCCTGCGCTTCAGTTCATGGTGAAGCCGCCGTTGACGGCGATCACCTGTCCGGTCAGATAGCGGGACTCCGCGCCGAGCAGGTAGGAGACGATCCCGGTGAGGTCGTCGGGCTGCTGCGGCCGGGAGACGGCGCGGTGCATGCGGTAGAGGTCGTGCCGCTCGGCGGGCACGGTCTCGGTCGCCTCGCCTTCGGTGAGGCCGGGGGCGACCGCGTTGACGGTGATCCCCTTGTCGCCGAGTTCGCGTGCCATGGCCCGGGTCAGGGCGATGACCGCTCCCTTGGAGGCGATGTAGTGGGCGAGGCGCGGGGAGCCGTAGAGCGCGGCGTCCGAGGCGATGTTGACGATCCGGCCCGGTGCCGCGAGGAGCGGGTACAGGGCCCTGGAGACCAGCCAGGGGCCACGGGCGTTGACCGTCATCAGCCGGTCCCACACCTCGATGTCGATGTCCTGGAACTCCTTGCCGCCCACGCCGTTGGCGAGCGCCGCGTTGTTGACCAGGCCGTAGAGCGGCCCGATCTCCCGCACGGCGGCGGCCAGCGCGGCCACCGAGTCCGGGTCGGCGACGTCGCAGCGTACGAAGCGGGCGTCGATGCCCTCCCCGCGCAGCTCGGCCGCCGCGTGCTCGCCCCGCTCCCGCTCCAGCTCGGCGACGACGACGCGGAAGCCGTCCTCGCCCGCCCGGCGGGCCATGGCCAGTCCCAGGCCACGGCCCGCTCCGGTGACGACGACGGTGCGTGCGTCGGCCGGGGGCAGGTCAGCCACGGGTGACGCCGTGCATCGGCGAGTACTCCGGGTAGGTCGGCACCTGCGGCTTCCGCGTGCCGATGACGACGCAGAAGAGGGCGTCGGTGTCGCCCTCGTTCTTCAGGGATCGGGTGACGCCGGCCGGGACGACGATCATGTCGCGGTATCCGAGGGTCCGGTACTCGGCCTCGTCGGGGCCCCGGTGGATGCCGACCTTGACCTCGCCCTCCAGGACGAAGAACGCCTCTTCGACGTCGTGGTGGGTGTGGGCCGGGCCCTCCGCGCCGGGCGGCAGCAGCATGTTGGAGAAGGTGAAGCCGCCGGACGGGATGATCCGGCTGTCGTTCTCGTGGTTGCCGGTGGCGCCCGAGCCGACGTACCGGATCTGGCCGCGGCGGAACTGCGAGCCGGCCTTCTCCTGGAAGGACAGCGTGTCGAAGTCGGCGATCCGGGAGGCCCGGGTGGCGATGAGCGAGTCGGTGTAGGCGGCGAGGTCGCCGCCGTCGTCGTACTGGGTGGTGGTCAGAGGCATGGGAGACGGCTCCTATTCGGGGATGCGTGCGGTGATGCGGAGGTGGGAGAGGACCCAGGCGTTGAAGCGCCCGGGCTGCTCCTGGTTGGCCAGGTGACCGGCGTCCTTGACGATCACGAAGGCGGTCTTGTGGAGGGCGCCGGCGATGGTCTGGCTCGCTTCGATGCCGGTGACCTCGTCCTGGTCGCCGCAGAGGACGAGCGAGGGCGCGGCGATCGAGGGGAGTTCGGCCCGGAGGTCGGCCGAGGCCATGGACTCGGCGGCGTAGGCGTAGCCCGGCAGCCGCACCGAGGCCGCCATGGTGTCGACGATGCGCCGGACCAGTTCGGCCGGGGCTCCGGGCGACACGAGGCGGGGTCCGCGGGCGGCAGCGAAGGCGCGCGGGCCGAGTTCGGCCAGTTCGGTGGCGCGGGCCCGCATGCCCGCGGCCTTGCGCTCGTCCGTGCCCGAGCCCGGACTGGAGTCGGCGACGATCAGCGAGGCGACCAGATCCGGGTGGCGGGCGGCGAGCCGCAGGGCGATCACGCCGCCCCAGGAGACGCCGAGCACATGGGCGCTCCCGCCGCGCTCGCGGATCAGTCCTGCCGCCACGTCCGCGAAGTCGTCGAGGGTGAGGGGGGCCTCGGGGTCGGGCGACGAGGCGTAGCCGGGGGCGTCCCAGGCGACGACCCGTGCGTACGGGGCGAGTTCGGCGAGCTGCGGGGCGAAGGCCGCCGACGACGAACCGATGCCGTGCAGGCACAGGAGCAGGGGTCCGTGGTCACCCGCCTCCTCGACGTGGACCTCCGCGGAGGCGGGGGCGAGGACGCCGGCGCTCACAGGATCTGCCCCGTCCGTCCGGCGAGCGCCGCGAGGCTGCGCAGGACCGCGTACGGCACGACCTGGCTGGTCGCCGGGTTGCCGGGGTCCGGCAGGTGCGCGACCTCGAAGCGGTACGTCCCGTGCGGTCCGGCCGCCTCGATGACGTGCCGGGTGTGGTGGGCCGCGGGATCGGCGACGACCCGGACCCGCACAGCGTCCAGGTCGCCGACGGCCAGCGCGACCGAGGCGGCCACGTTCGTCGATTTCGGAAAGCTGACCGGGACCTCGCGGGCCGTGCCGGTCATGACCTCGACCGGGCCGGTCGCCGTCCGCATCCGGTGCAGCAACTCCTCGTCCATCCAGGGCTGTTCGAGGGTCGAGGGCAGCTTGGTGGTGGTGAGCCGGACGTCGCTGAGCGGTCCGAGGGAGCGGGCGGCCTGGAGCAGGTCGAGTCCGCCGACGGCACCGCCGGTGAAGTACACCCGGCCCGGGCCCGCGGCGAGGAGCCGCTTCGCCAGCTCGTCGTCGGTCAGTGCCCCGGTGGAGGCGATCAGCAGGTCGGTGCCGGAGGCGAGCACCCGCTCGCCCCATTCCCGTACGACGCCCTGGCCCGCCGCCTCCACGATCAGGTCGCAGCGGTCCAGCGCCTCTTCGAAGGGGACCTGTGGGGCCGGGGCCGCCTCGCCGAGCGGGCGGTTGTCGACGACGCACTCGAGTGCGGCGCCGCTCACGTCGCCCGCTGCGAGCGCGGTGCCGACGGTCCGGCCGATCGCGCCCCAGCCGACGATGCCGACCTTGCGTGCGGTGTTCATGCGGAGACCTCCTGGGCGTCGACGGGGGCGAGCGGGCCGGGGTCCGGCGCGCCGGCCATGTGGGCGCGGATCTCCTTCGACGGCGGGCCCGCCGTCCCCCACAGGTCGGACAGGTCGGGCACCCGCCGCCACACCCGGGCGATCCACGCGTCCTCGACGATCTGGGCGACCTCGGAGGTGTACTCGCAGACCAGTCCGGAGGGGTCGGTGAAGTAGGAGAAGGTGTTGTTGCCCGGGCCGTGCCGGCCGGGGCCCCATTGCGGGGTGATGCCGTGGTGGCGGAGCCGGCCGAGGCCGCGCATGAAGTGGTCGACCGAGGTCATCTCGTACGCCACGTGGTTGAGCGAGGTCCACTCGGCCTGGTTGAAGGCGATGCAGTGGTGGTCGGCGTTGCAGCGGAGGAACGCCATCTGGTGCTCGGACCAGTCGGAGACGCGCAGGCCGAGGACCTCGCGGTAGAAGGCGACGGCGGCGTCGATGTCGACGGTGTTGAGCACGGCGTGGGTGACCCCGACGGGTACGGCGCCGTCCCGTCCGCGCGGGACGACGGCCTCGACATGGGCGCTGATCTCGATGAGGCGCCCTTCGGGATCGGTGAACCGCAGTCCGTATCCGCCGCCGGCCCGGTCCAGCGGTCCGGGCCCGAAGACGGGGGTGAGGGAGCGTGCCTCCAGGCGCCGGGCCGCCTCGTCCACCTCGGCCGGGGTCCCGACGGCGAAGGAGATCCGGCCGAGACCGACGCGCTCGCGCTCGGTCAGCTGGAGCACGTGGTGTTCGTCGCCGGTGCCGCGCAGCCAGCGGGTTCCCGTGTCGGACTCGACGGTTTCGAGGCCCCAGACGTCCTCGTAGAAGCCGGCGGCCTCGGTGAAGGCGGGGGTGTACAGCTCGACGGAGCGCAGCGAGCGGAGCCGGGCGATCGGACCTGGCGGTGTGGGGTGCATGAGTCTCTCCAGGGCGGCGGGGATGCCGGGTCAGTTGGCCCAGGGCAGGGGGAGGTCGGAGGTGCCCCAGTACAGGGACTTCTGTCGCTGGTAGGCGCGGATCGCGTCCCGGCCCTTCTCCGTGCCGAGGCCGCTCTCCTTCCACCCGCTGAACGGGGTGGAGGCGCTGAACTGCTTGTACGTGTTGATCCAGACGGTGCCGGCCTCGATCCGGCGGGCGATCCGCCAGGCCGCGCGCAGGTCGCGGGTCCAGATGCCGCAGGCAAGTCCGTACACGGAGTCGTTGGCCTGGCGGACGAGGTCGTCCTCGTCGTCGTAGGGCAGGGCGACGAGGACGGGACCGAAGATCTCCTCCCGGCAGGTGCGGGAGGTGTTGGACAGCCCGTCCAGGACGGTCGGGAGGTAGTACGCGCCGTCCTGGTACCGCTCGCCCTCGGGCGCGGCCCCACCGCACAGCACGCGCGCGCCTTCGGAGCGGGCGAGGTCGACGTAGGCGGCGACCGAGTCGCGGTGGCGGTGGTGCACGAGGGGCCCGACCTGGGTGGCCGGATCGGTGCCGGGACCGACGCGGAGCTTGCGGACGCGCTCGACGAGTTCGCCGACGAAGGTGTCGTAGATCTCGCGTGCCACGAAGAGACGCGATCCGGCGATGCAGGACTGGCCGCTGGACGAGAAGATCCCGAACAGCACTCCGGCCAGGGCCTGCTCCATGTCGGCGTCGGCGCGCACGACGGTCGGCGACTTGCCGCCCAGCTCCAGCGAGGCGGGGACGAGCTTCCCGGCGGCGACGGCGGCGATCGAGCGGCCGGTCTCGGTGCCCCCGGTGAATCCGATCCGGGCGACGAGGGGGTGGCGTACGAGGGCGTCGCCGACGACCCTCCCGCTGCCCGGCAGTACCGACAGCAGGGCGGTGGGCAGGCCGAACTCGTCGAGTGCCCGGGTGATCAGCCGCCCGAGGGCGAGGGAGACCAGCGGGGTCCAGGCGGCGGGCTTGAGGAGGACGGCGTTGCCGGCGGCGAGCGCGGGGGCGATCTTCTGCGCGTCGCTGGCGACCGGTGAGTTCCACGGGTTGATCGCGCCGACCACGCCGATCGGTTCGTGGACGCTCAGGGTGACGTACGGGCCTCGGGACGGGGTGACCGCGTCCTCTGCGGTCTCCAGGGCGGCGGCCATGTAGCGGAAGGTTCCCGCCGCGCTGAGCGCCAGGGCCCTGGTCTCGGTGAGGGTCTTGCCGGTGTCGGCGGTCTGCAGGGCGGCGAGTTCGGGGGCGGCCTCTTCGGTGAGCTCGGCGATCCGGTGCAGGAGCCGGGCTCGCTGGTGGGCGAGCATGTCCCGCCAGGCGGGGTCCGCCATCGCCTTCGCGGCGGCTTCGGCGGCTTCGGCGACCTCTGCGGCGGAGGCGGAGCGCACGGTGGCGAGCACCCGGCCGGTCGCCGGATCGACGGTGTCGAGGGGCTCGCCCGCACCACGTCGCCACTGGCCCGCGATCAGGATGTCGGTGGAAGGGAGCGGCACGGGTGGACCTCCGGGCGGGCGGCGGAAGGGGAGTCGGCTCCGGGCACGGACGAATCCGGCGCGATCCCGTCACCGGAATCGTCGAAGCACTAGAAATCTAAGTGCTTAACTATTTCTCGACAAGCCCCTGAGTCGAGATCGTTGCCGAATCGGCCTTGAGCACGACCTTCAGGGAACCGAAGATGGTCGTCGGGCCTGCGAGACGGAGATCTCTAGGCGCTTAACCATTGACCGCTTAGATATGGACCCCTACTGTCTCGGCAACTCCCCTGCCCGCGGAAGGACCCCCTCCATGACGACTGTGGCCGGCAAGCAGGCCATCGGCTCCGTAGCCGCGCGACTCGAACGGCTTCCGCACTCCCGGTGGCACGTGAAGGTCCGCTTCCTGATCGGCGCCGTCACCTTCTTCGAGGCGTTCGACCAGCTCCTGGCCGCGTCCGCGCTGCCCGTGCTGATGAAGGAGTGGCATCTGACCACCGGGCAGGCCACCCTCGCCGTGACCGCCGCCTCCCTCGGCATGCTGCTCGGCGCCCTCGGCGCCGGCTGGCTGGGAGACCGGATCGGCCGGGTCCGTACCGTCGCCCTCGGCGTCGGGATCACCGGCCTCGCCAGCCTCGCGGTCGCGCTCTCCGGCGGCATCGAGACCTTCTCGCTCTTCCGGTTCGTCCAGGGTCTCGGCATCGGCGGCGTCGTCCCTGTCGCCGCGACCTACATCAACGAGATCGCCCGCTCCGACAAGCGGGGCCGGTTCGTCCTCCTGTACGAGATGATCTTCCCCGCAGGACTCGCCGCGGCCACGCTGGTGGCCGTGTGGGTGGTCCCGAACCTCGGCTGGCGCGCGATGTTCGTCATCGGCACCATCCCGGTCCTGCTCGCCGCCGCGCTCCCCCGCCACGTGGCCGAGTCACCGCGCTGGCTGCTGGCCCGCGGACGCACCCAGGAGGCGGAGGAGGTCATCGCGCGCATCGAGGCCGAGGTCGCCCGCTCCACCGCCGGGCCGCTGCCCGCCCCCGCCGCCGAGCTGTCCGACGAGACGTCCCGCGGCCGCCTGCTCGACCTCTTCCGCGGACGCTACCTCCGGCGGACGGCGGTCCTCTCGGGTCTGTGGTTCGTCGCCTACTACGTGAACCACGGCATCTCCACCTGGCTGCCCTCGCTCTACACGAAGACGTTCGGCCTGGATCTGACCACCGCCCTCGTCTACACCCTGCTGAGCAATGTGACCGGCCTGCTCGGCACACTCATCGTCGCGCTCCTGATCGACCGCGTCGGCCGCAGGCCCGCCCTCGCGGGCGCGCTCGTCGGCACCGTGCTCTCGCTGGGCGTGCTCGCCCTGGCCGGCGCGACCTCGGGCGGCCAGGTGGCGCTCTTCGCCTCCTGCACGACCTTCTTCCTCTACGCCGTCAACGCCGGCCTCTACCTGTACTCGCCCGAGCTGTACCCCACCTCCAACCGGGCCAGGGGCGCCGCGTTCGGTGGCGTGTGGAACCGGCTCGGCGTCATCCTCGGCCCGGTGACCGTCGGCGCGATCCTCGGAGCGGGCGGCAGCCTCACCCTCGTCTTCCTGCAGCTCGCCGTGGTGGCCGCGGTGGGTGCCGCGATCGCCTGCTTCGCCGTCGAGACCAAGGGCAGGACGCTGGAGGAGCTCAACGCCTGAGGCACCCGGAGCGGACGACCGCACGCTTTCACCTCAGGGCTAAGATTCTCACCGCTGTGAGAATTCGGGGGACATGCCGGACGAGGGGAAGAGCATGGCTGCATCGAGGCCGTCGGACCGAGACGCCGTCGCGAGCGTGATCGAGGACTGGGCACGGGAGAGGCCCGAGCTGGACACCAGCCCGCTGGAGGTCCTCGCCCGTCTCCACCGGTCCTTCCTGCGCTACAGCACCCGGCTCACGGCCTCGATCGAACGGCACGGTCTGTCCGTGGCGGGCTTCGACGTCCTCACCGCGCTCCGGCGGGCCGGACACCCGCACCGGCTGACGGCCGGCCAGCTCGCCGACTCCGGCCTCGTCTCCTCGGCCGGGGTGACGCTGCGCATCGACCGCCTGGAGAAGGACGGCCTCATCGTCCGTGAACGGGACGCCGACGACCGCCGCGTCGTCTACTCCCGTCTCACCGACAAGGGACTCGCGACGGTGGACACCGTCTTCGCCGAGCATCTGGACAACGAGCGCCGGATGCTCGGCGGCCTGTCCCCCTCGGAACGCCGCCAGCTCGCACGGCTGCTGCGCAAGCTGGAGGAGTCGATCATCGGCTCCGACGAGGACCCGGCGGACACGACCGCGTAGGGCCCGGTCGGCAGGTCAGTCCGGGGCCGGGACCGTCCGGGGGCGCGTCCTCATGGAAAGCAGCGGCACGACGAGCACGAACAGCGCGAGGGCCGCGAAGCCGTAGGTGAGGCTGGAGGCCGTGGCGACCGCGGCGACGAGGAGCGGGCCTCCGGCGTCGCCGAGCTCGCGGCCGAGTTCGGCCGAACCCATGGTCTGGCCCATCCGCTCCTCGGGCGTGCTCGTGGCGAGCGCCGTGAAGCCGAGCGGGGTGATCAGCCCCGTGCCCGCGCCGATGAGGACCGCCGCCGTGAGGACGCCCGCCAGGCCGGGCAGCATCGCGCAGAGGAGGCCGAGGGACGTGACGCCGAGGCCGGTGGCGAGCCCGCCCCGTACGCTGACGCGGCCGGCGTCCAGGGCCCGTCCCGCGTACGGCTGGACCACGGCGGCGGACGCGGCCAGGACGGACACGGCCGCTCCGGTGGCCACGGTCCCGAGACCGGCGGCGGCCCCCGACACGGGCAGGAAGCCCACACCGACCGAGAGGGCGGCGGTCGCCGCGGCCAGGGCCGCGGTGGGCGCGAGGAAGGTCCGGTCGGCCAGGCGCCTGGCCAGGTCGGCGAGGGTCTGGCGCTGCTTCGGGAGCGGCGGCACGGCGGGTACGGCCACCGCGGCCCACAGGGCGACGGCGAGGCCGAGCACGGCGAGCACGACGAACAGCAGGCGCAGCCCGCCGGCCCAGACGAGGAGCCCGCCCAGGAGGGGCCCGAGGGTGTACCCGATGGACTTGTGGAAGCCGTAGCCTCCGAAGGCGCGTCCGCGCTTGGCGGCCGGGTTGAGGCGGGCGACGAGCGCGGAGGCCGAGGGAGAGAACGCGGACGCGGCGGCGCCCTGGCCCAGCCGGGCGGCCCACAGCCATCCGGGGCTGTCCGCGATCGCGTACAGCGCGGAGGCGAGGGCGAAGGCCGTCAGGCCGCCGAGCAGCACCGGCTTGGCGCCGATGCGGTCGGCCAACGAACCGAAGACGGGTTTGAGGACGACCTCGGCGCCGTCGTACAGCGCGAGCAGGCCGCCGAGGACGAGCAGCGAGGTGACGGCGTCGTCCGAGAAGCCGCCGAGATTGGCGGCGATGCCGTGGGCGCCGAACGCGGTGGTGAACCCGGCCGCGTACAGGGGCCACATGGACCGCCTCGGCGCGGGCGCCCGACCGGTGGCCCGGGGTGCCGTGCTCATGGCTGGTCGTCCGTGCCGGTGACAGTCACGCCGGGGAATGTAGCAGGGGAACCCAGCCGGGGGGCGTCCACGAACGCGTGATCGGCGTCCCCTCCCGTGCACCCGCGAGGATGAGCCGGACGGTGTCCGCGGCTCCGCCTGCGGCCGCGAGGCGGGCGGTCGGCGGAGAGTGATCGCACCATTCGTCGATCACCCGAGCAGGGAGCCAGATGGGCACCGACCTGGTCCTTCGATGCCGCCGGGCGCTGGTCGCGGTCGCGCTGGCCGCGACCTGCGCGCTGGCGGTACCGGCCCCCACCCCCGCCATGGCCGCCGCCCACGCGTCGGCCCGGGCGTCCGCGAGCACACGGTCCGACGCCCGCGCCGACGCGCTCACCCGCGCCCCCGCCGAGGCCCCGGCCGCCCCCGCCGACCTCCCGGTCACGGCCCCCGCCTTCGACCCCGCGCCCGCGCGGGCGAGCCTGGAACGCCTGTTGCCCTCCCACGCCGCGCAGTTCACCCTGCTGGCGGTCGAGCGGCCGGCCTCCGGCGACTTCTTCTCGGTCTCCGGAACGCCCGGCGCGATCCGGGTCCGGGGCACCTCCCCGGCCACGCTGCTCACCGGAGTGGGCTGGTACCTGGAGCGGATCGCCGGGGTCGACATCGGGTGGCCGGGCGACAGCCTCGACCGGCTCCCCGCCACACTCCCCGGCGTCACCGGCACCGTCACCCGCTCGGCGTCCGTGCCCCACCGCTACGCCCTGAACGACACCGACGAGGGCTACTCGGGCGCCTACCGCGACTTCGCCTCGTACCGGCATCAGATCGACCTGATGGCGCTGCACGGCGTGAACGAGGTCTTCGTCCCGACCGGCGCCGAGTACTCCTCCTACCGGGCTCTCCAGCAGTTCGGCTACAGCGCGGCGGAGTTGCGCGCGTGGATCCCCGGCCCGGCCCATCAGGCGTGGTGGCTGCTGCAGAACGTGTCCGGCTTCGGCGGCCCGGTCTCCGAGCACCTGATCGAGGCCCGCGCGGCGCTCGGGCGCCGGATCGCGGGCCACCTGCGCTCACTGGGCATGACGCCGGTGCTGCCGGGCTTCTTCGGCACGGTGCCACCGGACTTCGCCGCCCGGAACCCGGGCGCGGTCACCGTCCCGCAGGGCAGGTGGCTGGGGTTCGACCGTCCCGACTGGCTGGACCCTACCGGACCGGTCTTCGATCGGCTGGCCGCCGCCTACTACCGCGTCCAGCAGCGGCAGTTCGGCGACAGCGACATGTTCAAGATGGATCTGCTGCACGAGGGCGGCACCGCGGGACAGGTCGACGTCCCGAGCGCCGCCGGCGCCGTCCAACGGGCCCTGGAGGCGGCGCGTCCGGGCGCCACCTGGGTCATGCTCGGCTGGCAGTCGAACCCGACCGCGACCCTCCTGAGCGGCGTGGACCGCGACCGGGTGCTGATCGTCGACGGACTCTCGGACCGCTACGACGGCCTCGACCGCGAGACACAGTGGGGCGGTACGCCGTACGCCTTCGGCTCCATCCCCAACTTCGGCGGTCACACCAGTCTCGGCGCCAACACCGGAGCGTGGGTGAGCCGCTTCCATACCTGGCTGGCCAAGCCGAACAGCGCCCTGCGCGGCATCGCCTACCTCCCGGAGGGCACCGGCGGGAATCCGGCCGCCTTCGACCTCTTCACCGAACTGGCCTGGCAGCCCGGACCGATCGACCAGCGGGCGTGGTTCGCCGCGTACGCGGCCCGGCGGTACGGCGGTCCCGACCCGCATGCGGCGGCCGCCTGGGAGCAGCTGCGCCTCGGCCCGTACAGCGCGCGTACGGGTACCTGGAGCGAGCCGCAGGACAGCCTCTTCGCCGCGCGGCCGAGCCTGACGGCGACGAAGGCGGCCCGTTGGAGTCCGAGCGGCATGCGGTACGAGGCGGCCTCGGTGGAGCGGGCGCTCGCGGAGCTGCTCCAGGTCGCGCCCGAGCTGAGGACCACCGACGCGTACCGCTTCGACCTCGTGGACGTCGCGCGGCAGGCGCTGACCAACCGCTCCCGCGTCCTGCTGCCCCGCGTCAGGGCGGCGTACGAGGCCGGGGATCTGGCGGGCTTCCGGGCGCTGGTGCGGGAGTGGAACGCCGACGAGGAGCTGCTCGGGCGGCTGGTCGGCTCCGATCGCCGGTTCCTGCTCGGCCCGTGGCTCGCCGACGCCCGTTCCTGGGGCGCCGATCCGGCCGAGCGGGACCGGCTGGAGTACGACGCCCGTTCGATCCTGACCACGTGGGGCGGCCGGGTGCCGAGCGAGACGGGCGGGCTGCGCGACTACGCCAACCGTGAGTGGGCGGGGCTCGTCCAGGACGTCTACGCCCCGCGCTGGGCGGCGTACTTCGCGAGCCTCGACTCCGCGCTGGTGAACGGCACCGCTCCGGTCGCGATCGACTGGTTCGCGAGCGACGACGCCTGGGCGCGCGGGCACCGGACCTACCCGACGGCTCCGTCCGGTGATCCCGTCGCTCTCGCGCGCGAGGTGGCGGACCGCGTCGGCGATGTCATCCCGCGTTGAACGTTTCCGGGTGCGGGCTCGTACTGACTCCTGACAGGGTGATCGCCTCGATGTGATCGAAAGGCAAGGGGAGCACATGAGTGGAGTGGCACGCCGGACGGTGGTCTCGGCTGCGGGCGGCATGGGCCTGGTGGCCGTACTGACCGCATGCGGCGCGGACGGGGACTCGGGCGGCGGCGGTACGGGCGGCGCACCACAGGAGCCGGGCGCGCCCTTGGCGAAGACCGCGGACATCCCGGTGGGCGGCGGCAAGGTGCTGGAGGGTCAGGGGGTGGTGATCACCCAGCCGAAGGCCGGTGAGTTCAAGGCGTTCTCGTCCAAGTGCACCCATCAGGGCTGCGCCGTCAGCGGCGTCGCCGACGGCGTCATCACCTGCCCGTGCCACCAGAGTCTGTTCGACGCCTCGGACGGCAGTGTGAAGGGCGGGCCGGCCACGGCCCCGCTGCCGCCCACTCCGATCAAGGTCGAGGGGGACTCGATCACGCTCGCGTGACGCGCCGGGGGCTCTTCCAGCAGTCCAGCACCTCGTCGGTGGTGGCGACGGTGGAGACGAGCGCGAGCGTGTGACGGATCATCGCGGGGGTGTAGTCGGCCGGCACCCCCGCGATGGCGTCCCCGGGTACGACCACCGTGTAGCCGAGGTTGACCGCGTCGAAGACGGCGTTGGGGACGGCCACGTTGGCGGAGACGCCGGTGACGACGAGGGTGCGGCAGCCGAGGTTGCGCAGCAGCGGGTCGACGTCGGTGCCGGCGAGGGGCGACAGGCCGTGCAGCCGTCGCACGACGAGGTCCTGGTCGGCGACCTCGATCGGTGCGGCGATGCGTACCGCCGTGCTGCCGCTGTGCTGTTGTACGGGGAGTCGGGCGGCGGCGCGGAAGAGTCGGGCGTTGTTGTTGGCGCCGCGGCCGTCGGGTCGGCGCTCGGCGACCGCGTGCACCACCTGTACGTCGGCCTCGTGCGCGGCGGAGACCAGCCGGGCGACGTTCCGCAGAGCACCCGAGGCCCGCGCGGCGGTGGCGAGTTCGGGCAGCGCGCTGTCGCGCCCCACGACACCTTCCTGGCATTCGACGGTGAGCAGCACCGTGCCGGCCGGGTCGAGCTGCTCCTGGAGCTGTGCCCGCTGATGTGTGCTGGTCATGGTCCCCCCTGTGTCGCGTTCCGGGCGGGCGAGGTTAGCCACCCTTGCCTCCGGAGGGAAGAGCCTCCATGATTTCTGACACTTCATCAGAATGCCAGAAGGGGGCGGACGATGACCGTCGCACAGCGCCGGGGACGCCGGATCATGATGACCCCGGCCGAGCTGGACACCTTCCTGACCGAGCAGCGCACCTGCCGGGTGGCGACGGTCTCGGCCGACGGCCGCCCGCATGTCGGCGCGCTCTGGTTCGTCTGGGACGGGACCTCGCTCTGGCTCTACTCGATCACCCGCAGCCGCCGGTGGGCGGAGCTGCGCGACAACCCCCGGATCGCGGTGGTGGTGGACGACGGCGAGGAGTACGGGGAGCTGCGCGGCGCCGAGCTGTCGGGCACGGCGGTCTTCGTCGGCGAGGCCCCGCGTACGGGCGAGCCCTGCCCCGAACTCGACGTCCCCGAAAGACTCTTCGCCGCGAAGAACTTCGGCCTGGACACGATGCCGCACGACGGCCGCCACGCCTGGCTGAAGCTGACGCCGGAAGCGGTGGCCTCGTGGGACTTCCGAAAACTGGCGGCGCTCTGAGGGGCATGCCCCTCACCCGCCCGAGGGACGCGGCCCCCACCCGCTCAGGGGGCAGGCACGCCCCTCACCCGCTCCGGGATCGCGGCTCCGGGTCCGCCGCGCCCGGGGCGGCCGGTACCCCGCGCGGGAGCGCGCGGCCCCCATCCGCCCTCGCGCCGTCCCGGCGCCTCAGCTGTTCAGGGGCTCCCCCGCGCTCCGGAGCGCCTCCACCGCCGCCCGGATCGAGGGCCGCCGGTCGGCGTCGGTGCGCCAGGTCGCGTAGATGTGGCGGCGCATCTTCTGCCGTACGGGGACGAACGCGACGCCCTCCGGGACCGGGCCCCGCCCGAGCCGTGGTGTGACGCAGACACCGAACCCGGCGGCGACCAGCGCGAGCTGGGTGTGGTGCTCCCCCGCGAAGTGGGCGATGCGCGGCTCCATGCCCTGCGAGCGCAGGGTGAACAGCAGCCAGTCGTGACAGAACTCGCCCTCCGGCCAGGAGACCCACTCCTCGTCGCCGAAGTCCACGAGGTCCACCTCGTCGCGCGAGGCGAGCGGGTGGTCCGCGGGCATGGCGACGTCCGCCGCGTCGTCGAGGAGGTGGGCGCGCTCCAGCCCTCCGGGCACGGGCGCCCGCTTGTTGCTCCAGTCGAGGACGATGGCGAGGTCGGCGTCGCCGCGCAGCACCTCGCGGATGCTCTGCTCCGGCTCCAGCTCGGCCGTCCTCACCCGCAGCTCGGGGTGGGCGGTGCGCAGCGCGACGAGGGCGCTCGGCAGCAGCCCGCGCGCGACCGTCGGGAAGGCCGCGATCCGCACCTCGCCCACGACCTGTCCGCGCTGCGCCTCGATGTCGGCCTGCGCCACCTCGACCTGGGAGAGGATGCGTGCGGCATGCTCGGCGAGGAGCAGTCCCGCATCGGTCAGCCGCACGCCCCGGCCGTTCTTGGCGAGCAGTTGTTGGCCGATCTCCCGCTCCAGCTTGGACAGCTGCTGGGAGACGGCCGAGGTCGTCACGTGCAGTCCGTCGGCGGCTCCGCTGACGGAGCCGTGCCGTGCGACGGCGTCCAGGGTCCGCAGGCGCTCCAGGTTCAACATGTAAGCAATGCTAAGCGAACGGATTCAATTAATCTCGCTTGTTCTACGAGATGGCAGCCGTCACGCTGGATCCCATGACGGTCGACTGGCGGATTCGCTTCGGTGTGCTGGCCCTGATCTGGGGCTTCAGCTTCCTCTTCATCAAGGTCGGTACGGAAGGGTTCGCGCCGTTCCAGGTGACCTTCGGCCGTCTGCTGTTCGGTACGGCGGTGCTCGCCGTCGCCATGCTCCTCAAGCGCGAGCGGCTGCCGCGCGGCCGCCGGACGTGGCTGCACCTCACGGTCGCCGCGTTCCTGCTGAACGCCCTTCCGTTCTCGCTGTTCTCGTACGCGGAGCTGACCATCCCCTCGACGCTTGCGGGCATCTGCAACGCGACGACGCCGCTGTGGGGCATGGTCCTGTCGCTGGTGGCGCTCTCGGAGGACCGCCCGACGCGGGTGCGGGCGGCGGGCCTGGGCATCGGCTTCATCGGCGTACTGACGGTGCTCGGCGCCTGGCAGGGCTTCTCGGGACTGGACGTCACGGGCACGATGCTGGCGCTGCTCGCCTCGTTCAGCTACGCCGTCGGCTGGATCTACGTCCGCCGCACTCTGACGGGCACCGGGGCGTCGAACCTCTCCCTCGCCGGGTCCCAGGTCGGCCTGGCGACCCTGCAACTGGCGGTGGTGACGCCCCTGTTCACCTCGCTCCCGTCCTCGATCGAGACCGTCCCGCTGCTCGCGGTCATCGCCCTGGGAGCGCTGGGCACGGGGTACGCGATGCTGCTGCAGTACGGCGTGGTCGCGGAGGTGGGCCCGACGACGGCGGCGATGGTCACGTACTTCATCCCGGTCATCGCCACCGCGGCGGGCGTCGCCGTCCTGGACGAGCAGCTGAGCTGGAACACCCCGGTGGGCGCCGTGATCGTGCTGGCGGGGGCGGCCCTCACCCAGACCCGCCCCCGCTCCACCCGCGGCGTGGTGCTCGCGACCGCCGTCCCGACGGAGCCGGCCGCGTCGGAACCGGCGCCTCCCGAGCCCGCGGCCACGACGACCCGCCACCCCTAGAGCACCCGTGGAACACCCGCAGAAACGCGGGGAACCGACCCTCAGCCGTAGCTCCGCGCCGGCGCCGGTCCCGCCGCGTCGGCGACCGCGTCGGCCAGGGTCTCGACGTCGCCGGGGGTCAGGTCGGAGACGGTCAGCCGGACGGCCGGGCCCGTCGCCAGGCGGAAGCGGGCGCCCGGAGCCGCCGCCCAGCCCGCGCCGAGCAGCCGGGTCACCGCGCCCGTCTCGTCCGCGACCGGCACCCACACGTTCATCCCGCTCCGCCCGTGCGCCTCGACACCTCGCCGGCGCAGCGCGCGCACGAGCCCGTCGCGCCGCTCCCCGTAGGAGCCCGCCACCGCCGCCGCGTCCACCGCGCCGGTCGCCCAGAGGTGCGCGACGGTGCGCTGGAGCAGCCTGCTGACCCAGCCCGGACCGAGCCGCTGGCGACCGAGCACCCGGTCGACGGTCTCCGGGTCGCCACTGAACGCGGCGATCCGCAGATCCGGCCCGTACGCCTTGGCCACCGAGCGCACGAAGGCCCAGTGACGGGTCACTCCGGCGAGAGGGTGGAGCGGCAGGTCGACGATCCCGTGACCGTGGTCGTCCTCGATGAGCAGCACGTCGGGGTGGCCGGCGAGGAGCCGGCGCAGGGCGGCGGCGCGGGTCGCGCCGATGGCCGCACCGGTCGGGTTCTGCGCGCGGTCGGTGACGATCACCGCGCGCACACCCTCCCGCAGCGCGGCCTCCACGGCCTCCGGCAGCGGCCCTTCGTCGTCGACCGCGACCGGCACCGGCCGCAGGCCGAGCGCGGGCACGAGGTCGAGCAGGCTTCCCCATCCCGGATCCTCGACGGCGACGGCGTCCCCCGCCCTGAGATGGACGGCCAGCACCCGTTCGATGGCGTCGAGCGACCCGGAGGCGACCGCGACCGGCCCTTCGGGGACACCGTCGGCGTCCAGCGCGGCGCGGGCGAGGCGGGCGAACCCCTCGTCGACGGGGGCCTCCGCGTACATGCCGGGCCGCTCGGCCTCACGCCGCGCCGCCTCGGCGAGCGCCCCACCCAGCGGCGGCAGCAGGGCGGGGTCCGGATTGCCCCTGCTGACGTCCCGCACACCGGCGGGTGCCTCCACCCGGATCGATCCGCGGGCCGTCGTCGCGGGCCTGAGTCGCACCCGGCTGCCCCGCCGCCCGTCCGTCTCGATGACCCCGCGCTCCCGCAGGGTCCGGTACGCGGCCGCGACCGTGTTCGGGTTGACGCCGAGAGTCGTCGCCAACTCCCGCATGGGTGGCAGCAGTTGCCCAGGCTCCAGCACCCCGTCCGCCACGCCCCGCTCGACGCTGGCGGCGATCTCCGATGCGCGACGGCCTTCGATCCGATACTCTCCTAGCACAAAACAGATTATGCACTAGTGCAATGGAGAGCGCAATGACGGATTCCTACGAGCCGACCGAGCGGACCATCCCGACCCGCTCCCGCGACCGTGCCTCGTACGACCGTGCGGCGGTGCACTCGATACTCGACGAGGGGTACGTCTGCCACCTCGGCTTCGTCCGCGACGGCGCGCCCGTCGTGCTGCCGACGCTCTACGGCCGGATCGGCGACCGTCTCTACGTCCACGGCTCCACCGGCTCACGGCCCCTGCGCATGGCGGGCTCCCGCGGCGGAGAGGCGCCGGGCCTGCGGGTCTGCCTGACCGTGACCCACGTCGACGGCCTGGTCCTCGCCCGGTCGGCCTTCCACCACTCGATCAACTACCGGTCCGTGGTGGTCCACGGCACCGCTCACCAGGTCACCGACCCCGAGGAGCGGCGCACCGCCCTCGACGCCCTGGTCGACCACGTCGTGCCGGGCCGCTCCGACGACTCCCGCCCCGCCAACGCCAAGGAGCTGGCGGCCACCGCCGTCCTCCGCCTCGACCTCGGCGAGGTGTCCGCCAAGGTCCGCACCGGCGGCCCCAACGACGAGCCGGAGGACGCGAGCCTCCCGCACTGGAGCGGGGTGATCCCCGTACGGAAGGCGTACGGCACGCCGGTCCCCGCCGACGACCACGACCCGGCCATCCCCCTGCCCGGCTACCTCTCCGTCCTCTGAAGGGCCGCGCCATGCTCATACACCCCTGGGACGCCGCCCATGAGGCCGGCGAGTGGCGCGACTGGCTGGCCCGCCACGACTTCGGCCAGCTGGCGGTCAACGGCCTGGACGGCGAGCCGCCGTGGGTGCAGCCCCTGCACTTCCGGTACGACTCCGAGCCCGGCCCGCACGGCCGGGTCCTGGCCCACCTCGCCCGCCCCAACCCGCTCTGGCCCGCCCTGGAGCGGCACCCCACGGTCCTGCTGAGCGTCGTCGACGACTACGCCTTCGTCCGCGGCCCGTGGGCGGCGCCGGAGGGCGCCCCCGCCGAGCACGGCACCCCCACGTCCTTCTACACCGCGGTCCAACTGCGCTGCACGGCGCACGTGGTCGACGACCCGGCGGAGAAGGCGGAGCTGCTGAACCGCCAGGTGGCGCACTTCCAGCCCGAGGGCGGCACCGCCCCGGTCGCCGCGGGCGAGGCTCCCTTCGGCCGGCTCCTGCCGGGCCTGCGGATGCTGCGCCTGGACGTGACGGAGGTGCGGGCCAAGTTCAAGTACGCGAACCACAAGCCGGAGTCGGTCCAGGACGGCATCGTCGCGGGGCTGACGGCCCGGGCGGGGCGAGGAGACGCCGAGGCGGCGGCCCACCAGCTGCGACGGCGCCGCTAGGCCCCGCATCCGGGCACCCGGCCCGCCGCCCGGCTAGGCCGTGGCCTCGGCGCGGCGCACCGCGGCGTCCCGCGCTTCCGCGAAGGCGAGCCCCGTCACCGCCGTGAGCAGCAACGACGTGCCCACCACGGTGGCCGCTGTCAGCTCCTCCCCCAGCACCGTCACCGCGATGGCCGCCGCGCTCACCGGTTCGAGCAGCATGATCACGGACACGGTCGCCGCGCGGACCACAGCCGCCCCGGCGAAGTAGAGGGCGTAGGCGAGCGCGGTCGGCACCGCCGCCACGTAAAGGAGCAGCCCGAGCACCTGCTGGGGCTGGTCGGTGTGCGGGACGAGGCCCTCGACGGCGGCCATCGGCAGCAGCCCCACCGCACCGATGGCGAAGGCCCAGGTGGTCGTCGACAGCGCGTCCGAGCCGCCGCCGTCGCGGCCGAGCCATCGGGTGAGCAGGGTGATGGCCGCGTACCCGGCGGCGGAGAGCACCGCGAGGCCCACGCCCAGCGGCCTGACCTCGCCGCTCTCGCCGCCCAGCACGAGGACGGCGAGTCCCGCGAGCGCGCCGCCCACGGCGGCCGTGCCACCGCCGCCGAGCCGTTCGCCCATGGTGAGCCTGGCGCCGAGGGCGATGAGGACGGGGCCCGCGCCCAGCGTGACGACGGTGCCGACGGCCAGCCCGGTCGCCTCGACCGCGGCGAAGTAGGCGCTCTGGAAGACGGTCAGCCCGATCCCCGTGCCGAGGATGCGGATCAGCCGTCGCCGGCGCGGTTCCAGCGCCTCGGCGGCGGGGCGGCCGGGCCGCAGGGCCAGCGCTCCGAGCAGCAGGACCAGCCCGCCGACGCAGCGCCAGAAGGACAGCGCCAGCGGGCCCATGTCACTGACCCGGAACACCAGCGAGGCCGCGGCCCCGGCCGTGCCCCAGGCGACGCCGGCGACGATCAGGTAGAGGAGGCTCCGCCCGACGGCGGGCATGGCCGCCGCGGACGTGGAGGATTTCGACACGTGCTTCTCCGTGGAAGGACGGGGTGGTGTGGTCGCTCGAATCCGCGCGCGGGCAGCGACGAACCGCTCGGGGACTGCCCGAGCCCGGTCTTCGTCAGGGAGAGTGCCGCCCGCGCCTAGGCGGCGGGAGGCGGAAGGACGGTCGAATGCATGATCGGCACCTTACGGGGCGGTCCGGCCGGCGGACAACTCGGCGTCGGGGCCGCTCGCCCGGGGTCCGGCCCCGGCCCCGGAGCGGGCCGCGCCCTCGACCTCCGAACCGCCATCGGCCCCCGAACCGCCCTCGATCTCCGAACCGGCCACCGCCTCCACCGAGGCCGGCTTGGGCGTCGACGACTGGGCGATGAACGCGCCGATGAGCACGACCGCGCCGCCGATGATCTGCGGCGCCCCCAGGTGTTCACCGAGCAGGACCCAGGCCAGCACGGTGGCGATCACGGCCTCCAGACAGGCGACGACGCCGGCGACCTGCGGCGAGAGCCTGCGCACGGAGACGATCCCGGTGACGTAGGCGAGGACCGTGGCGATCAGCACGATCCAGCCGAGCAGCAGCCACGCGGCCACCCCCGTGCCGTTCATGTCGGCTTCGCCGCCGAGCACGGACCAGTCCATCCCCCACGGCCGGGCGACGACGGTCAGCACGAGGGCGCCGATGACCAGTCCGTACGCGATGACGCCCAGGGGGTCGACCGGGTCGGACTCGTCGCCTCCGTGGTCGGAGAGGACGAAGTAGCCGACCTGGCAGCAGGCGGCGCCGAGCGCGAGCAGCAGCCCGAGCAGGTCGAAGCCGATCCCCGACCAGACCTGCACCACGCAGGCCAGGCCACCGACGGCGAGGACGACGCCGAGCGCGGCGGCGCGGGTGACCGGCCGGCGCTGGACGAAGCGGACCCAGCCGAGGACGAGGGCGGGGGCGAGGTACTCGATGAGCAGCGCGACCCCGACGGGGATCCGGGAGATCGACGCGAAGTAGAACGCCTGGACGCCGGCGACGGCGAGGAGTCCGAAGCCGACGAGGAGGACGGGCTTGCGACGCAGCAGATCGCGGTGGCGCCAGGCGACGGGCAGCATGACGAGGGCCGCACCGGCCACCCGGAGCCACACCACATGGAGCGGATCGAGGCCCGCCTCGATCAGCGGCTTCGCCGCCACACCTGAACCACCGAATGCGAAGGCCGAGGCCAGGGCGAGGCCCAGGCCGGCGCTTCTCCCCTGAGACGCGTGCATCGGGCCATCATGACAGGACGGCGTCAGGCCCGTAACCCCCGTTACACCTGTTGAGACAGCTCCCCGATCCGGTCGGTCAGGACGAGGGGATCGACCCCCGCACGGCGGAGCACCTCGACCGCCCGGCTCTCCGGATCCGCGGCGATCACCGCCAGCAGGTCGAGGCCACGCGCGCGCGGCTCTCCGCGCAGGGCGGCCCGCGCCGCGGCACGGTCCATCGCGGCGGCTGCGGCGGGCGACCAGCCGTCGGTCGCGGGATCGGTGTCGCGCACGGCGTCCAGGGCTCCGGTGTCCTCCACGGTGCCCTGCCAGCGCAGGCCGTAGCCGATGGAGCGCTGGACGAGATAGCCGAGGACGCGCGCGAGCTGGGGTCCGCCCGCGAAGGCGGCGCCGACCTCGGGATCGCTCTCGATGAGCGAGTGGAGCAGATGGGCGGTGTCGATCTGCCGGTCCCCGTCACGCAGGGCTCTGCGGCGCGCGCTCGCCACGACCGTCGCGACTTCGGCGGTCAGGCGGCCGAGCTGGATCTCCGGGCGGCGGGCCACGGGCTGCCGGGGCACGCGAGGGACAGGACTATGCACGCTTCCACCTCATCAGCCCCTGGCGGCCGGAACATCCCCGCGGAGGAGCATGTGCGCATCCCACGCGAGGTGGGCACGGGCGGGCGGTCCCTCATCCCTACGGAGGAGATTCAGGCCGTTCTCGCCGCGGGGGCGCGCGCCGCCTTGCCTTGCGCCCCGAACGCAACCACGACACTCCCCGTTTCGTCCTGTGAGTATGTTCTGGATGGTCGCCCTGCTCGCCACCGACGGGCGGCAGTACGTCTACCGCGTGTACGCGCCGCGGGAAGCGCTGCCGGCCGATCTCTTCTGGGCCGCGTTCCACTGCCATGACGAGGGCGGAGGCCCACGGGCCTCCGACTGGTTCGACTCCGCGCGGATGTGGTGGATCGACGAGGCAGAAGAACTGACGGTTCATCAGTATTGAATGTTGAGGGCCGCCCGGCTACGTTCCGTCGACACCGAAGACCGACGAGAACACGCGAAGCCGTGAAGGGGTGGTCGTATGGCCGAAGTCAGCGCGGAGGCACGGATCGATGCGCCGGCCGAGAAGGTCTGGGCGCAGCTGACCGACTTCACCTCGTACGGCGAGTGGAACGCCACCCACACCAACTTCCCCGACGGCGGTCCGGCCACGCTGGAGCAGGGCGCGACCTTCGCGGAGAACATGAAGCTGATGGGCTTCCCCGCAGAGGTGACCTGGACGGTCGAGGAGCTGGAGACCAGCCGGGTGCTGGCGATCCGGGGCAAGGGCCCGATGGGGGTCAACGTCGGCACCCGCTACTCGCTCGCGGCGGACGGGGACGCGACCACGGTCCGGATCGACGGCGAGTTCACCGGCGCGGCCGTCTCGCTGATGGCGGGCAAGCTCAAGGACTCGGCCACCGCGGCGCTCAACGAGTCCCTCCGGAAGCTGGCCGGCCTGGTGGCCTGAGCGGCGGCCGCGCGACGCGCACGCGGGAGGGGCCCCACGGCGTGCGCCGTGGGACCCCTCCCGCCGTCCGGCCGGCTCAGTGCTCGTCGGCCAGGATCAGGTACAGCTTCTTGCGGGCTTCGTTGATCACCGAGATCGCCTTCTGCCGCTGCTCGGCACTGCCGGTCTTCCAGACCTGGCCGAACGCCTCCATCAGACCGAACCCGGCCTGCCGCACCTCGTTCATGGCCTCCCAGTCGACACCGCGTCCGGCCTCCTCCCAGGGGGCCTCCGGGCCCGACTCGGCCTCGGCCCGGCCGGCCTCCGTGAGCGTGAACAGCTTCTTGCCGCCCTCGCTCTCGCTGATGATCAGACCCTCGTCCTCAAGGAGCTGCAGGGTCGGGTAGACCGAGCCCGGGCTGGGCTTCCACGCCCCGCCGCTGCGCTCGCCGATCTCCTGGATCATCTCGTAACCGTGCATCGGGCGGCCCTTCAGCAGGGTGAGGATCGAGGCGCGCACGTCTCCGCGCCGCGCCCGCCCCCGGCCGCCTCCGCGACCCCTGCCGCCCCCGAAAGGGCCTCCACCCCACGGCCCGCCGCCGAAGCCCGGCCCGAACTGACCGAAGGCGGCACGCCGGCCCTCGAACTCACCGCGAGAGCCGCCTCGACCACGAGGGCCGGGTCCGCAGTCTCCATGTCCGTGTCCATGTGAACGCATCGCAACGCTCCTTCCATCGGGTACATCGTTGAACTGTCGCGATGCGTCAACGATATATCGGAACAGTTCGTTTGCCAACTCCCGGCAGGTCCAGTGCTCCCGGATTGGCCTTGGCCTGCGGCTTTGCGGCCCCGGTACGTTCCGTGCCATGCGGATCCGAATCGTCGACGCGTTCACCGACCGCCCCTTCTCCGGCAACCCGGCAGGGGTCCTCCTCCTCGACTCCTTCCCCGACGACCACTGGCTCCAGAAGGTGGCCGCCGAGGTCAACCTCTCCGAGACCGCCTTCGCGCACCCGCTGCCGCCCGGCGGCGAGGCCGACTGGGCCCTGCGCTGGTTCACCCCCGCCACCGAGGTCGACATGTGCGGCCACGCCACGCTCGCCACCGCCCACGTCCTGCACACGACCGGCGCCGCGACCGGGCTCGTCCGCTTCGCCGCCCGCTGCGGCGTCCTCGGCGCCACCGTCGCGGAGGACGGCACGATCACGATGGACTTCCCGACCTCCACGCTGACCCCGGTGCCGGCCCCGGACGGCCTGGAGAAGGCGCTGGGCGCGGAGGCCGTCTCCGTCCACGACACCGCGGCCCACATCGGCGACCTGGTCGTCGAGCTGCGCGACGAGGCGGCCGTACGCTCCCTGACACCCGACTTCGCGGCTCTGGCGCGCCTCTCCGACCGGGGTGTCATCGCCACCGCGGCGGCCGAACGGCCCGAGCGGGGCTACGACTTCGTGTCACGCGGCTTCTTCCCCCGCGTCGGCATCGACGAGGACCCGGTCACCGGCAGCGCCCACACCGCGCTCGCCCCCTTCTGGTCCGCGCGCTTCGGCCGCGACGACCTCACCGGGTTCCAGGGCGGCGCCCGCACCGGCATCGTCCGCACCCGGCTGCGGGGCGACCGGACCCTTCTGACGGGCCACGCCGTGACGGTCGTCGACGGCGAACTGCACGCCTGAGCCGCGCCCCCGGTCCCGAACGCACGGAAGGGGCGTACGGCGAATGCCGTACGCCCCTTCCGTCGCCTTGCGGCGTCTAGACGGTGGGCAGCCAGTCGACCTTCCCCGCCAGGAGTCCGTAGCCGACGAAGGCGACGATGTCGAGCAGCGCGTGCGCCACCACGAGCGGGCCCACCCGCCCCCAGCGGCGGTAGAGCAGCACGAAGACCACGCCCATCACCACGTTGCCGATGAAGCCGCCGATCCCCTGGTACAGGTGGTACGAACCGCGCAGCACCGAGCTCGCCACCAGCGCCGCCATCGGTGTCCAGCCCAACTGCCCGAGGCGCCGCAGCAGGTAGCCGACGACGATGACCTCTTCCAGGACGGAGTTCTGGATCGCCGAGAGGATCAGGACGGGGTACTTCCACCACACGTCCGGCAGGGACTCGGGCACCACGGTCAGATTGAAGCCGGTCGCCCGGGCCACCAGGTAGAAGGCGAGGCCGGCGCTGCCGATCACGGCGGCCACCAGCGTGCCCCGCCCGAGATCCGGCCAGGGCCGGGTCCGGTCGAAACCGATCGCCCGCATCCCGGAGCCCTCCCGCACCAGCAGATGTGCGACGAGCAGGACGGGCATGAGCGCGGTGGCGATGCCGAAGAGCTGCCACGCCAGGTCGAGCCAGGGCCGGCCGGGGGCGAACGAGCCGTTGAGCATCGCCGCCTGTTCCTTCAGCTCGCCGGACCTGGTCAGCGAACCGATGAAGCTGATGGCGGACGACACGGCGCTCGCGCCGAGCGAGAGCCCGAGGACGATCAGGGTCTCGGACCGCAGGATCCGGCGCGGCAGGCCGTCGGGAGGAAGGGAACCGGCGACCACTCGTTGCTCCGACACCACACCTGTCTCCACTTCCCCATCGCGTTCCGGGTACGGAGATCATGCGCGAAGGGCCGGTCCGGGCGCCATTCCGGAAGCGGAGGAGTTGTCCCCCCGACCCCCTAGTCGATGCCCGGCGGCCACCGGTGCACCGGCTCGCCGCCCCGCATCAGCTCGGCGTAGCGGCGGGTCGTGGCCGCCAGGGCCGCCTCGCGGTCCAGACCGGAGTCGCGCGCCCGGCGGAAGGTCTCGGCCTGCCAGGAGGCACCGTTGACCCGGCCGCGGCAGCGCTCCTCGATGACACCGAGATAGAAGTCGCGGTCGGCCGGCTCGACGTGCCAGGCGTCCAGCCCGGACGCGGCCAGCGGCAGCAGCTCGTCGAGGACCAGACGTACCGCGGACACCGTGGAGACCCCGCCCGAGCGGCCGGGCCGGGGCCAGCGCAGCTCCGCGTCGATCCCGTGGCGACAGGCGGTGTCGAAGTTCGCCGCGGCGTCCTCGAACGCCAGCTTCTTCCACACCGGCCGGGGC
This sequence comes from Streptomyces sp. NPDC047971, assembly GCF_040653355.1. NCBI lineage: Bacteria > Bacillati > Actinomycetota > Actinomycetes > Kitasatosporales > Streptomycetaceae > Streptomyces > Streptomyces sp. NPDC047971. The sequence continues at coordinate 16,851 of NZ_JBEZNW010000036.1, read as the reverse complement.
TCCTCGGCCAGCGCCCGCACCAGTCCGTAGTAGAAGGCCGCGTTGGCGACGACGTCGGTGACCGTCGGTCCGGCCGGCAACACCCGGTTCTCCACCCGCAGATGCGGAACCCCGTCCACCCAGCCGTAGACGGGCCGGTTCCAGCGGTAGACCGTCCCGTTGTGCAGGACGAGTTCCTGCAGGCGCGGCACCCCGCCCCGGTCGAGGACGAGCAGCGGGTCCTCCTCGTCGCAGATCGGGAGCAACGGGGGGAAGTACCGCAGGTTCTCCTCGAAGAGGTCGTACGCCGAGTCGACCCACCGCTCCCCGAACCAGGTGCGCGGCCGGACCCCCTGTGCCTGGAGCTCGGGCGGCCGGGTGTCCGTCGCCTGCTGGAACAGCGGCGGCCGGGACTCGCGCCAGAGCTCCCGGCCGAAGAGGAACGGAGAGTTGGCGCCGACGGCGATCTGGACCGCCGCCACGGCCTGGGCCGCGTTCCACACGGCGGCGAAGCGGGCTGGGGTGACCTGGAGGTGCAACTGCACGGAGGTGCAGGCCGCCTCGGGCACGATCGACGTGGAGGTGCAGGTGAGCCGCTCGACCCCCTGGATGTCGAGACGGAAGTCCTCGCCCCTGGCGGCGACGATCTGGTCGTTGAGCAAGGTGTACCGATCGACGGCCGAAAGGTTCTCGAAGACGAGATCGCGCTGGGAGAGCGTCGGCAGAATTCCGATCATGATGACGCCGGCGTCGACCTCGTGGGCCTTGCGGTCGGCATATCCGAGACCGGTCCTCAACTCCTCGGCGAGCCGGTCGAATACCCGGCCGCCGAGACGGTGCGGAGCGATGTTCACTTCGAGGTTGAACAATCCGAGCTCCGTCTGGAAATCCGGGCTCGCGATGCGTTCGAGGACCTCGGCATTCACCATCCGCGGCATACCGTCCGTGCCCGCGAGATTGAGTTCGATCTCCAGGCCCATCAGATTCCGCGGACGGTCGAACCTCTTCTCCGCCAGGAGCCTCGCGAGCCCCGCCAGACACTGCTGCAGCTTCCTGCGGTATCTCTGCCGATCGGACAGGTCGAACCCGTCTGCCACGACCTTCTCCCCCATCGAAGCGTCCCTCCTCGATCGGGCGGCCACGGCGACGGCCGCGCGCGTCACGGACGATGATGCCCAGCCGACTGATCCATAACGCCTGCGGAGCCACCCCACCGCCAGGTAGGCTGGATTGAGCAATCACCCGGCACATCCCGTGGTCACTCGGCAAAGGACATATTCCTCCGACATAATCACGGAAAGCATGGGGGTGATATTCGGCCGTCCACGGCCGGAGCGAAGCCGCAGGCAGACGAAGTGCGCTCACCGCAAAAGATGCGAATCGCCCCCGGAACACGTCCTGATGACGCCTTGCTCGCAATATCGGCGACCGCTAGCGGAAACAAGGTGTGAACACGTCTCGTATAAACTCCGCGGACGAGGCAGAGTGTTGGCGCCCGGCCATGACCTCATGGCCCCTCTCCGGCAGCCCACAGCGCCGTCGTACCTGCCCACGCGTCACCGTGTCTCCTGAGCGAGAGGCGACCCACCATGCTCCGACCCTCCCCGGCCCCCGCGCCGGCCCTGCGCAGCGTCCTCGCGGCCCTCGGTTCCCCCACCGCCGTCCGTGAGGCTCGAACTCCCGCCCTCCGGGCCGCACAGGGGCCGCTGAGCCCCGAGCTGCCCCTGCCCGTCCATGTCCTCGACGTACGGGACCAGGTCGTCCCCGGCGGGCAGGCACCGCGCACCCGGCTCGTCGGCTGGCGCTTCCTGATCCGGGGCACCGATCGCGCGGTCGCCGCCGCCGACACCATGCTCACGCCCGACGGCTGGTCCTTCTCGCACTTCTTCGAGGGTCCCTACGTCACCGCCACCGAACGCGCCCTGCTGCAGGCCGAGACGCTGCCCACGACGTACCAGCCCCGCCTGCTGTCCGTCCCGGAGCTGTACATGCTGACGCTGTGGCTCCACGGGGACACGGAGGCCGACGGGGCGTCCGCCTCGCCCGCGCCGGCCGACCTCCTGGTCCCCCTCGCCCCGGCGCCTCCCGGCATCGCCTCCCACCGCCCGCACCGGGTGGCGGACCTGCTGCCCGTCCTGACCCTGCGCCTCGCGCCGCCGCCGCTGTTCGGCACGCCGGCGCCGGCCTGAACCACCGCACCCGACGTCCGTCCGCAGCGCGCACGCCCCGCGACCGACCGGGCCGCGGGGCGCCGCGCTGCCCGAACGCCCCTGTCGAACACCCCTCCCCGGACGGACTAGCCCGCCAGGACTACCCCGAACCATCCGAAGAGACCGCCCAGTTGAGTTGAACCGCCCGCGCGGGTGATACGTCTTCATGCAGTAGGAAGAGCTCCCGTGAAATACCTGCGGATCGACGTCCGTGGGGGAACACTGGACCAACCGAACCGACAACGGGGGGCGGCCATGAGCACCGCATCGAGCCGCAGGACGACAGACACCACGACGCAGCGAAAGAACCCACCCATGTGCCAGCACCAGCCTGCCTGTCCCACCGCCCACTCCGCCGACCGGGAGGCGGCACGACTGATGGCGCACCACCCGGAGCAGGGCTGGAGCCTGCTGTGCAACGGGGTCCTGCTCTTCGAGGACACCGGTGAACTGCTGCCGGACGGCCAGATCATCGCCCCGCACCGCCCGCTGACGGCGGGCCAGGTCACGACAGCCGCCTGACGGCGGGGCACGTCGGGCACCACACCGTACGAGGGAACACGCAAGGGCCGGCCCGGAGAAGTCTCCGAACCGGCCCTGACTCATGCCCGGTTGCCGTTGCCGCTCAACCGGCGCTCACGTGCGCGCCCGTGCTCAGTTGTCGTACTCGTCCATCGGCGGGCAGGAGCAGACCAGGTTGCGGTCGCCGAAGGCGCCGTCGATCCTGCGCACCGGCGGCCAGTACTTGTCCGCGGCCGAGACACCGGCCGGGAAGACCGCCTCGTCACGGGTGTACGGGTGGTTCCACTCGCCGCCCAGCGCCGCGGCGGTGTGCGGGGCGTTGCGCAGCGGGTTGTCGTCCGCGGGCCACTCGCCCGACGCGACCTTCTCGATCTCGTACCGGATCGCGATCATCGTGTCGCAGAAGCGGTCGAGCTCGGTCAGGTCCTCGGACTCGGTCGGCTCGATCATCAGGGTGCCGGCCACCGGGAACGACATCGTCGGCGCGTGGAAGCCGTAGTCGATCAGGCGCTTGGCGATGTCGTCGACGCTGACGCCGGTCGACTTGGAGAGCGGACGCAGGTCGACGATGCACTCGTGGGCGACCAGGCCGGCCGGACCGGTGTAGAGCACCGGGTAGTGCGGCTCCAGGCGCTTGGCGATGTAGTTCGCCGCGAGGACGGCCACCTGCGTGGCGCGCTTGAGGCCCTCGCCACCCATCAGACGCACGTACGACCACGAGATCGGCAGGATGCCGGCCGAGCCCCACGGGGCGGCCGAGATCGGGCCGACGCCCGTCTCCGGGCCGGCGGTCGGCTGCAGCGGGTGGTTCGGCAGGTACGGCGCGAGGTGCGCGCGCACACCGACCGGACCGACACCGGGGCCGCCGCCGCCGTGCGGGATGCAGAAGGTCTTGTGCAGGTTCAGGTGCGAGACGTCGCCGCCGAACTTGCCCGGCTTGGCCAGACCGACCAGCGCGTTGAGGTTGGCACCGTCGACGTACACCTGGCCGCCGGCCTCGTGCACCTCGCCGCAGATGTCGGCGACGTGCTCCTCGAACACGCCGTGCGTGGACGGGTAGGTGATCATCAGGACGGACAGCTCGTCGCGGTACTGCTCGATCTTGGCGCGCAGGTCCGCGATGTCGACCTCGCCGTCGTCGGCGGTCCTGACGACGACGACCTTCATGCCGGCCATGACCGCGGAGGCGGCGTTGGTGCCGTGCGCGGAGGACGGGATGAGGCAGACGGTGCGCTGGTCGTCGCCGTTGGCGCGGTGGTAGGCGCGGACGGCCAGCAGACCGGCCAGCTCACCCTGCGAACCGGCGTTCGGCTGGATCGACACCTTGTCGTAGCCGGTGACCTCGGCGAGACGCTCCTCCAGCTCGGTGATGAGCGTGAGGTAGCCCTGAGCCTGCTCGACCGGGGCGAAGGGGTGGATCTGGCCGAACTCGGGCCAGGTCACCGGCTCCATCTCGGTGGTCGCGTTCAGCTTCATGGTGCAGGAGCCGAGCGGGATCATGCCGCGGTCGAGCGCGTAGTCGCGGTCGGCGAGCTTGCGCAGGTAACGCAGCATCGACGTCTCGGAGCGGTGCGCGTGGAAGACCGGGTGGGTCAGGTACGCGTCCGAGCGCAGCAGCCCGGCGGGCAGCGCGTCCTCGGTCCCCGCGTCCAGGGCCTCGATGTCGGCGTCGACGCCGAAGGCGGACCAGACGGCGGCGAGCTGGGCACGCCCGGTGGTCTCGTCGCAGGAGATCGAGACGTGGTCGGCGTCGACGAGGTACAGGTTGACGCCCGTCTCGCGGGCGGCGGCGACGGCCTCGGCGGCCTTGCCCGGCACCCGGACGGTCAGGGTGTCGAAGAAGTCGCCGTGGACGACCTCGACACCGCCGGCCCTCAGGCCCGCGGCGAGGATCGCGGCGTACCGGTGGGTGCGCTGAGCGATGCCCTTCAGGCCGTCGGGGCCGTGGTAGACGGCGTACATGCCGGCCATGACGGCGAGGAGCACCTGGGCGGTGCAGATGTTGCTGGTGGCCTTCTCGCGGCGGATGTGCTGCTCGCGGGTCTGCAGCGCCAGGCGGTACGCGCGGTTGCCGTCGGCGTCGACGGAGACGCCGACGAGGCGGCCGGGCAGGGAGCGGGCGTGCTTGTCCTGGACCGCCATGTAACCGGCGTGCGGTCCGCCGAAGCCCATCGGGACGCCGAAACGCTGGGTGGTGCCGACGGCGATGTCGGCTCCGAGCGCACCCGGCGAGGTGAGCAGCGTCAGCGCGAGCAGGTCGGCGGCGACGGTGACGATCGCGCCGAGGTCGTGGGCGGCGTCGATCAGCGGCTTGATGTCGCGCACGGCACCGGAGGCACCCGGGTACTGGACGAGCACACCGAAGACGCCGCGCTCGGCGATCTCGGCGGGGATGCCCTCGGACAGGTCCGCGACGACGACCTCGACACCGGTCGGCTCGGCGCGGGTCTCGATGACGGCGATGGTCTGCGGCAGCGCGTCGGCGTCGACGAGGAAGACACCGTTCTTGACCTTGCCGACACGGCGGGCGAGCGCCATGGCCTCGGCGGCGGCGGTGCCCTCGTCGAGCAGGGAGGCACCGGAGGTGGGCAGACCGGTGAGGTCGGCGACCATCGTCTGGAAGTTGAGCAGCGCCTCCAGGCGGCCCTGCGAGATCTCCGGCTGGTAGGGCGTGTACGCCGTGTACCAGGCCGGGTTCTCCATCACGTTGCGGAGGATCACCGGCGGGGTGAAGGTGCCGTAGTACCCGAGCCCGATCATCGGGGCGAGGACCTGGTTGCGGTCGGCGAGCTCACGCAGCTCGGCCAGGACCTCGGCCTCGGTGCGCGCGGAGGGCAGACCGAGCGCCTCGGCGTTCTTGATCACGTCCGGCACGGCGGCGGCCGTGAGCTCGTCGAGGGAGCCGTAGCCGACCTGCGCGAGCATCTTGGCCCGTGCCTCGGCGTCGGGCCCGATGTGCCGCTGCTCGAACGGGATGCCCTGTTCGAGCTCGGAGAGCGGAATGCGGTTGGCGGTCATGTACGGAGGCCTCCTGGTCGTCACGACCTGCGAGGGGCACCAACGGCGCGGGTGCCCGGACGGCCTCCCCCTCTGTCATCTCAACCTGAGAGCTTCACCGGCACGCCGAAGGGCTCGCCGGCTTTCACCGTCGGTGAGGGCGGATGCCGTCGGACGTCCGCCCTGCTTTCCAGAGTGACCTCGTCCGTGCGGTACAGGGGCCTGAGAGATTCCGGGGAGGATTTGCTCCTTCGGCGCCTCCGAAAGGTTTCTCCGGAGGACTCTCCCGCACAGGGTCGACAGCCACAGCCAGCCTACCAGCGCGGTTCCGGAAGCCATCGCTCAAGTGGCCGACATCCCAGATGTGCACTTTCGTAGTCATAGAGCAGGTGCGACCAGTTGGAGGGACCGTGCAGACCGACATCGATCCGCGCAGCCTGATCGGCCGCAAGGCGTACGACCGCGAGGGGCACAAGATCGGCACCGTGGACGAGGTGTACCTGGACGACGCCACCGGCATCCCCGAGTGGGCGGCGGTCCGCACGGGCCTCTTCAGCCGGGACGCGTTCGTCCCCCTGGAGCCGAGCGAGCTGGCGAAGGACGGCCTCCACATCCCGTACGACCGGTCCCTGATCAAGGACGCACCGGACTTCGGCGTGGGCCGCCACCTCTCCCCCGAACAGGAGCTGCAGCTCTACCGCCACTACGACATCGCCCTCCCCCCGCCGCCGCCGGACCGGGACTTCGGCCGCCTGGCGGGCCAGGAGGAGACCTGACGGTTCCACCCCCACCACGCCCTCCGCGCGGACGAGCGCATCGGCCCGGCCCGCCCTGCGGGATCGACGGTCCCCCGGCGAAGCTCAGCGGGCGGGCGGGAGCGACAGGCCCGGTCTGAGGCCGGGCCCACCCCCCACCAACGGCAGCGGCTCCGCCGCCTCCAGCTCCGGGTCGTCCACGAGGAACGTCCGCACCCGCCCCGGAGCCGAACCCGGCTCCTCGAAGCGCACGGTGACCCGCCCCACCCCGCTCCCCTGCACCCACCCTGCGCCGTACACCGCGTGCCGTACGTCGTGCCCGGGCGACCACCGCCGCTCGGGGGGCGGCTCCTCCGCCGGGGCCGCGTCCGCGGGTGAAGCCTCCCCGGCCCCCGACCCCGGCTCGACCGCCCCGGCCGTCTCCGCAGCCTCCGCCTGCGCGAACAGATCCTCCTGCGTGTAGTCCGCGAGCCCGCTCACCCCGACGCCGAGCAGCCGGACACCGCCCGTCGTGTCCACCCCTTCGAGCAGCCGCCCCGCGGCCTCTCGCACCACGACGGTGTCGTCCGTCGGCCCCCGCAGCGTCTCGGAACGCGTCAGCGTCGAGAAGTCGAACCGCCGCACCTTCAGCACGATCGTCCGCCCCGAGTGCCCCGACGCCCGCAGCCTGCCCACGCACCGCTCGGCGAGCCGGTCCACCTCCGTCCGGATCCGGACCCGGTCATGCAGGTCCACGTCGAAGGTGTCCTCCACCGACACCGACTTCGTGTCCCTCTCGGCCACCACGGGCCGATCGTCGTACCCCTGGGCCATGAGGTACAGGGACGCCCCGTGCGCCCGCCCCAGCAGCCGTACGAGCTCGTCCTCGCCCGCCTCCGCGAGGTCCGACACCGTCGTCATCCCCGCACGCCGCAGGTGCTCCCCGGTGGCCGGCCCCACCCCCGGGAGGATCCGCACCGACCGCGGCCCCAGCAGCTCCCGCTCGGTCCCCGGCTCGATCAGCACCAGCCCGTCCGGCTTCGCCTCCTCCGAGGCGATCTTCGCCAGCATCTTGGACCCGGCGAGCCCCACCGACCCCGTGAGCCCCGTCGTGGCGAGAATGTCCCTGCGCAGCCGCTCACCGGCCTCCCGCGCGCTCGCGCTGTCATCGGCCACGCCCCCTGCCTCCAGGTCGACGAACGCCTCGTCCAGGCTCAGCGGCTCCACGAGCGGCGAGAGCCGCCCCAGCAACTCCATGACCTGCTCGCTGATCCCCCGGTAGAAGCCGAAGCGCGGCACGAGATAGGCGGCGTTGGGCGCCCTGCGCCGCGCCTGCGCCATCGGCATCGCGGAGTGCACCCCGAAGCGCCGCGCCTCGTAGGAGGCGGTGGCGACGACGCCGCGCGGACCCAGCCCCCCGACCACCACCGGCTTTCCGCGCAGACTCGGTTTCGCCGCCTGCTCGGCGGCGGCGAAGAAGGCATCCATGTCCAGATGCAGAATCGTCGGCGCGGCTCTCACATCTCCGATGCTGCCCTACGCCACTGACAATCGACCCGCACACACGTACGGGCGCGTCGCGCCCCGCCCGGCCGTACGGAACGACTCAGACCGCCCGGTCCCGCCGCCGCCTCGCCAGCTCGTCACCCGGGTTGTGGCCGATCAGCGTCTCACCGGTGTCGACACGCTCCCCGTGCAGCTGCGAGAGCGCGGCCTCCACATCGCGCCAGACCACACCCACCGCGATCCCGAAGACGCCCTGACCGCCCTGGAGCAGATCGACGACCTCGTCCGGCGAGGAGCACTCGTACACGGTGGCTCCGTCGCTCATCAGCGTCATGCGCTCCAGGTCGCGAAAGCCCCGTGCGCGCAGATGCTGCACGGCGGCCCGGATGTTCTGCAGCGCCACCCCGGTGTCGAGGAATCTCTTGACGATCTTGAGAACGACGACGTCCCGGAAGCTGTACAGCCGCTGCGTCCCGGATCCGTAGGCCGGCCGCACGCTCGGCTCGACGAGCCCGGTGCGCGCCCAGTAGTCCAGTTGGCGGTAGGTGATCCCGGCAGCCGCGCATGCCGTCGGACCGCGGTAGCCCACCACGTCCGTCCCGGACGCCGCGGCATCTCCCGCGTTCACACCCGTACCGAAGTCGCCCGCATTGCCGTGAAGCGGATACGGACCGCTCTCCCCGGACGCATGCCCGAGGGAGCCCCCTGCCGTACCGTCGCCGCTGCTCATCACGCCGACCCTCCGTCCTTGACCTGCCCACACGAAGGTAGGCAGTCACTCGGGGTGCGTCAACGATCGCCACACTCGGCACGCCGAGTGATAATCACCCTGAGAGTGGTTTCCCGTGTCTCTCTCCGGGGAAAGGCTACTCGAATGCCCTGACCGCACCCGGCGTGCGACGGTCGGCGGCCGGCCCACGGCCGGCCCGCCTCAGCGACTGCCGGACCTCACTGGCTGCTGGACCCGAAGTCCTCGGGGGAGATCTGGTCGAGGAACTCGCGGAACTTCTCCACCTCGTCCTCCTGCTCGTCCGGAATCGCGATACCGGCGTCGTCGAGCACACCGTCACTGCCGTAGATCGGCGTACCGGTGCGCAGCGCGAGCGCTATCGCGTCGGAGGGCCTGGCGCTCACCTCGACGCCGCTGGCGAAGACCAGCTCCGCGTAGAAGACGCCTTCGCGGAGATCCGTGATGCGGACCTCCGTGAGCTCCTGGCCCACGGCTTCAAGGACATCCTTGAAGAGATCGTGCGTCAGCGGCCGGGCGGGGGCCATGCCCTGCTGGGCGAAGGCGATCGCGGTCGCCTCACCCGGTCCGATCCAGATGGGGAGGTACCGATCGCCTCCCACTTCACGCAGGAGCACGATCGGCTGGTTGGAGGGCATTTCGACCCGGACACCCACAACGTCGAGCTCGTTCACACAGCAACCCTAGGACGTGCCCGACCGGTTTGGGTAGTCGGGCCCCCACAAGATCACGGCAACCGGAGTCCGAGAGCGGTCTGGACCAGTGCCGCATGCAGCCGGACGGACAGCCCGGCGAGCTCCTTCGCGGTGGCCTCCGCATGCGCTCTGGTCTGCGGGTTACGGTGCCGGCGCAGCGGCGCGACCACCTGTTCGACGAGACCCGCCTCCCGGTCGGCGGCCGCTTTGACCGCCCGGAGGTGCCGAGGTTCCAGACCGAATCTCCCCAGATCGGCGACAAGTCTGGCGACCGTGACGGTCTCGGCGTCGTAGCCGCCCTCGGCTCCCGCGGCGATGAGCCCGTAGGACTCCCACTCCGCGAGCTCCTCCTCGCTCACCTCCGCGGCGGCGAGCAGCTCGGCCCGACCCACCCGCGCGGCCGTCGGCCGGTCGCCCTCCGGCTCCCAGGCCCCGTCCAGCAGGTCCCGCTGCGGGCTGGGGGACGGGAGCCTGATCTGCTCACCCCGGGCGAGGGCGTCGAGATGCTCCCGGATGACCTTCAGCGGAAGATAGTGGTCCCGCTGCATCCGCAGGATCTGGGCGAGCCGCTCCACGTCCTGCGGGCTGAACTTCCGGTACCCGGAGGCCGTACGCCGGGGCTCGACGAGCCCCTCGGCCTCCAGGAACCGGATCTTGGAGATGGTCACTTCGGGGAACTCGTCACGCAGTTGGTTCAGCACCGTGCCGATGCTGACCAGCCGGTCGCCCGCGGTGGCGGTGCCGTGTCCGGCACCGCCCGTCGGTGTTCGCAGCATGGACCTTCCCTGAAGGCTTCCCGGAGGCGTCACACGCCCCGCTGGCTCGAGTAGAAGACCAGCCGGTACTTGCCGATCTGCACCTCGTCGCCGTTGGACAGGACCACCGACTCGATCGGCTCACGGTTGACGTAGGTGCCGTTGAGGCTGCCGACGTCGGCGACGGTGAAGCTGCCGTCCTGAGCCCGCCGGAACTCGACGTGACGCCGCGACACGGTGAAGTCGTCGAGGAAGATGTCGCTCTGCGGGTGACGGCCGGCCGTGGTCAGCTCGCTGTCCAGCAGGAAGCGGCTGCCCGAGTTCGGACCGCGGCGCACGACGAGCAGGGCCGAGCCGGCCGGCAGGGCCTCGACGGCCGCCAGCGCCTCGGGAGAGAGGGACGGCACGGCGGTCTGACCGGTGACCTCGGCGTCATACGCCTCGAGGCCCGAGATCGAGATCGTCGACGTCGTCTCGGACGCGCGCTCCACGGGCGCCCCGCCCCGCAGCGGCGTGCCGCAGTGGGAGCAGAAACGGCTGTCCGCGGTGTTGCGGTGACCGCACCTCGTACACACCGGCATGGACGCATCCTCCTGCCGCGGCTGACCCGCGGAGGTCTGGGTCGCATACGGATCGGGGGTGAACCCTCCACCCGTACTTGAGGTTGATGGTTCCCCGAAACCTATGCGCCCGGCACCGGCAGGGTCAACAGACGACGCGCCGTGCGCGCCCGCGACATCTCCGCCCTGGCCGCCGACCTCGTCACGGAACAGCGGACGCTCGCCGCCCTGTTCCTCGCTCTGGGCGTGGCGCGGCGCGCGGTGCTTGGCGTTGCCGCCGTCCTCGCGTGCGCTCTTGCCGAACAACTTCGCAAAAAAACTCACGGGCGATTCCCCTTGACCGAAACAGACCCGCCCGTGGGGCAGGACGAACCCTGAATGAACACACCTGCCGACCCGGACACCTTCACAACGTCCGTATCCTCCGGACAGTTTCCACCACGCACCACGCTTGTGATGCGGCGACCCCCCGCAACGCCCTCCCCTTGTCGCGTGACCGCGACACACCCCCGGCTCACTGCGAGGACGACTGAGCGTAGTCAGGCCGCTTCGCAGGTCGCAAGGCATCCACAACGATCTTCTCGGACTTGGCCACGGTCGCCGTGGCCTGCTCCTTCTCCAGCGTCTGAATGACTCCACCGGGGATGTTGAGCGCCGGCTCGAGATCCTCGGGCTTGCCGATGACCTTGAAGACGTACGGAGCGGCCACCTTCGTTCCATCGATCTCTATGTCGCTTCCCGCACCGGAGAAGTAACTGTCCGCGACCACCCGCACATCGTTGATCTGGATCGCCTCGGCACCCGCCGCACGCAGCTCCTGGATCGCGTCGAGCAGCATGTCCGACTCGACCGCCGCCGCCGCGCCCGCGACGGTCAGCGTGATGCCCGGCCCCTCGGCGGCGACCGTACCGGCCAGGATGCCGAGCTGCTGCTCCTTCTCCTGGGTCTGCTTGCGCGCCTCCTCGGCCTGGTCCGAGCTGGACTCCAGCTCGGAGCGCTGGTTCTCCAGGCGCGCCTTCTCGTCCTCCAGGCGCTGCGTACGGTCGTCGAGCTCGTCGAGGATCCGGACCAGATCCTCCTGGCGGGCGCCGCGCAGCGCACTGTTGTCGCTCGTGGAGCGAACCTGGATGGCGAGCCCCAGACCGAGGACGAACAGCAGCAGGGCGACGATGAGTTGGGCCCTGCTCACCCGTGGCGGCCACAGCCCGGCGGCCAGCCTCTGCCGTCCGGTCAGCTGCTTCTCGGGGGCGGCGGGCGCCTCGGGGGTCGCCTCGGTCGCCTCGCCGTCGTCCGGGTTCTCGGGCTTCTCGGGGTTCACGTTGCTCATCGGCGTCACGCCCGGAACACGTGCCGCCGGATGGCGGCGGCGTTGGAGAAGATGCGGATGCCGAGCACGACGACGACACCGGTCGACAGCTGCGCGCCGACGCCCAGCTTGTCGCCCAGGAAGACGATCAGCGCGGCGACCACCACGTTCGACAGGAAGGACACCACGAAGACCTTGTCGACGAAGATTCCGTCGAGCATGGCACGCAGGCCGCCGAAGACCGCGTCGAGGGCGGCCACCACGGCGATCGGAAGATAGGGCTCGACCACCGCCGGAACCTCGGGCCGGACCAAAAGTCCGACCACCACTCCCACGATCAGGCCCAGTACGGCGATCAAGATGTGCCCTTCCCTGTGTCGGCCGTGGCCTGCCCGGAAGGCTTGGCGGCCCCGGCTCCCCTCGGCTCTGCTGTACGTACGATCAGGCTCGGCGCGGCCGGCAGACGTACGTCCGCCTCGGCCGAGATGCTGGTGCGGATCCCGAAGTTCTCCTGCAGCGCGTGCAGGTACTGCCCGTCGGCGCTGTCCTGGAACGCGGTGCTCAACCGCTGCCCGTCCCCCACCGCCAGCACCGTGTACGGCGGCACCAGCGGCTTGTTGTCGACCAGTATGGCGTCGCCCGCGGCCCGGATCGCCGACAGCGACGTCAGCCGCTGACCGTTGATCGAGACGGCCTCCGCGCCCGACTCCCACAGACCGTTGACGACCCGCTGCATGTCCCGGTCACGGACCCGGCCCGTGTCGGAGAAGCCACTGCTCTCCCGGGGACCCCCGCCACCCTGCTCGGTGTCCTTGGCGTCGTCGACCACGAGCTTCACGCCCGGGCCGTGCACCGGGGTCGCCCCCGACAGCAGCGCCACCAGCTCGGCCTGGTCGCCGCCGTGCTGCTCGAGCGCCTTGCGCTGCCTCTCGCCGACCTCGGCGCGGATCTTCTCGACGTCCTGCTCCAGCTTCTCGGCCGCCTCCGTCTCCGCGTCGATCCGGCCGATCAGCTCCTGCCGCTCCTTGGCGACGACGGGCGCCGAGATCCGCGCCTCCGCGGCACCCACGGTCACCACGGCCGCGGCGAGCACCAGGCCGGCTGCCAGGCCAAGCTTGGCCCGCAGCGTCCGAGGCAGCCCGCCGCCCTCCGCCTCACGCCGGGCCGACGCCTCCGCGTAGCCGTCGTCGAGCGCGTGGTCGATCACGTTGTTCAGCAGCGACATGGACGCGTCCGGACGCGGGGGCGGTGTTCCGGTGCTCCGAACGGGGTGCTGCTGCGACATGCCGCACATCGTCGCACGTCGGGGGTGCTACCGCCGAATGGCCCCACCGATGGGCCGGGAGGCGCCCGCAGGACACCACCCGGCACATCCGCCCCAACCGTCAGTGACCTGCGCTCTCGACCACGTTCGACCACTCGTCGAGCAGGGCCTGCGCCGAGGAGTCGTCCGGCCCCTCGGCCCACAGATGGGTGACGGCCTCGGCCGGGTCCGGCAGCACCATCACCCAGCGACCGTCCGCTTCCACGACCCGTACGCCGTCGGTGGTGTCCACCGACCGGTCTCCGGCCGCCTCCACCACCCGGCGCATCACGAGCCCCTTCACGGCCCACGGCGTCGCGACGTCCCGCCGCAGGACATGCGCCCGCGGGATGCGCGCGTCGATCTGGCTCAGCGTGAGCTGCGTCCGCGCCACCAGACCGATGAGCCGTACGAACGCGGCGGCGCCGTCGAAGACGCTGCTGAATTCCGGAATGATGAACCCGCCGCGACCGTCGCCGCCGAAGATCGTGGACTCCTCCCGCCCGACCCTGGTCAGATCGTCGGGCGAGGTCGTCGTCCACTCCACCTGCGTGCCGTGGTACGCGGCGACCTGCTCCGCGATCCGCGTGGTCGTCACCGGCAGGGCCACCCGCCCGGAGCGCCGCTCGGCGGCCACCAGGTCGAGCATGACCAGCAGCGAACGGTCGTCCTCGATGATCCGGCCCCGCTCGTCGACGAGCGACAGCCGCTCACCCACGGGGTCGAACCGTACGCCGAACGCGGCCCGCGCCGACGCCACGATCTCTCCGAGCCGTACGAGCCCCGCCCGCCTGGTCTCCGCCGACTCCGTCGGCCTCGACTCGTCGAGGCCGGGGTTGATCGTCAGGGAGTCCACCTGGAGCCGGCCGAGGAGGCTCGGCAGAACGAGCCCGGCGCTGCCGTTGGAGGCGTCCACGACGACCTTCAGACCCGCCTCCGCGATCCCGGAGGTGTCCACGTTCCGAAGCAGCGAGCCGGTGTACGAGTCGAAGACGCTCGCCGGGAAGGAGAGGTCACCGATCTCGCCCGGGAACGCCCGACGGTACTCCTGACGTGCGAAGACCCGGTCCAGCTTGCGCTGCCCCGCCTGTGACAGGTCCGCACCCCGCTCGTCGAAGAACATGATGTCCACGGAGTCCGGCACACCGGGCGAGGTCCGCACCATGATCCCGCCGGCGCTTCCCCGGGCGGTCTGCTGCCGTGCCACCGGCAGCGGTACGTTCTCCAGGTCACGTACGTCGATGGCGGCGGCCTGGAGCGCCGAGATCACCGCACGTTTCAGCGCGCGGGCTCCCCTGGAGTGGTCACGCGCGGTGGTGACGGTCGCGCCCTTCTTGAGCGTCGTCGCGTACGCCCCCGCGAGCCGTACGGCCAGCTCGGGCGTGATCTCCACGTTGAGGATGCCGGAGACTCCGCGCGCCCCGAAGAGATGGGCCTGACCGCGCGACTCCCAGATGACGGAGGTGTTGACGAAGGCGCCGGCCTCGATGGTCTTGAAGGGGTAGACCCGGACGTTCCCCTGAACGATCGATTCCTCACCGACGAGGCACTCGTCGCCGATGACGGCGCCGTCCTCGATCCGGGCGGCCCGCATGATGTCGGTGTTCTTCCCGATCACGCAGCCTCGCAGATTGCTCTGCTGCCCGATGTAGACGTTGTCGTGGATGACGGCCTTGTGGAGGAACGCACCGCTCTTGACGACGACGTTCGAGCCGATGACGGTGTGCTCGCGGATCTCCGCTCCCGCTTCGACCTTCGCGTAGTCACCGATGTACAGCGGGCCCCGAAGGACGGCGTCCGGAGATACCTCCGCGCCTTCGGCCACCCACACACCGGGCGAGATCTCGAAACCGTCGAGCTCGACCTGGACCTTTCCTTCGAGCACGTCGGCCTGGGCCTTGACGTAGCTCTCGTGGGTACCGACATCCTCCCAGTAGCCCTCGGCGACATAGCCGTAGATCGGCTTGCCCTCCTTCATGAGCTGCGGGAAGACATCGCCCGACCAGTCGACGGAGGTGTCGGCCTCGACGTAGTCGAAGACCTCGGGCTCCATGACGTAGATGCCGGTGTTCACCGTGTCCGAGAAGACCTGGCCCCAGGTCGGCTTTTCGAGGAAGCGCTCGACCTGGCCGTCCTCGTCGACGATCGTGATGCCGAATTCCAGCGGATTCGGCACACGCGTCAGGCAGACCGTGACGAGGGCGCCTTTCTCTTTGTGGAAGGCGATCAGATCGGTGAGGTCGAAATCGGTGAGTGCGTCTCCCGAGATGACGAGGAAGGCGTCGTCCTTCAGCGCTTCCTCGGCGTTCTTCACACTCCCCGCTGTGCCGAGAGGTTTCTCCTCGTTGGCGTAGGTGAGCTCCATTCCGAGCTCTTCGCCGTCACCGAAGTAGTTCCTGACGAGCGAGGCGAGAAACTGCACGGTGACGACGGTCTCGTTGAGACCGTGCCTCTTGAGCAGTCGCAGGACGTGCTCCATGATCGGCCGGTTGGCGACCGGCAGGAGAGGCTTGGGCATGCTCGAGGTCATCGGGCGAAGTCGGGTTCCTTCGCCACCGGCCATCACGACGGCCTTCATGTCGGAAGCGTCCTCCTTGAAGAGACGACGGTCCTGCCGACTTCACCTGTCAGTGGCCCTAAGGCGTCCTCGTCCATGCCGGCGACGCTGCACGGCACAGGACAGACGGGCTCAATCGGCCGAGGTATCCGCCTTGACGAGTCGACGGACCTGGACCACGTAGAGGATCCCTGCCCACCAATAGAGAGTTGTACCCCATCCGGCGAAGGCCCACCCGAAAACTTCAGCGAGTGACGAAAGCCAGCCCGTTCCGTCACTGAGCAGGAGCAGGGGGAAGGCGTACATCAAGTTGAATGTCGCAGCTTTCCCGAGGAAGTTCACCTGCGGCGGGGGATAGCCGTGCCGGCGGAGGATGCCCACCATCACCAGCAGCATGAGCTCGCGGGCGAAAAGCGCGAGGGTCAGCCAGAGTGGCAGGATCTCTCGCCAGGTGAGGCCCACGAGAGTGGAAACGATGTACAGCCGGTCGGCCGCGGGGTCCAGGAGCCGGCCCAGGCTGCTGACCTGGTTCCAGCGCCGGGCGAGCTTACCGTCGAGATAGTCGCTGACGCCGCTGAGCATCAACACCAGCAAGGCCCAGCCATCGCTGTTCGGACCGCCGAACACAGGTCGCAGAATCAGCCACAGGAAGAGCGGCACGCCGACGAGGCGAGCCATGCTCAAGATGTTGGGGATGGTGAGGACCCGGTCCGTCTGAACGCGAGTCTCCTGGACCTCCACCCGGGGGCCTCCTGTGGGAACGTGCCAATGATGCCCCCTGACCTTACCCTCAGCCACGACGCACCCGTGCACAGGGGGTCCGTTGTCCCCTGAACGCAAAAATGCCTCAACCCCCGGACGAAGTCCGGGGGTTGAGGCTAAAAATTGTTCGGCGGCGTCCTACTCTCCCACAGGGTCCCCCCTGCAGTACCATCGGCGCTGAAAGGCTTAGCTTCCGGGTTCGGAATGTAACCGGGCG
>NZ_JBEZNW010000035.1:0-78879 GCF_040653355.1 Streptomyces sp. NPDC047971 | reverse complement strand
ACCGCGGCGGCGAACGGCGTGATCTTCGCCTCCGCCAGCGCGCGGACCGTCTCCCGGAGCATGTCGTGCTCCTCGGACGGGCGATACAGGTCGAAATCAGCCGAACCAGCCATGATCACGCACTCCCCTGCCTGCTAACTACCGTTAAGTAACCCAAAGGGTAGGGCGTCACCGAGCATCGGACCAAGGTCCGGCCCGGGCCGGAGCGAGGCCCGACTATGCTCGGGCAGGCATTCCGCCCGACGTCACTGGAGTCCCGCATGGCCCTCAAGATCACCGTGATCGGCACCGGCTACCTCGGCGCCACGCACGCAGCGGCCATGGCGGAACTCGGCTTCGACGTGCTGGGCCTCGACGTCGTGCCCGAGAAGATCGAGCTGCTGGCCACCGGGCGCGTACCGATGTACGAGCCGGGACTGGAGGAGCTGCTGGCCCGGCACGTCGCCGGGATCGAGGGGTCGACGGGCCGGCTGCGCTTCACCACCTCCTGGGAGGAGGTGGGCGCCTTCGGCGACGTCCACTTCGTCTGCGTGAACACCCCGCAGAAGCACGGCGAGTACGCCTGTGACATGAGCTACGTCGACGCCGCGTTCACCTCGCTCGCCGGGGTCGTCCGGGACGGTGCGCTGGTCGTCGGCAAGTCGACCGTGCCGGTCGGCTCGGCCGACCGGCTCGCGGCGCTGCTGCCGGAGGGCGTCGAGCTGGCCTGGAACCCGGAGTTCCTGCGGGAGGGCTTCGCCGTCAAGGACACCCTGCACCCCGACCGGATCGTCGTCGGCGTGCGCGGCGGAGGGGCCGAGAAGCTGCTGCGCGAGGTGTACGCCGGGCCGATCGCGGAGGGCTCGCCGTTCGTGGTGACGGACTTCCCCACCTCGGAGCTGGTGAAGACCGCCGCGAACTCCTTCCTCGCCACCAAGATCTCCTTCATCAACGCGATGGCCGAGGTCTGTGAGGCGGCGGGCGGTGACGTCGCCAAGCTGGCGGAGGCGATCGGCTACGACGAGCGGATCGGGTCCAAGTTCCTGCGGGCCGGGATCGGCTTCGGCGGCGGCTGTCTGCCGAAGGACATCCGCGCCTTCATGGCGCGGGCCGGCGAGCTGGGCGCGGACCAGGCGCTGACCTTCCTGCGCGAGATCGACTCGATCAACATGCGGCGGCGCGGCCAGATGGTCGAGATGGCGCGTGAGGCGCTCGGCGGCGGCTCGTTCCTCGGGAAGCGGGTGGCGGTACTCGGCGCCACGTTCAAGCCGGACTCGGACGACGTCCGCGACTCGCCCGCGCTGAACGTGGCGGGCCAGATCCACCTCCAGGGCGGACAGGTCACGGTCTACGACCCCAAGGGCATGGAGAACGCGCGGCGGCTCTTCCCGACGCTGGGGTACGCGGACACGGCGCTGGACGCCGTGCGCGGAGCGGACGTGGTGCTGCACCTGACGGAGTGGCGCGAGTTCCGCGACGAGCTCGACCCGGCGGAGTTGGGGGCGGCGGTGACGTCGCGGGTGCTCCTGGACGGCCGCAACGCGCTGGACTCCGCGCGCTGGCGCGAGGCGGGGTGGACGTACCGCGCGATGGGCCGCCCGCGCGCCTGAGGCCGTGCGCCCGGCCCGCTGGCCCGGGACGGAGACGTGCGAACGCGCGCCGGTGCCCCGCCTCCCCCGTCGACCGGGGGCGGCGGGGCACCGGCGTGTCAGGCCGCGCGGCGAGGGCGCGCGGTGCGGGAGAGGAACTCGGTCTCGCGCAGCGCCCTGGTCGCGTTGGCGTGCGCCAGGGCGACCAGGTCCGGCGCGGGCCAGCCGCGGCGGAGGAGCTCGGCGAAGAGCGGGACGTAACCGCTCGCCGGGTCCAGGGTGCGGGAGATGCCGACGCAGTGCGGGCCGGCCGTCGCACGGAGGCGGTCGAGGACGTCGGCGGCGTCCGACGGGTCCGCGGCCACCGGGACCATGCAGACCCCGCCGTTCTCGGCGAGCAGTCCGAGGACGTCGTCCGGCAGTTGCCGCGGGTCGCCCCGGGTCAGCAGGACCGGGGCCCTGGTGAGCGCGAGGGTGCGGCGCACCGATTCGGGGTCGGCGCCGGAGAGGTCCACGGCGAGGCCCAGACGGTTCATCTCCCGTACGGCCTCCTTGCCGAAGCCGTCGAAGCGGGGCAGGTTGACGGCCCGTACCCCGAGCGCGTGGTAGGCCCGCAGCGTGGCGATCGAGCCGCCGACCGCCGCCCAGCTCACCGGGCCGAGGAGCACGGCGACCCGTCCGCAGTTGACCGCGTGGGCCATCTCGACGGTGGTGTGGGCGAGGCGCAGGTCCTCGGGGCAGGCGGCGACCAGCGCGCGGATCCCGTCGATCCGCCGCAGCGTGCCGAGCACGCCCTCGCCGGGTTCGACGTGCAGGGACCAGAACTGCGCGCCGGTCTCCGGCGCCCGCACCGGAGGAAGATCCTCCGGGTCGAACGCCCGGGGTGGTTCCGTGTGCCCCTCGACGACGGGCTGCGCCGCGAGGAGTGCCCGTGCTCGGGTCGACTCGTCGAGGGGCCGGGGTTGTTCGGGCAGGTCGGACTCTCCGGCGGAGCCGGTGGGAGCGACGGGGAAGGATGGGTGATCATCGAGATCTGCCATGGTGTGACTCCGAACTGAACGAGGCAGTACCGCCCACCGTGGCAGCCGCGCCCCCTCCCGGCGCGACGGGATGGTCCGTACGGGTGACCCGGTCCCGGACGCGCGAAGGCCCCGCCGAAGCGGGGCCCTCACTGACGATCCGTCAGGATGCGGAGGTGTCCAGCGAGTCGAGCGTGGCGTTCGACGGTGCCCGGGTCTCCCGCAGCTCGCGCGAGACGGCCTCCGCGTCCCGCAGCGCGCGGACCGCGTTGGACCAGGTGAGCTTGGCGAGGTCGGCGTGCGACCAGCCGCGGGTCAACAGCTCCGCGACCAGGTTCGGATAGCCCGCGACGTCGTCGAGGCCGGCCGGGGTGAACGCCGTGCCGTCGTAGTCGCCGCCGATGCCGATGTGGTCGATGCCGGCGACCTCGCGCATGTGGTCGAGGTGGTCGGCCACGGTCGCCGAGGTGGCGACCGGACGCGGGTTCTCCGCCTCGAACGCGCGGTGGACGCTCATCGCCGCCGGGGTGGTGTCGAGGTGGTGCAGTCCGTGCGCCCGCATGTTCTCGTCGGCGCGGGCCGTCCACTCCACCGCGGCGGGGAGGATGAACTTCGGCACGAACGTCGCCATCGCCACTCCCCCGTTGGCGGGCAGCTGCGCCAGCACGTCGTCGGGGATGTTCCGCGGGTGGTCGCAGACCGCGCGCGCGGAGGAGTGCGAGAAGATCACCGGCGCGACGGCGGTGGCCAGCGCGTCCCGCATCGTCGTCGCGGCGACGTGCGAGAGGTCGACGAGCATTCCGACCCGGTTCATCTCCCGGACGACCTCGTGGCCGAAGGGGGAGAGACCGCCGACGCCGGGCTCGTCCGTCGCCGAGTCCGCCCACGCCGTGTTGTCGTTGTGGGTGAGCGTCATGTAGCGCACGCCCAGGGTGTGCAGCGCGCGCAGCGTGGCGAGGGAGTTGTTGACGCAGTGGCCGCCCTCGGCTCCCTTGAGGGAGGCGATGCGGCCCTCCTTGCGCGCCGACTCCATGTCGTCCGCGGTCAGGGCGGGGGCGAGATCGGCGGCGTACCGGTCGAGCAGCTGGTCGACGATGTCGATCTGCTCCAGGGTCGCGCTGACCGCGTCGTCACCGGTCAGCTCGCACGACACGTACACCGACCAGAACTGCGCGCCGACCCCGCCGGCGCGCAGCCGGGCCAGGTCCGTGTGGAGCACGCCCGTCTGGTCGGCGGCGATGTCGAGCCGGTCCAGGTCGTACGCCGCGTGCTTGCGCAGCGCCCACGGCAGGTCGTTGTGGCCGTCGACGACCGGGGTGGAGGCGAGCAGCTCCCTCGCCTCCGCCAGCCGGCCGGCCGTGTCCGCCGGGCGGCTCACTTGGCGAAGCCGAACGACTCCGAGCCCTCGACCTTGGCCCGCAGCCGCTTGCCCTTCTCGGTCGCCTGGTCGTTCAGCTCCTGCTGGAACTCCCGCATCCGGCCGAGCAGTTCGGCATCGTGCGCGGCGAGGATCCGGGCCGCGAGCAGGCCGGCGTTGCGCGCCCCGCCGACGGAGACCGTGGCCACCGGCACACCGGCCGGCATCTGCACGATGGAGAGGAGCGAGTCCATGCCGTCGAGGTACTTCAGCGGGACCGGTACGCCGATGACCGGGAGCGGGGTCACCGAGGCGAGCATCCCCGGGAGATGGGCGGCGCCGCCGGCACCCGCGATGATCGCCTTCAGGCCGCGGTCGGCCGCCTCCTCGCCGTACGCCACCATCTCGCGCGGCATCCGGTGCGCGGAGACGACGTCCACCTCGTACGGGATCTCGAACTCGTCGAGGGCCTGGGCCGCGGCCTCCATGACGGGCCAGTCGGAGTCGGATCCCATGACGATGCCTACGACGGGGCTCACAGGGCTCATTCGGTGATCGTTCCTCGCAGATAGCCGGCGGCGTGACGGGCGCGCTCCAGCACGTCGTCGAGGTCGTCGCCGTAGGTGTTGACGTGCCCCACCTTGCGGCCGGGCTTCACGTCCTTGCCGTACATATGGATCTTGAGCTGCGGATCCCGGGCCATGCAGTGCAGATACGCGTAGTACATGTCCGGGTAGTCCCCGCCCAGCACATTGCACATGACCGTCCACGGGGCGCGCGGGCGCGGATCGCCCAGCGGCAGGTCGAGGACGGCCCGGACGTGGTTGGCGAACTGCGAGGTGATCGCGCCGTCCTGGGTCCAGTGGCCGGAGTTGTGCGGACGCATGGCGAGTTCGTTGACGAGGATCCGTCCGTCGGTGGTCTCGAAGAGCTCCACGGCCAGGTGGCCGACGACGTCGAGCTCCTTCGCGATCCGCAGCGCCAGCTCCTGCGCCTGGCCGGCCAGCTCGGCCGACAGGTTCGGCGCGGGTGCGATCACGGTGTCGCAGACGCCGTCGACCTGCTGGGACTCGACGACCGGGTACGCGACGGCCTGGCCGTGCGGGGAGCGGACGATGTTCGCGGCGAGTTCGCGCGAGAAGTCGACCTTCTCCTCCGCCAGGACCGCGACGCCCGCGCGGAAGGGGTCGTGGGCGTCCTCCTCGGAGCGGACGAACCAGACGCCCTTGCCGTCGTAGCCGCCGCTCACGGTCTTGAGGATGATCGGGAAGCCGCCCCCCTCCGCCGCGAAGGCCGCCGCGTCCGCCGGATCGGCGACGATGCGGTGGCGGGGGCTGGGCGCACCGATCTCGTCGAGCTTGGCGCGCATCACCCCCTTGTCCTGGGCGTGCACCAGCGCGGCGAGTCCCGGGCGGACGACGACGCCGTCCTCCTCCAGGGCTCGCAGATGCTCCGCGGGGACGTGCTCGTGATCGAAGGTGATCACGTCACATCCACTCGCGAAGTCACGCAGCGTAGCCAGGTCGCGATAGTCGCCGATGACGACCTCGCTCACCACCTGGGCCGCCGAGTCCTGCGGGGTGTCACTGAGCAGCTTGAACTTGATGCCGAGGGGGATGCCCGCCTCGTGGGTCATACGGGCGAGCTGACCGCCACCGACCATGCCGACTACCGGGAACGTCACCCTCTTAGGGTATCCGCACCATGCGCGGAGCCTCCCCCGCCTGTGCTTTACGACAGCTCGCCCGGGCTTTCCCACGGTTTGCCATCTCTCCGGGCAGGTGCCAAACGGTCTGGTTAGCATGGCTGGGTCGACGAATTCCGAACGGACGGGGCTGAGCAATCACCATGAGTGAACCCAGCGCACTGCGTGTGCGGCTTGAACGGCTCGCGCGCGAGTTCGCGAAGTTCGGTGCCGTCGGCGGTGTCGGCCTCCTGGTGGACCTCGGGGTCTTCAACCTCGTACGTCATCTCACCGAGGTCCCCGTCGTCCGGGCGAGCATCATCGCCACCGTCGTCGCCATCGGCTTCAACTACCTGGGCTTCCGGTACTTCACCTACCGGGACCGCGACAAGAGCAGCCGGACGAAGGAGCTGACGCTCTTCCTGCTGTTCAGCGTCGCCGGCCTGGTGATCCAGAACGGCATCCTGTACGCGGCGACGTACGGCTTCGGCTGGGACACCCCCCTTCAGAGCAACGTCTTCAAGTTCCTGGGGATCGGTGTCGCGACGCTGTTCCGGTTCTGGTCGTACCGGACCTGGGTGTTCCGTACGCTGCCCGCGCGGGAGGCGGTCCAGACCGCCGAATCGTTCCTGGAGCAGGCCCCGCAGCAGGCGACCAGGAAGCAGCCCGACCGGGTGCCGTAGGGCGCCGTCCCGTCCCTTCGTCTCCTGGAGCGCCCGGTCCGCTCGGGGCCCGGGCGCTCCTGGTCCTTGCGGCTCTTGACCTCGCGGCCCAGGAAGAGCGCGAACACCGGGGGCTGCTGCTGGAGCAGCTCCAGTCGGCCGCCGTCCGCCTCGGCGAGGTCACGGGCGACGGCGAGTCCGATGCCGGTGGAGTTGCGGCCGCTGATGGTCCGCTCGAAGATCCGCGCCCCGAGATCGGCGGGGACGCCCGGGCCCTCGTCGGTGACCTCGATCACGGACTGGTTGCCGGTGACCCGGGTGCGCAGGGCGACGGTGCCGCCGCCGTGCATGAGCGAGTTCTCGATCAGGGCGGCGAGGACCTGGGCCACGGCGCCCGGGGTGCCGACCGCGCGCATCCCCTGCTTGCCCGAGTGGACGATGGCCCGGCCCGCGCTGCGGTAGGCCGGGCGCCACTCCTCGATCTGCTGCTTGACGACCTCGTCGACGTCGAAGGCGATGGCGGAGCCCGTGCGGGGGTCGCGCGAGTTGGTGAGCAGCCGCTCCACGACGTCGGTGAGCCGCTCCACCTGCGTGAGCGCGATCGTCGCCTCCTCCTTGACCGAGTCCAGGTCATCGGCGAGGGCGACCTCCTCCAGGCGCATGGAGAGCGCCGTGAGGGGCGTACGGAGCTGGTGCGAGGCGTCCGCGGCGAGCCGGCGCTCGGCGGTGAGCATCCTGCCGATCCGCTCGGCGGAGGCGTCCAGGACGTCGGCGACCCGGTCGAGCTCCGGCACCCCGTACCGCTTGTGGCGGGGGCGGGGGTCGCCGGAGCCGAGGCGTTCGGCGGTCTCGGCGAGGTCGGTGAGGGGGGACGTCAGCCGGTTGGCCTGCCGTACGGCGAGCAGGACGGCGGCGATGACGGCCAGCAGGGCCACCGCCCCGATGATCAGGAGGGTGCGGCCCACCTCGGAGGTGATGGTGGAGCGGGACTCCTCGACGGTGACGGTCTCCCCGCGCTCGCCCACGGCGCTGCCGCGGATGACGCTGCCCTCGGGGCGGGTGCCGATCTCGATGGGGGCGCGGCCGGGGATCTCGATCAGGGCGTACCGCTTGGCGCCGCTCTGCTCGGCGAGGATGTCGGGGTTGACGGGCTCCCCGCCGATGAGCCGGCTGTCGACGATGGAGACGAGGCGGACGGCCTCGGAGTCGACGCTCTCCTGGGCGCTGCTGGAGATGGTCCGCGTCTCGACGATGACGAGGGACACCCCGAAGACGGCGATGACGACGAGGACGACGGCGAGCGTGGAGTTGATCAGGCGGCGACGCACTGTGCCCTCCGGGCGGGGTGACACGACGGACGCGTCGAGCCTACGGCGTGAGCGGAGGTGCACGGGCCCGCGCCGATGGCGCCCTTCCCCGGGCGGCCCCGTCCGGCACCGGCGTGGGCCCGGGCCGGCTAGCTCTTCTCGAAGCGGAAGCCGACGCCCCGGACGGTGGCGATGTAGCGCGGGTTCGCCGCGTCGTCGCCGAGCTTCTTGCGGAGCCAGGAGATGTGCATGTCGAGGGTCTTGGTCGACGACCACCAGGTGGTGTCCCAGACCTCCCGCATCAGCTGGTCGCGGGTCACGACCCGGCCGGCGTCCCGGACGAGGACCCGGAGCAGGTCGAACTCCTTCGCGGTGAGCTGGAGCTCCTCGTCGCCCATCCAGGCGCGGTGCGACTCCACGTCGATGCGGACGCCGTGCGTCGCGGGGGCGACCGCCGGCTCCGTGGAGCCGCGCCGGAGCAGGGCCCGGACGCGGGCGAGGAGTTCGGCGAGGCGGAAGGGCTTGGTGACGTAGTCGTCGGCTCCCGCGTCGAGCCCGACGACCGTGTCGACCTCGTCCGCGCGGGCGGTGAGCACCAGGATCGGAACCGTGTGGCCCTCGGAGCGCAGCCTCCGGGCGACCTCAAGGCCGTCCATGCCGGGCAGCCCGAGGTCGAGCACGACGAGGTCGACTCCGCCCTGGAGTCCGGCGTCGAGTGCGGTGGGGCCGTCCTCCCGCACCTCGACCTCGTATCCCTCTCTCCGCAGCGCTCGGGCCAGCGGCTCCGAGATGGATGCGTCGTCCTCGGCGAGCAGTACACGGGTCATGGGGTGATGGTAGTCCGCACCGCGGACACCCCGGGGCATGATCCACAGGGCCGTGACCGCTCCTGCGGATCAAGGTGGGTAACCTGCACATGACCTTCGAATGAGGGCTTGTGGTTCCACGGCCACCTGTGATCCATCTCTCAAGTCCTTCCATATCCGGCACTGTCGTGGCGTATGGTGGCGAGGCATCAATTGCGGTAATCGGGGACCTTTGGCTCGCTTCGCGCGACCGAGGTCCTCTTTCTGCGTGAGGTCGGCTACGCCAACCTCGATGACAGTGAACGACCTGTGGGCCGGGTCCCGAGACGCGATGCGGCGTCAGGGGCGTGGATCCCGGTGGGGTGCGACCACTCCCCGCCGGTGCCGGCCTCCCCCACCGGGCGCACCACGCTCACAAGGCGCGCGTCCCGACAGAGCAAGGATCGACATGGCGTCCAGCCTGACGACGGCTTCGACCGGAACTCCCCGGTACCAGAAGACGTTCCTCGGCCACCCCCGCGGCCTGACCACCCTCTTCTTCACCGAGATGTGGGAGCGCTTCTCCTACTACGGGATGCGGGCACTGCTGGTGTACTACCTGGTCTCCGGTGGCGCGGACGCCGCTGTGGGCAGCCAGGGCGGCGGCCTGGCGATGAGGGCCGCCACCGCCACGGCCATCTACTCCGTGTACGTGTCGATGGTCTACCTGATGGCGATGCCGGGCGGCTGGTTCGGCGACCGCGTCTGGGGCGCCCGCAAGACTGTCACCATCGCCGGCTTCGTGATCATGGCGGGCCATGTGTCGCTGGCGCTGCCCGGCTCGGCGATGTTCTTCGTCGGCCTGGCGCTGGTGGCCGTCGGCTCGGGTCTGCTGAAGGCCAACATCTCGACGATGGTGGGTCACCTCTACGACGGTCCCGAGGACCCGCGTCGTGACGGAGGCTTCACGCTCTTCTACGTCGGCATCAACCTCGGCGCCTTCGTCGCTCCGCTCCTCATCGGAACGATCGGCAAGGAATACAACTGGCACCTCGGCTTCGCGCTCGCCGCGGTGGGCATGGGCCTGGGTCTCGCGGTCTTCCTGACCTTCGCCAAGAGCCTCAACCCCAAGAGCAGCGAGGTCCCGAACCCGCTCTCCTCCGACGAGCGCAAGGCGATCATCACCAAGGTCGCTCTCGTCGTCGCCCTCGTGGCCGTCTTCTACGGCATCGTCGTCGCCCTCGGCCTCTACACGCTGAACTGGGCCCTGGTCCCGCTGACCCTCGCCGGTCTGCTCATACCCATCGCCGTCCTGGCACGCATCAAGCGCGACAAGGACCTCAGCGCCGGCGAGCAGTCGAAGATGAACGGCTACATCTGGTTCTTCGTGGCCGCTGCGATCTTCTGGATGATCTACGACCAGGGCGGTTCGACGCTGTCGCTGTTCGCGGACGACAAGACCGCCGACACCGTCTTCGGCCTGGGCTTCTCCGCGACCTGGTACCAGTCCCTGAACCCGCTCTTCGTCATGGCGCTGGCCCCAGTGTTCGCCTGGCTGTGGCTGTGGCTGGCCCGTAAGAACCAGGAGCCGAACACCATCGTGAAGTTCGCGATGGGTCTGGTTCTCGTCGGTGCGTCCTTCTTCGTCTTCATCGTCCCGATGAACATGTCGGGCGACGGGACCCTGGTCTCCCCGATGTGGCTCGTCTCGATCTACATGATCCAGACCATCGGTGAGCTCTGCCTCTCCCCCGTGGGCCTCTCCGTCACAACGAAGATGGCTCCGCGGAAGTACGCCTCCCAGATGATGGGTGTCTGGTTCCTCGCCGTCACCGCCGGTGACTGCACCACCGGTCTGCTGTCCATCGCGGGCGTGGATCTGAACGGAACCGGGATCATCGCGATGCAGGCGACGCTCGCCGTCGCCGCCGGCTTCGCGATCTACATGTACCGCAAGAAGGTCCAGGCGCTCATGGGCACGGTCCACTGACGCCCACGTCCCACGCAGTACCCCCGGAGGGCCGCCGCACCGAATCGGTGCGGCGGCCCTCCGCCGTTTTCGGAACCCGTGTCAGCGACGCAGCCGCGCCCACGGGGTGAAGGTGAAGACCGCGCCGCCGAGCAGGATCACCGTGCCCGCGACCAGGGCGAGGGCGCGCAGGGCGCCGTCGTCCTCGGCGCCCGTCTCGGCGAGGCCGCCGCCCGAGCCGGCCGAGCCGGAGCCACCACCGGACGCCGCGTCACCGCCGCCCGAGGCGCCGCCCTCCTGCTTGGTCGTGTCGAGCTCCAGCGATGCCTGGACGGCGCCCTTGACCTGGCAGGGGATCACGATCGGCGAGCCGCCGAGCGAGACGTTGATGGTCAGGGTGCCGGGGCTGAGCGTCGCCTTGCCGCTCGCTCCGGGCTTGTACGTGCCCTTCATGTCCGGCAGGTCGACCGGCTTGCCCTGCTCCAGCGGCGCGGCGTTCGCCGGACCGTCGACCTTGACCGTGCCACTGTCGGCGCCGCCGAGCTTGACCGCCATGGAGGGCTTGAGCGCCCCGGCGGGAAGCGGGGCGGGGCTGTCCATGACGCCCTTGGCGGTCTTGACCGTGAGGTCGTAGCTGCCCCCGTTCTTCTTGGCGTTGATGGTCACCTTGGAGGTGATGTTCGCCGGGCCCGGCGACTGGCATGCGAACTGGACCGAGACCTCCTTGCCCGTGAAGTCGGTCTGCCCGCCGCCCCCTCCGGTGGTGCCGCCCGAGCCGCTGCTGCCGCCGGACGTCGTGCCCCCGGACGTGGTGCCGCCGGATGTGGAGCCGCCACTGGTGGTGCCGCCGGACGTCGTGCCGCCCGATGTGCTTCCACCCGAGGTGCTCGTGCCGCCGGACGAGCCGCCCCCGCTCTCCGACACCTTGATCGTCGCCCCGACCGCCACGGTCTCCTTCGGCGAACACTTCGTGTCCGTCGACATCGGCTTCGAGACGTTGATCGTGTACTTGTCCGGCGTCAGCGTGATCTCGCCCGCCTTCTCCAGCTTCAGTTTGCCCTTCATGTCCGGCAGGACCATCGGGCTGTTCTTCGGGATCGGCGGGTTCTGCCGCGGGCCCTCCATGGTCAGGGTGCCGCTCGCCGCTCCGCCGACCTTGACGACACCGGTCGGCTTCACCGTGTCCTTCTCCAGGTCGAGGATGTCGGGGTTCTTGGAAGCGGCCTCGACCGTCTTCCAGACGACCTCGACCTCGTCGCCGACCTTCGCCTCCGCCGGTGCGGTGATCTGCACCTTCGTGGTGCCCTGGACCGGCGGGAGGCCGGAGATGGACGGCGGAATGCACTCGGTCTTGTACGCGACCTCGGCGGCCTGAGCGGGGCTGGCGGCCAGCATGATCCCCGCGCCGCCGAGCATCAGCGCGACTCCCGCCGCGCTCATCCTCCGTTGCGTGCTCACTGATGTCCCTTCGTCGTCGGGCTGATCTCTGACGGTGCGGACGGTGCGGAGTCCGGGGTGAACCACGGCAGGACCGCGGTCGTGCTGGTGGTTTCGTCCCGCTCGGGGGCGGGGCCGTTCTCGGGTGTACGTACAAGGGCGCGGCGACGGCGGTGCCCGGCGCGGGCCGCGGCGGAGGCGCCCGGACGGACGCGGTCCACGACCGCCATGCCGACGCGGAAGAGCGCGGCCGGGACGACCACGGCGAGCAGCAGCCAGAAGAGCGTCACGCCCCAGGGCCGGCCGACCCCCCACGGCTGGTCGACGAGGACCTTGCCGGCGTATCTCACCGACACCTCGTAGTCGCCGTGCGCTCCCGCCGACAGCTCGACGGGCAGCTTGATCTGCGCCTTTCTTCCGGGCTCGATGGTGCCGCGCCACTGCCGTTCCTCGTACTGCGGCGAGAAGACGCCATGGGCGGTGCCGACCTGGAAGACCGGGTCCTTCACGGCCGACTGGCCGAGGTTCCCGACGGTGAAGACGATCTCGCGCCGGGCGGGCGCGCCGAACCAGACCAGGACTCCGCTGGAGCCTTCGAGGCGTACGGAGGCGAGGACGGCGAGCCTGCCGTCCCCGGTGGCCTCGGGCAGCGGGGCGGTCGGATGGCCGGCGACCGTGAAGGCGACGTCCACGACGTCCTGCTGCCCGGTGACCCCGGCCACGTGCACCACGCACGGGCAGGGCTTGGGCGGCTCGGCCACCGGCAGCTTCTGGCTGAAGGCGCCCCGGGCGTCGACGGTGGCGGCGCGGCCGAGCGTGTTGGCGCAGGAGTTGGTGCCCCCGATGACGCCCTTGCCGGGCGCGGACTGACCGCACATCAGCAGCATGAGCAGCGCCCCGGGCTTCCACCCGGATCCGCTCACGGTGATCTCGCCGCCCTTGCCTCCCTCGGTCTGTGACAGGGCGACGGTGGGCCCCGCAGCGGCGGACGCCCGGGGTGCGGGCAGCAGGGCGAGCGCGAGCGCGGCGAGGAGCAGCGCCACGACCGCCGCCGCCCGGAGGGGCGCGTCACGACGTGGACCGGACGCGGCCCGCCCGCCCGCGGCCGTGGCCCGCGCCGCGAACGGAGCGCTCCCGTCCCACCGCTCCGTACCGCTCGTCCTCATCGGTCCGCTCCTGCCGTCGCGTCCACCAACTGGGTCTCCTCCACGGGGGATCCGGGACCCTCCCCGGGCCGGCCGGCCCGGACGTCCCGGTCGCGGCGCCTTCGGGCCGCGAGGGCGGCCGCGCCCGCCATCACGAGCAGGGCGCCCGCCCCGCCGGCGATCGCGCCGCCGGAGACGAAGACCCGCTCGGCACGGGCGTCGGCCGCCGGGGCGCCCGGAGCCGTGGCCCGCACGTGGAGCGTGATCGAGTCGAGCGCGGGCGGGTCGGGCCAGGGCTCGCTTCGGGTGGCCCGTTCGCCGGGGCCGAGGGTGAGCGGCAGGGCCCGCGACGTGCGGTCGAGGACGGTGCCGCGGAGGCCCTCGGCGCGGAGGGAAAGGCTCGGGGCGAGCACCGTGTTGCCTCGGTTGACCAGGGTGTAGTGCACGGTGCCCGAGCCGTCGAGCCGTACCTTCTCGACGGTGAGCGCCGCCACGCTCGGCCCGCTCACCCGCAGATGCACCGGCACCCGCACCTGGCGCCCGCCCGCCTCCGCGCTCACGGTCCCCCGGTGCTCGCCGGGGGCGGTGCCGGCCGTGACGGTGACGGCGAACGGCACGTCCGCCCGGGTCCGCGCCGGCACCGTCACCGTCCGCGCGGCGAAGGCGAGCGGCGCTCCCCGCCCGTCGAGTCGTACCGTGAGCGGCTCCGGTCCCGGGTTGGTCACCGAGAGGGTGTCCTCCAGGACGCTTCCGGGAGGCCCCTCCAGATAGACGTACGGCCGCCCTTGGGCCGCGCCCGCCGTCCATCCCGGCGGCGGGGGCGCGGGCGCCGCGGCCACCGCCCCGAGCAGCGCGGCGGTCGCGGTCGCCGTACCGGCCCACGCCCCCCGCATCAGCGTGCCGTGCGCCGGGTGAGCCAGAGCACGCCGGCCGCGCCGGTCAGCAGCACCGTGCCGCCGAGGGTGGCCAGCGCCGTGGCGGAGTCGAGCGGTCCGGTCTTCGGCAGTTCGCCGCCGCTGGTGGACTGCGTCTCCCCCGAAGAGCTACCGCCTGCGGCCGTCACGTCGAGTTCGAGCGCCGGCGCGGGGTTGTTCTTGGGGGTGCAGACGGCCGCGTCCATGCCGAGGGCGTGGACGGTGAGCACCCCGGCCGTGAAGGTGACCTTTCCGCTCTTCTTCGGTGTGTACGTGCCCGTCAACTGCCCGATCTTGATGGGGGTGTTGGGCGGTATCGCGGTCGTGTTCGGCGTGCCCTTGACCTTGATCGTGCCCGAGTCCGCGCCGCCGAGCTTGAGCTCCGCGCGAGGCGTCATGACGCCCTTGGGCAGTTCGATGGGGCTGTCGGAGACGCCCTTCTCGAAGGACATGGTGATCGTGTAGCCGCTGCCGCTCCTGACGGCCGTGATGCCGACGGGCGAGACCGCGCCCTTGGGCCCGATCTTCGTCTCGCAGGCGTAGTCCACGTCGACGACGGCGGCCTGCGCCGCGGGGGCGGAGGCCAGCACCACCGAGCCCGCCGCCGCTGCCAGCGCGAAAGCTGTTCTCCTCCGGTACGGCACGATCCAAGCACCCCTCACCGCGAAGTTACTGACGGCTTATCAGATTGGGCGTCAAGGTACGCCTGGGGCGTTGTAGAGGGAAGACAAAGGGAGCACCGAAAGGCGCGCCCTTCGCGGGCGCGCCACGGATGGTCGTACGGATGTACTAGGCGGGAGCCGCCAGTTCGGCCCAGACCGTCTTGCCGGGGGCTCCGGGCCTGCGCTCGATGCCCCAGTCGAGGCAGAGCCGCTGCACGATGAACATGCCGTGCCCGCCGGGCCGTCCGGCCCGGTGCGGGGTGCGCGGCGCGGGCTGCCCCGTGCCGCGGTCGACGACCTCCAGGCGCAGCACCTTGGCGCGACGCAGCACCCGCAGCGTCTCGGGGCCGTCGGCATGCAGGCAGGCATTGGTGACCAGCTCGGAGACGACCAGCAGGACGTCCTCGGCGGCGGCCCGGGCGTCGGCGCCGATGGCCGGCAGCCAGCCCCAGTCGTAGAGCGCCGTCCTCGTGAAATCGCGGGCGAGCGGGACGGTGCCGCTGGTGGCGCCGAGCGCGAGCGTACGCACGTCGAGATCGACGGCGCCCACGACGGGCTCCACCGACTCCTCGATCTCCCTGCCACCGGCAGCAGTGTCCATCAGCGCTTCACCTCACCGATTCAACCGACTCAACGGAATCAACCGATTCACCAGACAACGGACCAAACCGGGGCTCTCCTGCCCGGTCTTTTCCCGACGACACCCGCCCCTCAGTCGGGCAGTGCCGCCGCGAGCGAGTCGTGCACGGTGAAGACGACGTCCGCACCGGTGATCTCGAAGACCCTGGCAACCGCCGGGCGCATCCCCGTCAGATGGACCCCGCCTCCCGCGGCGTCGGCCTTCAGCCGGGCCCCGAGGAGCACGTTGAGTCCGGTGGAGTCGCAGAAGTCGAGGCGCGAGCAGTCCACGACGAGCCGTGACCGGCCGGCGTCGAGGGCGCTGTCGAGTGGTGTACGCAACACATCGGCCGTGTGGTGATCGAGCTCACCCACCGGAGTGAGGACTTCGGTCCCCCCTACGGTGCGGACCTCGACCCGCAGCCTCCCAGGCTGCGCGCTGCCGATGTTCTGGCGGTCCATGCCCGTGCCTCTTCTCGCTCTCGCGGATGCCGGTTGACGTGCCACGAACCATACAAGCGACACGCCACAGCTTGCACCTGAACTCCACCACATACCTAACCAAAACGGACAATTGACACTTGCAACCATGCGTGTCGAGCAGGTAGGGCTAGGAGAGGACATCCGAAACGTCGGCCATGGAGGCGCCGCAAACCGCAGCAGGAAGCAACGATGGAGGAGACCATGTCACCCCGGCTCGACGCCCCGCGTACCCCCGACGCGCCGTCGGCAGAAGCAACTCCGCCCCCCACCCCGAGCCTTCCCCAGCAGTTCCACGGCGAGCTGACCGAGGAGCTGCCCGAGATCGGGCCCCTCGACCAGGTCGACCCGATCGACGCGCGGGCGCTGTCGAAGACGCTGTTCGCCCGGCTCGACGCCCTGGAAGAGGGCACGCACGAGTACGCGTACGTGCGCAACACCCTGGTCGAGCTCAACCTCGCCCTGGTCAAGTTCGCCGCCTCGCGGTTCCGCTCCCGCAGCGAGCCGATGGAGGACATCATCCAGGTCGGCACGATCGGTCTCATCAAGGCCATCGACCGCTTCGAACTGGCCCGCGGCGTCGAGTTCCCCACCTTCGCGATGCCGACGATCGTCGGCGAGATCAAGCGCTTCTTCCGCGACACCTCGTGGTCCGTGCGCGTCCCGCGCAGGCTCCAGGAACTCCGCCTCGACCTCGCCAAGGCCGGTGACGAGCTGTCCCAGCGGCTCGACCGCGCGCCGACCGTCGGCGAACTCGCCGAGGAGCTCGGCCTGAGCCGCGACGAGGTCGTCGAGGGCATGGCCGCCAGCAACGCCTACACCGCGAGTTCGCTGGACGCCCAGCCCGACGAGGACGACAGCGAGGGCGCGCTCGCCGACCGGATCGGCTACGAGGACCACGGCATCGAGGGCATCGAGTACGTCGAGTCCCTCAAGCCGATGATCGCCTCCCTGCCGCCCCGCGACCGGCGCATCCTCTCCCTCCGCTTCGTCGCCGGCATGACCCAGTCGGAGATCGGCGAGGAGCTGGGCATCTCCCAGATGCACGTCTCCCGGCTGCTCTCCCGGACACTGGGCAGACTGCGCAAGGGACTGACGCTGGAGGAGTGACCTCCGCGCTCCCCCTGAACGACGTGTGGAAAGGGCCCGTTCTTCACCGGACGGGCCCTTCCGCGTTATTGACGGAACACCCGGAATGGGACACATTGAGCCCGGGGTTCAGGGGGGAATCGCATGGTTTCTGCGTACGCGGAACTGGAAGAGCGGATGCGAGACCGGCTCGGAGGCAGAGAGTGTCTCCACGTGCCGTCGTGCCGCTTCGGTCTCTATCTGGCGCTGCGCCACTGGTGCCGGCCCGGCGGACGCGTGCTGATGTCCCCGGTCAACGACGACGTCATCTTCTTCGTGGTCCTCGCCGCCGGACTGCGCCCCGTCCAGGCGCCGCTCGACCCGCGCGACGGCTCGATCGACACCGGCGCCGTACCCGATTCCGTCTGGCGCGGAGTCTCCGCCGTCCTGACCACCAATCTGTACGGGAACCCCGACCCGGCGCCCGAACTGCGCGCCCGGTGCGACGCCTTGGGAATCCCGCTCCTGGAGGACGCCGCCCACGCCATCGGCTCCGAGGCCGGCGGCCGGCCGGTCGGCACCTGGGGCGACGCGTCCGTGTTCAGCCTCTCCAAGCACACCGGAGCCAAGACCGGCGGCTTCCTCGCCTTCGCGGACCCCGCCCTGCGCGCGGAACTGACCGCTGCCCGCGACGAGTTACTGCACCCGCCCCGCGCCACCTCCGAACTCGCCTATCTCGTCCGGCCGTACGCCGAGGCCACCGTGCGGGGCCTGCGCCTGGTCAAGGCCGCGCACGCCACGCTCCGGCTCCTCGGGCGTCAGGAGCGCGAGGAGATCCGGATGCCGCTGCGGGCCGAGGAGTTGGAGCAGGCCCTCGCCGCCGCGCCGGGGCTCGCCCCCTTCCATCCCTGGGTCCGCGTCGACATGCACGACTACCGCCTCGGTGCGGGACCCGGCCGACTGCGCCGCACCCGACGGCTCCTGGCCCGCCTCGACTCCACCCTCGCCGCCCACCGGGCCGGTACCGAGCGGCTGCTCGCCGGCGAGTGGGGCGCGGCCGGCGCCGGCCCGGTCCAGCCGCTCTTCCGGGTCCCGCTGCTCGTGGCCGACCGGGACGCGGCCATCGCCGCGCTCGCCCGCCGCCGGATCGTCACCGGCTATCTGTACGACCCCCCGCTCGACACCTACGCGGGCGAGCCGTTCACCGACCCCTCCCCCGCCCCGGCACCGGCCGCCTGGTTCGCCCGCCACGCCCTGCCGGTGGACCCGTGCCGGGCGGACGAGGTGATCGAGGTGCTGCGCGCGGCGGGCGTCCGGCCGGTGCGCCCACCGACCGGCCCCGCCGCACCGGACGACGCGCGGTCGTGGCGCGGCGACCGTGGCTGAGGCGGTCCGGCTGCACACACCGGACGAGGGGGAACGGGACCAGGGGCCGTCCGCGGACGATCCGCCCGGGACCCGCTCCGGTGGGGACTCCATGTTCCGCAACGCGTACGCCCTCATGCTGTCCACGGGCGTCTCGGCGGCGCTCGGGCTCGGCTTCTGGCTGGTCGCCGCCCGCCACTACACCGAGGAGGCCGTCGGCCAGGGCTCCGCCGCCATCGCCGCACAGCGGCTGCTCGCCTCCA
This sequence comes from Streptomyces sp. NPDC047971, assembly GCF_040653355.1. NCBI lineage: Bacteria > Bacillati > Actinomycetota > Actinomycetes > Kitasatosporales > Streptomycetaceae > Streptomyces > Streptomyces sp. NPDC047971. The sequence continues at coordinate 60,576 of NZ_JBEZNW010000035.1, read as the reverse complement.
TCACCGCGACCACGATGATCGGCGCCGTCGTCCGCTACGTGCCCCGGGCAGGGCCGGCCACCGGCCTCCTGGTCCGCAGGATCTACCTCGTCAGCTCGGTCGTCGTCGCCCTCGCCTGCGGGGCCTTCCTGCTCACCATCGACTGGTGGGGACCCTCGTACGCGCCCCTCGGCACGCTCTCCGCCGGGCTCTTCTTCACCGCCTCCTGCGTCGGCTGGGCGCTCCTCACCCTCCAGGACGGCGTCCTCACCGGGCTCAGGCGCGCCTTCTGGGTGCCCGTCGGCAACGCCGGCTTCTCCGTCGGGAAACTGCTGCTGCTCGTCGCCTTCGCCACCACCATGCCGGTCCTCGGCGTCTTCGTCTCCTGGTCGGCGGCGATCGCCCTCTCGGTCGTCCCGCTGGGCTGGCTCGTGTTCCGCCGGCTCATCCCCCGGCAGACCCGCGCCGACCGCGACCGCGAGCCGCCCGCCATGCGCGAGATCGGCCGCTTCATGGCCGGGGACTCCGTCGGCGCGCTCTTCAGCCTCGCCATGATCAACCTGCTGCCGGTGATGGTCGCCGTCCGCTTCGACGCCGCTCACAACGCGTTCTTCTACACCGCGTACACCGTCGGCGGCACGATGGAGTTCATGGCCATCAACATGGCCTCCTCGCTCACCGCGCACGCCTCGCACAGCCCCGAGTCGCTCGCCGAGGGCGTCCGTGGGGCGCTGCGCCGCATGGCGCTGCTGCTCGTCCCCGTCGTCCTCGTGCTCGTCGTCCTCGCCCCGCAGATCCTCTCCCCGTTCGGCGCGGACTACGCCGACCACGGGACGACGGTGCTGCGGCTGCTCGCCGCGGCCGCGCTCCCCCGCGTCGCCGTCGAGCTGTACATCGGCGTGCTGCGCGTCCAGGGGCGTACGGGCGCGCTCGCCGTCCTCCAGGGCGCGATGTGCCTCCTCGTCCTGGGAAGCGCCGCCCTGCTCCTCGGCCCGATCGGGATCTCCGGCGCCGGACTCGCCATGCTCGGCTCGATGACACTGATGGCCGCGGCCTGCGCGCCCGGCCTGCGGTCCGCGCTGAAGGGCGGCCGCGAGGAGGTCGAGTACGGCACGACCTGGGCCAGGCGCGCCGCCGAACAGGGCGGCGACGGGGCGCGCTGGACGCGCGGGGGCGCCTGTGCCGACACGGTGACACCGGCCTTCGGGCTGCCGGTGTACCGACCGCGTCCGGAGCGCGAGCCGGAGCGCGCCGCGGACCCCGGTGCCTCGGGAGAGGACGGCCCGGCGACCTGGCTGTGGCTGCTCCTCGGCCTCGCCGCCGGTCTCTTCTGGATCCCGCTCGCCCGCGCGGGCGGCCCGGGTCCGGACCAACTGTCCGGAACGCAGCTGGTCACGGCCCTGCCGCCGGTCACGCTGGCGGCGGGCGTCCTGCTGATCGTCCTGCACGTGGCGGCGGTGTCGCTGCGCCGGATGCGTCCGACGCTCGCCGCGGCGATCCTGCTCGCCACCTTCCTCGCCCTGCACACGGCACCACCGCTGCTCGGCATCCGCCCCGACCCGGCCGCGGGACCCGGTGCGCTCCTGGTCCCGGACGACGCGCTGACGGCGCTGCCCGTCGTGGCCCAGGGGCTCGGCCTGCTGCTCGTGGCGGCGCTGCTGCGGCTCGTCGGAGCCGGTGGACGGATCACCGCGTGCGCGGTCTGGGTGGTGCTCTGGGCGGGCTGGGCGGGCCGGGACGCCTTCGCGGCGGCCCCGCTGCCCGTCCTCATGGCGCTCTGCGGGGCCGCCATGGCCGCCTTCGCGGTGCGCGGGCTCGGACGCCGCTGATCGCGCGGCGGGAACTCCGCCCCGGAGCCGTCCGGGCTCCGGGGCGACCGCGACGGCTAGCCGGCCGCGGGGAACACGAAGAAGCCGCTGTCCGTGGAGAAGTAGCCGTAGCCGGACTGCTTCGCCGACAGCGGGACGTTGTCCGCGGGCAGGTCCTTCACGAGCACCTTCTTCGTGCGGGCGTCGACCGCCAGCACGGTGTCGTCGCTCTCCTCCGTCGTGCCGTACAGCACGCCGCTGTCCGGGGAGAAGCGCAGCGGCGTCATCGCCTTCTCGCCCTCCTTCTGCGCCCAGACCTCGGTGCCGTCGGCGAGCTGCCACACGGCGGAGCCGCGCTCGGTGGCCGCCGCGGCGAGGCTGCGGTCGGGGGAGAAGACCGACGAGCCCTCGGTGTTGATCGTGTCGCCGGGGAAGTCCTCGTAGGCGTACCTCGTGGAGCCGCCTATCTGCTTGCCGCTCGCCAGGTCGTACGTCGCCGTGACCCAGGTGTCGGTCAGGAAGGCACCGGCACCCCAGGCGGTGAGGATCCGGCCGTCACGGACGTCGAGGACACGGATGCTGCCGCTCGTCCGCACACCCTCGTCGTTCAGCTCCACGCCCTTGGGCGGGGTGACGTCCGCGCTGCTCCAGACCTTCGCGCCGGTGGCGAGGTCGGACATCACGAGCTCCTCCGGATCCGTCTCGTAGGTGGATCCGTTGTTCACGTGGAAGGTGTACTTCCCGGTGATCAGCGGGGCGTGGCCCGAGCCGCCGTCGATGTCCTTGTTGCGGGGGTCGAACGAGCAGGCGGCCTGGAGTCCGCCGCAGGTGACCTTGCGGGGCTGCCCGCCGCCGATCGGGGTGAGCTGCAGGGAAGCCTGGTCGGCCTGCTCGATCAGGTGGCCCTCGTGGACGTGGAAGGGGCTCTCGCCCTTGTGCTCGGCCTTGCCCAGCTCGGCGCCGTCGCTTCCGTAGACGGTGACCGAGACGGTGGTGCCCTCCGCGCTGAGCCCGTCGGACTCCGTCGTGCTGCTGGTGCGGACCTCGAACGCCGGCACGCCCTCGCGCCAGGTCGTGGCGGCCACGTGCTCGGCCGTCACCTTGAGGCTCTTCCGTACGGCTCCGGTCTTCACCTCGCGGAACTCCAGGACGACGGGCTCCGGTTGATCGCTGGAGTGCAGGAGGCCCGTCGTGCTGTCGAGCGGATCACCCTCGTAGCCCCCGCCCCAGGCGTACGCGCCGTCGGCCTTCTTGACGAAGAGGAAGACCTCGCCGAGGTCGATGGCGTCGGCGCGCGGCACGCTCCACGCCTGCTTGTCGGCCAGACCGGGTATCGCGGGGCCGCTGTAGACCGGTCCCTCGGCCTTCGGGGCGCCCTTGGGCGCCGCCGAGGCGCCCTTCTCGGGGGCCGTGCCGGTTCCCGGGCCGTCGGAGGAGCCGCAGCCCGTGACGAGGCCGGCCGACAGGACGAGGCCGACGGCCATCACTGTGTATTTGTTCATGTCCCCGTTGCTTTCCGCCTGTTACGCATGCATGGCGGCGATCCCGGCGGACCTGATCCGCATGATCGCCAGGCAGAAGCATAGGCTCCGCTACCGGCGCGGGACGCGCTGGCGGAAGTAGGGATCCAGGCCCGCCGTCCGGTATCCCTCCAGCGCGGGGCCGGAGTCGACGGTCAGATCGCAGTGCGGACCCGGCACGGCCCGGTTCCAGTGGACGTACGCCCGGACCTTCGGCAGCGTCGGGGCCACCTCGGGGATCTTCTCGTACCACTCGCGCTGCCGCTCGGGCCGGCGCGGATCGGGTGCGGTCGCGAACTCCGACAGCATGACGGGCTTGTTCGCGGAGACGTTCTCGCGCAGCCACTCGTAGCTCGGCCGCTGGCTGGCCTCGAAGTCCAGCCAGTTCGGCGACTTGTGGCACTGGTAGTAGTTGTACTGGTCCATCCCGATCCAGTCGACGTACGCGTCGCCGGGATAGAGCGCCTTCATCTGGTCCTTGTTGCCGAGATAGCCGGAGACGGTCCACACCCACACCACGTTGCGCACCCCCAGCTCCTCGAAGCGGTCGCGCAGATGGCGGTAGGCGGCGACGTACTCGGCCGGCGTGCCGGCGCCCTCCTTGATGCGGAAGTCGGTCTCCTGGTCGAAGGAGAAGAAGACCCGCTTTCCGTACGCCTTGATGCGCCGCGCCTGCGGATCGATGATCGACCTGTCGTACCTCCCGGAGGCGATGTTCTTCCAACCGAGCTGCCTCTCGCTCCAGTTGGCGTGGTGCTTCTCCTTCCAGACGGTGGACTCCCAGGCCAGCATCAGCAGCCTTTCGCGGCCCAGCTCCCGCTCGTCGGGGGTGAGGAGCTCGCCGTCGACCGGGTTCCCCGACATGTCGTGGTACGTGTAGACGAGGTCGAGCTTGCGCCCGATCTTCTTCTCGAAGGCGTAGACGGGCCGGGTGAGCGAGCTGTCGTCGTCGTACGGGATGTAGGCGCCCCACCAGGCTCCGCAGGGCAGGACGAGGTCGGCGTCGGGGGCGCAGGGGTCGTCGCCGTCGGCCTGGGTGGCCCAGACGCCCGTCCCGGCGGCGAGCGCGGCGACGGCGGCCAGGGCGATCGCGGTGTGGGCCCGTCGCCGCGGCTCGGCCCGGCGGCGGTTCACCGCCGGTCACCGGGCTTTCGTTTGGCCCGGGCGCGGCTGCTCCCGCGCTCGGCGGCGCCGCGCGTGGCGGCGGGCAGCGGCACGCCCGGCAGCGCGGCGACGACGGTCACGAAGGCGGCGAGGGCGACCAGGAACGCGGTGGTGGAGAACGCCTCCACCAGGAAGAGCGAGGTCGCGGCGAGCGTGGCGAGCGAGAGGCTGACGGGCGCGGCGAGCGCCAGCGCCTCCAGCCTGGCCCCCGGCCGCAGTCCGCCGCGCTGCGGGTGGAGCAGCGCGAGGCCGGGCGCGAGGGCGACGAAGGCGAGGACGGGGATCCAGCGCAGCGGGGAGCCGCCCGGCAGCGCGGTCGCACCGAGCGCGAGCCAGCCGGAGGCCGCCAGGGCCGCTCTGAGCCGGAGGTGAGGGTGGACCATGGCGTACTCCTGGTGCTCGGGTGCGGTCGGTCAGGACGCGGTGGACGGCGGCCGGTACTCCAGGACCAGCCCGTGCTCGCTCTCCTCCACGACGCGGAAGAGCGGGGAGCGCTTGAGGTCCTCGCGCAGGGTCCGGAAGCTGCCGGGCGGCAGATAGCCCTCGCCGATCACGGCCTTCTCCTGGGTCGGGGTGAGGACGACGAACGCGGGGCGGCCCTCGGGGATGCCCCGGGCGAGATAGCCCGCCGGGTCCTTCAGCATCGTGAGGTTCTCCGGCACTTCCTGCTCGGTGAAGAACCAGCGCTCGTAGTGGTCGTAGCGGTAGTAGGCGCCGGGGAACGAACCGGTGGTGGCGAGGATCAGGGCACCGTCCGGTGCCCGGTCGTAGGCGCGTCGGGTGAGGGCGAGTTCGGCCGGCGGGGCGTAGTGCATCCCCTCCTTGCCGTAGTAGGACGGGAGGAAGCCGGCCAGCAGGGCGGTGACGGCGAGGGGCAGCGCGACGGCGGCGGTACGGCGCGCGAGCACGGCCTTCCGGCCGACGGCGCCCGCCGCGGGGACGAGCGCGGCCGCGGCGAAGAACGCGGTGCCGGGGAGCCCGAAGAGGTAGACGCGGAAGAGCATCTCGCCGCCGTAGTCGTTGACGGCGAACATGGGTACCGGAGCGGCGGCGGCGAGCAGCAGCGGCAGGGCGCTGCGGACGAGTCGGCGGCGCAGCAGGACGGCCGTGCCGGCGAGGGCGGCGAGCGCGAGCACCATGACGATGTTGGCGGTGCCGACCAGCTCGGGTCCGGGTCCGGTGGGCTCTCCCGCGTATCCGGCACGGGAGTTGGAGAGCAGGTCGCCGGCCGAGTCCTTGAGGGTGCTCATGGTCTCCAGGAAGAGCACCCGGCCCATGGTGAGGTCCCAGGCCAGCATGATGAGGCCGGTGACGACGAGCAGCCCGATGTTGCGGTAGCGGCGGGTGAGGCAGAGCGCGAACAGGGTGGCGCAGAGCATCACCGGGGTGAGTTGGTGCGAGGCGTTGACGGTCCCGATGAGCGGGGCGACGATCAGGACGCAGATCGCCCGCTGTCGGAGCGTCGTGGGCGGCGGGACGGCGGCAGCGGCCGGATCGAGCGTGGCGCGGTCGCGCAGCCGTCCGGCCGAGCCGGGCCGGACGAAGTGCCGGACGACGACGGCGAAGACGGTCAGATAGAGCAGGTACGAGAAGCCCTGCGGGGAGAGGTAGTCCTGGCCCACCCAGTTGGCCAGCTGGAAGATCCACACCCCGGTCCACACCAGCCGCCAGTCGTCGGTGAAGGTGCGGTAGATCAGCAGCAGCACGGGGAGGGTCAGCAGGCCGAGGGCGATCGGCGCCCAGTTGATGAACGAGGCCGCCGTCTCCACGCCGAAGGCCCGTACGAGCGCCGCGTCGAGCGAGAAGAAGCCGGGCCACTGGTCGTACGCCGACATGCCGCCGGACAGCTCCCGCCGCGGATACACCGTGCCCTCGGCGAGCAGCCGGCTGATCACGGCGTCGTGCTTGGACGCCCAGGCGTAGCGCACGGAGTCGTAGAGGACCGCCGGGGGCGCCTTGAGGGCCACGAGCATGGCGGCGCTGTAGGCCGCCGGCCACCACGGCGCGGTCCCGGCCCGCCGGAGCGTGACCAGGAAGCCGCAGGTCAGAACGGCCAGCGAGGCGTAGTACGCGAGCGGGAACCGGTCGAGGAGCCCGTAGTCACCGATGTCGCGGAAGCCGATCCGGGGCAGTGCGTACAGCCAGAGCGCGGCGGCCACGGCCAGCGGCAGGGCGCTGAAGACGGTCTGCGGGCCCGGGAGGGAGCGGAGGCGGGCGGGCTCGGCGTCCGGCCGGCGGGCGTCGGGAGGCGACGGCACGCCGCTTCCGGCGGCCGGCGCGGTCACATGTTGCTGCACGGTGGCACTCCCCCCACGAACCTCACGAACCGTCCCCGATGGTGAGGCCCGGGACCGGGTCTCACCCTTCCTTCCACCCAACACCCGTATCGCATAAGCGAGTTGGCGGCCAGATGGCCGTCCTGGTCAGCCTGCGAACCCCGGCCCGTTGAGCAGCGCGCGGGCCCTGCGGTACATCCGCCAGCCGACCGTCGGCAGCGAGTCCGGATACGGCGCCGCCCTGGCTCCGCGCCCCTCCATCCAGTTCTCGACGTCGGCGACGGTGTGGCCGCGGCGCAGGATCAGCCGGGCGATCCGGTACGGCTCGTCGGTCTCGGAGCTGAGGGCGTGCCGGACGGCGGCCGCCGAGACGTATCCCGCGGCGGCGGCGGCCCGGCGCACGGCCGGGCTGTTGTAGCCGTGCGGGTAGGCCAGGTGACGCACCTCGTGCCCGAGCACGTCCTCCAGCACGGCCTTCGACTCGCGCAGCTCGCGCCGGAGCTCCCCCGGCCCCAGGGTGTCGAGCTGCGGGTGCGTGACCGTGTGACCGCCAATCTCCATCCCGTACTGCTCCAGGCGCGGCGCCTGCCTGAGCGTCATCATCGGCGCGGGCGGCAGCAGACAGGCCCGGCCCGGGGTGATCGCCCCGGTGGTCAGATACGCGGTGGCGGGCAGTTCACGGGCGGCGAGCGCCTCGGCGGTCGGGCCGGGCAGATCCGCGAAGCCGTCGTCGAAGGTGAGGACGACGGGCCGGGGCGGCAGTGCGGCGCGGCGGGTGAAGTGGTCGGCGAGGGCGCCGACGGTGACGGGGGTGCGTCCGCTGCCGACGATCGCGTCGAGCTGTGCGCCGAACTCCTTCGGCGTGACGGTGAACTCGGCGATCCAGGCGGGCGGGTCGTCCATGACCGCGTGGTAGAGGAGGACGGGAATCCGGGTGTGGGCGGGCGCGCTCATCTCGCGCCTCGCGTCCGGAGACGGGCCTTGGCGTAGCCGATCGGTCCGTAGATCATTCCGCGTCGCTCCAGTCGGGAGAGGCTGCGAGGCCAGGGGTGGGTGGGGGTGCCGTGGTCGCCGGGGACGGCCTGGTCGGCAAGGCCGGCCGGGTGGGCGTGGCCGGGCGAGTGGGCGTGGTCGGGCGAGTGGGCGTGGTCGGCCGGGACGGCCTGGACGCCGGGCGCGGCGCCCTCGGCGGGGCCGCCGCGGCCTCCGGCGCCGCCCGGGTCCTGGGCGGCCACCCGGTGGGCGGTCATCCTCCTGGCGTGCACCAGCCCGCGGGGCAGCCGGGCGAGGAGCGCGGGCAGCAGCGACGGACGGCGCACGAGGACGGCGGTGAGGTAGGCCGTGAGGCCGGCGCCGTAGCCGTACGCCTGGTTCCGCAGGTCCTGCCAGGTCTCGCGGTGGTGGTGCCACACCAGGGCCTCGGCGGTGTAGCGGAGCCGGAACCCGGCCGCGAGCACGGCCACGAAGGCGTACAGATCGTCCCCTCCCCGGGCGGGCGTACCGGTGCCGGTTGCCGGGTCGAAGCCGCCGACGGCCTCCAGCGCCCGGACCCGGAAGGCCATGTTGGCGCCGGAGCCGAAGCTGCCCGCGGTGAACGGGAAGAGCGGCTCGTCGGCGGGCGGCCGCAGCGGGTCGTACACCCGGGGCGCGAAGCCCTTGGCGAAGCCGCCGTGCGATTCGAGGAGGATCTGGGCCGGGGTGCGCAGCCGGGCGGGCAGGATGAGGCCGGTGACACAGCCGAGCCGCGGGTCGGCCGCGAAGGGCGCGGTAAGGGCGGTGAGCCAGTGCGGATCGGCGACGACGTCGTCGTCCGTGAAGGCGACGACCTCCCCGCGGGCGTGGGCCACGCCGGTGTTGTGGGCGACGGCGAGTCCGGGGGTGTCCTCGCGGACGTAGCGGACGCGGTCGGCGTACTTCCGGGTGACGAGCTCCTCGGTCTCCCGCGTGGTGGGCGCGTTGTCCACGACGAGGAGCTCGTGGTCGGGATGGTCCTGGCCGAGGAGCGAGTCGAGGGCCCGGGCGAGCCGGTCGGCGCGCTCGCGGGTGGCGACGACGACCGTGGTGCGCGGCGGCGCGACCCCGGGCGCCTCACCCTCCTTCGCCCCGTCTCCGTGGTGCACGAGCCGGGGTCGGGCGAGCGCGGCCAGCACCTCGGCCGCGTCGGCTCCCTCGGGGACGTGTCCGAGCACGGTGGCGGCGGGCCGGCCGCGGAGCCGCACGAGCGCGTAGACGCCCCCGGCGACGACGGGCGGGCCGCCGGGGACGGGCCGGAACGAGAGGACGGGCCCGTCGGGCGAGCCGAGATCGAGATCGGCGACGGAGAGCGCCTGCGTGCGGTTCATTCGGGTTCCCCCGCGGAGGTGGGCGGACGGCTCGACGGATCGGCGTGGGCCTGCTCGGGGACCGGGGGCCGCGGGCTATCCACCGGCCCGCAGACGGGCGAGCCGGTTGAGTGTGCGACGGCCCCGCGCGGCGAGCGCCGGCCGGTTCCGTACGAAGCTGTGGGCGCGGCGGAACGGCTCGCGGGAGAGCCAGGAGAGCCCGGCGCGCACCCCCGTGCGGGCCACCGACCCTTCGCACACGGTCAGTTCGCCGGTCTTCAGGGCGTCCTTGTACTCGGCGGCGCCCCGGCCGAGGTCGAGCATCCCGATTCCGGCCGCCGCGGCGGCCTCCGCCATCCGCAGGTGGAGGATCAGCCCGGGCGAGTACTTGGCGAACTCGGGGTCGTAGGAGGGGAACCAGCAGGAGAGCACGGTGCGGGAGCGCAGCCCGAAGTGGGCGGCGACGGCCCGGTCACCGGCGTACAGCACCGACAGGACACCGGAGCAGTCGGGCGTGCGCAGCTCGTGCAGCCCGCGGACCAGCGCGCTGATCCACTCCTTGGCGAAGCGGTCGCGGCGGCCGGTCCTGCGGTACTGCGCGGACTTCCACTCCATGAGGGTGCGCAGGGCGGCCGGGTCGCGCTCGTCGAAGACGAACCGCGTGGCGCCCGCCTGCCGTCCCAGCCTGCGCTCCTTGGCGAGCGTGGTCCTGAGGAACTTCGGCGACCGGGCGCGCAGCACGGCCTCGTAGGCGGCGTAGCCCTCACCGACGTCGATGACGGGGGAGGCGAACGCCTCGGAGGCGGCCCCCTCGAACATCCGCTGCCCGGCTTCGAGGTTGTCGAACTCCCAGGCGGAGAGGCCGCAGACGCGCAGCAGCGCGCGGGCCGACGGCCTCAGTCCGGGCCGTAGGACGGCTCCCTGGCAATCGGAGACCCCGAGCCCGATGGCCCGGCCGCGCCCGAGCGGGCCCTTCTCGTACGGGAAGAAGCCGACGGGCTCACCGTCCTCGCACCAGACGGCCACCCGTGCCCGGGGCCGTACGGCGGCGACGGACCGGGTGAACTCCGGTCCCATGAAGGGATTGTCGGGTGCCCCGGACTTCCCCCTGAGCTCACGCCACGCGTCGGTCTCGCGCGTGGTCAGCTCCCCCGGTTTCACGATCTTCAGGCCGGTGACGGCGTGTGTACGGGATCGCATGCGGCGGACCCGCATGCGGACAGCACTTTTACGGACAGCGCTCAACTCTCCGACCCCCCGGTCTTCCCCCCTGAGTCCTGCCGGTACAGGACGGTACCGGTCGAAAACCCTCCGGGACAGGGCTACTCGTCCTTTCTGTGACCGATCCGTGAAGGAGTGTGCAGGAGGGTAATTCCTGGTGATCAAGAGACCAATGGGGCATGTCAGAAGGGGAGTTCGGCGGATCCGGGCCCGGCGCCGCACCCTCTAGAGTGCGGGGCATGCTGATAGGTACGGGAAGGTCGGCGGACGTCTTCGCGCTGGACGACGCATGGGTGGTGCGCCGCTACCGTGACGGCGAGGACGCGACGCACGAGGCGGCGGCGATGGAGCATCTGGCCGGCCACGGCTTTCCGGTGCCGCGGGTCCGTTCCGCAGCGGGGCCCGAGCTCGTCATGCGGCGCCTGACCGGCCCCTCCCTGCTGGACGCGCTGCTCGCGGGCACGGTCACGCCCGAGGAGGCGGGGACGATCCTGGCCGGTCTGCTGCACCGGCTCCACGGCGTTCCGTCCGCGTCCTCCGCCCCGCTCCTCCACCTCGACCTGCACCCGGGCAACGTGATGCTGACCCCCGAGGGGCCGTACGTGATCGACTGGTCCACGGCGGAGGAGGGCGATCCGGCGCTGGACTGGGCGATGTCGGCCCTCATCCTGGCGGAGGTCGCGGTGGCGCCGGTCCCGTACGCCGACGGGGCGCGCGCGGGCCTGGCGACCCTGCTGTCGCTCGCGGACACGGGCCCCCTGCCGCTGGAGAGGGCCCGGCACCGGCGGGCGCTGGACCCGCACCTGGACGCGTCCGAACTCGCCCGTCTGGACGAGGCGACGGCGCTGGTGGCGTCGTTGGAGGTCAGTCCAGCGTCTGGATGATCTCGCTGCGCGTGCCGGTGTGCACGACGCGGCCGCGCGCCCCGTTGACGAGGGGCAGGTACGGCGGGACGTGGCCGCACTCGACGTCGGCGATGATCGGCACGTTCAGGGAGCCGAGGGCGTCCATGACTGCTTCGTGCTGGGTGAGGGAGGCGGCGTCGGGCGCGGAGGTCCGGCCGACGAGAACGGCGTTCGCCCGCTCGAAGAAGCCGGCGAGCCGCATCCCGTGCAGGTACCGGCAGATGCTGAGGGCGCCGTCGCCGCACGACTCGACGTACACGATGAGCCCTTCCGGCGCGTGCTCCCGGGCGAAGGCCGGGACGTCGAGGTACGGCGTACCGGCGGCGTTGCACACCGTCTCGATGCAGCCCCCGATCAGACGGCCCTCCACGTCCACGTCGCCGTCACCGTCCAGGCGCGTCCACGTGCCGGGCGTGTCGAGGCTGAACTCGCTGATGTCGGGCCGGAGTTCCCAGTCGTCCCAGCCGGAGGAGCGATGCCGGCCGGGCGGCACCTGCGTGAAGGGACGCCCCTGCGGAGCGGCGGCGATGTCGAGCCACGTGAGCAGCCCCTCGGGCGCCCGGTAGGGGGTGTCCATCAGGTTGTTGCCGTGCAGGGTCGCCACCCCGGTGAGCAGGGTGAGCGGTGTCATGAGGGTCGACATGTCCGAGTAGCCGACGAGCCAGGTCGGCTCCGCATCGCGCAGCCGCCCCCAGTCGAGCAGCGGCAGCAGGTCGATCGCGGTCTCCCCGCCCCACGGCGGCACGACGGCCCTGATGCCGGGATCGGTCAGCATCTCCGTCAACTCGGCCGCCCGCGCGGCGGCGGAGGCGCTCACGTGTCCCGTACCGTCCATGCAGGCCCCGACGACGACCTCGTACCCGCGCGCCTCGACGTGCCGGATCGCCGCGTCGAGACGCTTGCCCAGCTCCTTCGAGACCCCGCTGGAAGGGGAGGTGACGCCGATGCGGTCACCGGGACGGAGGGGGCGCGGATATCGAACAGTCATACGCCGGATTCTGACACGGCCCGCCCCGACGGCTCGACGGGATTCCGCCGGGGCTCTACGGCCGTCCCCGACGGGCCCACGGCCGCCTCGTGCGGGCCGTCGGGCGCGGGCCGTCGGGCGCGGGCCGTCGGGCGCGGGCCGTCGGGCGCGGGCCGTCGGGCGCGGCCGGGCGGGTACGAGGGTGATCAGACCACGCGGACTCCGCGGCGCCAGACCTGGGTCACCAGGGGGACGCCGGGGCGGTAGGCCAGGTGGACGTGGGACGGGGCGTCCAGGAAGGTCAGGTCGGCGAAGGCGCCCGGGGTGAGGCGGCCGACGTCCGTGCGGCGGAGGGCCGCCGCACCGCCCGCCGTGGCCGACCAGACGGCTTCGTCCGGGGTCATCCTCATGTCCCGTACCGCGAGGGCGATGCAGAACGGCACCGACGAGGTGAAGGAGGAGCCCGGGTTGCAGTCCGTCGACAGGGCCACCGTCGCGCCCGCGTCCAGGAGGCGGCGGGCGTTCGGCCACTCGGCCCGGGTGGAGAACTCCGCGCCCGGGAGGAGGGTGGCGACCGTCGACGAATGGGCCAGCGCGTCCACGTCGTCGTCGGTCAGGTGCGTGCAGTGGTCGGCGCTCGCCGCGTCCAGCTCCACGGCGAGCTGGACGCCCGGGCCGTAGGAGAGCTGGTTCGCGTGCACCCGCGGGTGCAGGCCCTTCGCCATGCCCGCGGTGAGGATCGCCCGCGCCTGGTCCCCGTCGAACGCCCCCTTCTCGCAGAAGACGTCCACCCAACGGGCGTACGGCGCACAGGCGTCGAGCATCTCGCCGGTCACCAGGGCCACGTACGCGGCCGGGTCGTCGGCGTAGTCCGGGGAGACGATGTGGGCGCCCAGGTAGGTGACCTCGTCCGTGTGCGCGGCCGCGATGCGCAGCGCGCGGGCCTCGTCCTCGACCGTGAGGCCGTAGCCCGACTTGGTCTCGAAGGTGGTCGTTCCCTGGGTGAGGGCCTCCCGCAGGTAGCGGGCGACGTTCGCCGACAGGGCCTCGTCGGAGGCGGCGCGGGTCGCCGCCACCGTCGTGCGGATGCCGCCCGCCGCGTACGCCTGGCCGGACATCCGCGCGTTGAACTCCGCCGTGCGGTCGCCGGCGAAGACGAGGTGCGAGTGGGAGTCCACGAAGCCGGGGATCACCGCCCGTCCCCCGGCGTCGACCCGGTTGTCAGTGGCCGGTGCTTTGCTGGATTCACCGACCCAGACGACGCGGTCGCCGTCCATGACGACGGCCGCGTCCTGGATCAGACCCAGGGGACTTCCATCACCGAGGGAGGGATCGTTCGTGACCAGGCTGGCGATGTTGACGATGGCGGTGGCCGCCGTGGCCACGGCGCTGTTCGCGCTCGTGGGGGCGGAGCTCGCCGCCGTGCTGTTCGTCTCCGCGGGGCCCGTGTTCATGGTGAGGGGTGTCTCCTTCAGGCGCTTCAGCCGCGCAGTGCGGCGATCGATTCCGCGAGGGCGCGGGGCACGTCCGGCACGGACTGGTGGACCCCGTCCCGTACGACATGGCGGCCGCCCACGACGGTGTGCCGCACATCCGCGGCCGACGCTGCGAATACCGCCGTCTCGGCTGCCAGACGCGGCACCGGTCCCGCTGTCCTGACCGAGTCCAGGGCGATCGTCGTGAAGTCGGCGAGCGCCCCGGTCTCCAGGGTGCCCGCGTCGCCCCAGCCGAGCGAGGCGTGACCGTCCGCGGTCGCGGCCCGCAGCAGGGCCGCCGCCGTCCAGTGACCGCGGGTGCGGGAGCGGAGGCGCTCGTTCAGCTCCATCGCCCGGGCCTCCTCCAGGAGGTCGATCACGGCGTGGCTGTCGCTGCCCAGCGAGAGCGGAGAGCCCGCGCGCTGGAGGGCGACGGCCGGGCCGATGCCGTCGGCGAGGTCGCGTTCGGTCGTCGGGCACATGCAGGTGCCGGTGGTGGAGGAGCCGATGAGCGCGATGTCCGCGTCGGTGAGGTGGGTGTTGTGGACACCGGTCGTCAGCGGGCCGAGCACCCCGTGGTCCGCGAGGAGTTGGGTGGGGGTGCGGCCGTGGGCGGCGAGGCAGGCGTCGTTCTCGGCCGTCTGCTCCGAGAGGTGGACGTGCAGCGGGGCGCCCCGTTCGCGCGCCCAGTCCGCCACGGTCGACAGCTGGTCCGCCGGGACCGCGCGGACGGAGTGGATCGCCGCCCCGATCCGTACGCCGTCCCCGCCCTCGCGCTCCTTGAGCAGCGAGACGCGCTCCGCCCAGGCGTCGGCCGTGCCGTCGGAGAAGCGGAGCTGGTGCCGGTCGGGGGCGGCGCCGAAGCCGGAGGAGAGGTAGGCGGTGTCGAGGAGCGTGATCCGGATGCCCGCGTCGGCGGCCGCCTGGATCAGGGCCTCGCCCATCGCGTTGGGGTCGGCGTAGGGGGTGCCGCCCGGCGCGTGGTGGAGATAGTGGAACTCGCCCACGGCCGTGATGCCGGCGAGCGCCATCTCCGCGTACACGGCGCGGGCGAGGGCGTGGTAGCTCTCCGGGGTGAGCCGGGACGCCACCTGGTACATCACCTCGCGCCACGTCCAGAAGGTGCCGGAGCCGACCTGGACGGTCCCGCGCAGGGCGCGGTGGAAGGCGTGCGAGTGGGCGTTGGCGAGGCCCGGGATCGTCAGGCCGCGCAGGACGACGGCGCCCGGCGGCGGGGTCTCCACCCCGGTGCGTACGGCGGTGACGCGACCGTCGCTCCCCGCGGCGGCTCCGCCGGTCGACACCGTGAGCGCCACGCCCGGCTCGACGTTCGTGTCGAGCCAGGCGTACTCCAGCCAGTACGTCACCTGCACGCGAGACCCTCCAGTACGTCGGCCAGTGCGAGGACCCCGGCGACGCAGTCGTCCTCGGCCGCGAATTCGGCCGGGGAGTGCGAGACGCCCGTGGGGTTCCGTACGAACAGCATGGCGGTCGGGATCGACTCGGACAAAATGCCCGCGTCGTGTCCGGCACCCGTACCGAGGACCGGGGTCTTCTCCCCCAGCACGGAGGCGATCTCGTCCCGCAGCGCGTGGGCGAACTCCACGACCGGCGTGAAGGACTCCCGTACGACCGTGAGGTCGATGCCGTGCCGGTCCGCGTAGTCGCGGGCGGCGGTCTCGACGCCCGCGACGACCGTGTCCAGGGAGCCCTGGTCGGCGGCGCGCGCGTCCAGCCAGCCGCGGACGAGGGAGGGGATGGCGTTGACGCCGTTCGGCTCGACCGCGATCTTGCCGAAGGTGGCGACGGCGCCCGCGAGTTCGGCCTCGCGGCGGGCGGCGAGGACGGTCTCCGCGTAGGTGAGCATCGGGTCGCGGCGGTCGACGAGGCGGGTGGTGCCCGCGTGGTTGGCCTCGCCGGCGAAGTCGTACCGCCAGCGGCCGTGCGGCCAGATCGCGGAGGCGATGCCGACGGAGTCGCCGCTCAGGTCGAGCGCCCGGCCCTGTTCGACGTGGAGCTCGACGAAGGCGCCGATGCGGGCGAGCCGCTCCTGGTCCGGGCCGATGGTCTCGGGGTCGTACCCCGCCGCCTCCATCGCCTGGGGGAGGGTGGTGCCGTCGGCGTCGCGGAGCTCGTACGCCTGCTCCTTCGTCAGCCGGCCGGCGGTGAGGCGGGAGCCCACGCAGGCGAGCCCGAAGCGGGCGCCCTCCTCGTCACCGAAGTTGGTGATCGCGAGGGGTCGCTCGAACACGACGCCGCGGGAGCGCAGTTCGTCGAGCGCGGCGAAGGCGGAGACGACGCCGAGGGGGCCGTCGAAGGCGCCGCCGTCCGGCACGGAGTCCAGGTGCGAGCCGGTGACGACCGCGTCCCCGGCCGCCGGGTCGCCCAGCCAGGCCCACTGGTTGCCGTTGCGGTCGACCTCGTAGTTCAGCCGGCGGGCCTCGGCCTGCATCTGGAACCAGAGCCGGCAGTCGGCGTCGGCCGCGGTCCAGGCGTAGCGGCGGTAGCCGCCGGTGGCGGCGCTGCGGCCGATGGGCCGCAGCGACCGCCACATGGCGTGGAAGCTCTCGCTCACGCGTCGTCGCCCTCGCGCATCGGGACGCGGACGCCCTTCTCGTCCGCGACGCGCTCCGCGATGTCGTAGCCCGCGTCGACGTGGCGGATGACGCCCATGCCGGGGTCGTTCGTCAGGACGCGGCGGATCTTCTCGCCCGCGAGCTTCGTGCCGTCCGCCACGGAGACCTGGCCCGCGTGGATGGAGCGGCCCATGCCGACGCCGCCGCCGTGGTGGAGGGAGACCCAGGACGCGCCGGAGGCGACGTTGACCATGGCGTTCAGGAGCGGCCAGTCCGCGATCGCGTCGGAGCCGTCGAGCATGGCCTCGGTCTCGCGGTACGGGGAGGCCACCGAGCCGCAGTCGAGGTGGTCACGGCCGATCGCGAGGGGCGCGGCGAGGGTGCCGTCGGCGACCATGTCGTTGAACATGGCGCCCGCCTTGTCCCGCTCGCCCTGGCCGAGCCAGCAGATGCGGGCGGGCAGGCCCTGGAAGTGGACGCGCTCGCCGGCCATCTTGATCCAACGGTGGAGGGACTCGTTCTCCGGGAAGAGCTCCAGGATCGCCTTGTCCGTCTTGTGGATGTCCGACGCCTCGCCGGAGAGGGCGGCCCAGCGGAAGGGGCCCTTGCCCTCGCAGAACAGCGGGCGGATGTACGCCGGCACGAAGCCGGGGAAGGCGAACGCGCGGTCGTAGCCGGCCAGCTGGGCCTCGCCGCGGATGGAGTTGCCGTAGTCGAAGACCTCGGCACCGGCGTCCATGAAGCCGACCATCGCCTCGACGTGCTTCGCCATCGACTCGCGGGCGCGCGTGGTGAAGCCGGCCGGGTCCTTGGCGGCCGCGTCGGCCATGTCCTCGAAGGCCACGCCGACCGGAAGGTAGGAGAGCGGGTCGTGGGCCGAGGTCTGGTCGGTGACGATGTCGATCGGGGCGCCCTCGGCGAGCATCTGCGGCAGCAGCTCCGCCGCGTTGCCGAGCAGGCCGATGGAGAGCGGGCGGCGGGCGTCCCGGGCCTCGGTCGCGAGCTGCAGGGCGTGGGCCAGATTGTCGGCCTTCACGTCGAGGTAGCGGTGCTCGATGCGGCGCTCGATGGCGCGCGGGTCGACGTCGACGCAGATCGCCACGCCGTCGTTCATCGTCACGGCGAGCGGCTGGGCGCCGCCCATGCCGCCGAGACCCGCGGTCAGGGTGATCGTGCCGGCCAGGGTCCCGCCGAACTTCTTCGCCGCGACGGCGGCGAAGGTCTCGTAGGTGCCCTGGAGGATGCCCTGGGTGCCGATGTAGATCCAGGAGCCGGCCGTCATCTGGCCGTACATGGTGAGGCCCAGCTGCTCCAGGCGCCGGAACTCCTCCCAGTTCGCCCAGTCGCCGACCAGGTTGGAGTTGGCGATGAGGACGCGCGGGGCCCACTCGTGGGTCTGCATGACGCCGACCGGGCGGCCGGACTGGACGAGCATCGTCTCGTCCTGCTTGAGGGTGCGCAGCGTGCGCACCATCGCGTCGAAGGACCGCCAGTCGCGGGCGGCCTTCCCGGTCCCGCCGTAGACGACGAGCTTGTCGGGGTGCTCGGCGACCTCGGGGTCCAGGTTGTTCTGCAGCATCCGGAGGGCGGCCTCCTGCTGCCATCCCAGGGCGCTCAGTTCCGTACCGCGCGGGGCCCGTACGGGGCGGGGTCCTGACATGGGGCGGCCTCCTCCGATGTGAATCAGTTATTCACATCTTGGACCTCTGAATACTTGTAGTCAACAGCTGCGCCGCCACCCGTCCCGGTGGTCCCATGGACACATGGCTTCCCACCGTCGCGATCAGGCCGTCCGCGCCGCCGTCGAGCAGGGCCTCCTCTCCCCCGCCGAACCCGTCGTCGCCCTCCTCGACACCGCCGGCGTCCGCGCCTCCGCCGCCGCCCTCGTCTCCGCATTCGCCGCCGTCACCGACGCACCCGTCCTGCATGCCTTCGCCGTGAAGGCGTGCCCGCTCGTGCCCGTCCTGCGCCTGGTGTACGACTGCGGGCTGGGCGTCGAGGTCGCGAGCCCCGGCGAGCTGGCCCTCGCCCGCGCCGCGGGCGTCCCGCCCTCCCGCACGGTGCTCGACTCGCCCGCCAAGACGCCCGCCGAGCTGCGCCAGGCCCTGGCCCTCGGGATCGCCGTCAACGCCGACAACCTCCAGGAACTGGCCAGGATCGACGCGCTCGTCACCTCCGCGCCGACCGCGAGCCCGATCGGCCTGCGGGTCAACCCCCAGATCGGGGCGGGCCGGATCGGCGCGCTCTCCACCGCGACCGCCACCTCCAAGTTCGGGGTCGCGCTGCGCGACGTGGGCGCCCGGGAGGCCGTGATCCAGGCGTACCTGGACCGGCCGTGGATGCGCCGGGTGCACACGCACACCGGCTCCCAGGGCGTACCGCCGGCGCTGATGGCCGAGGGCGTCGCGGCGGCCTACGACCTGGCCGAGGAGATCAACGCCAAGGCCGGGCGGCAGCAGATCGACACCGTGGACATCGGCGGCGGCCTGCCGGTGAACTTCGCCTCCGACGAGGAAACGCCGACCTACGCGGAGTACGCCGAGCTGCTCGCCGCGTCCGTCCCCGGCCTGCTCGACGGGCGCTACGGGCTCGTCACGGAGTTCGGGCGCTCCCTGCTCGCCAAGCACGGCACGATCCTGGCCCGCGTCGAGTACACCAAGACCTCGGGCGCCCGCCCCATCGCCGTGACCCACGCCGGGGTCCAGGTGGCCACCCGCACCGTCTACGACCCCGCCTCGTGGCCGCTGCGCGTCCTCGCGTACGACTCCGGGGGCCGGCCGCGCGACGGGGAGGAGACCGTCCAGGACGTGGCCGGACCCGCCTGCTTCGCCGGCGACCTGCTGGCCACCGCCCGCCCGCTGCCCCTGCTGCGGCCCGACGACATCGTCGCGGTGCCGGACACCGGCGCGTACTACTTCGCCCACCACTACGCGTACAACAGCCTGCCGCGGCCCGCCGTGCACGGCTTCACCGTGACGGACGACGAGGGGACGGTGTCGTTCGCGACGGTGCGCGCGGCGCAGCGCCTCGACGAGATCGTCGCCGAGGCGGGCGGGGACCGGGCGGACGCACTCCTGGGCTGACAGCGCGGGCGCGTGTCGGTGGCCGGTGCTTCCATGGAGCCATGGCCATGAAGAGCATCGTCGTCGAACGCCGGATGCAGGCGCCCCCGGGGCCGGTCTGGGAAGCGATCACCGACCTGAAGGGCATGGAGCGGATGCTCAGCGGCGTGGACAAGGTCGAGGTCCTCACCGAGGGCGGCTTCGGGGTCGGCACGCGCTGGCGCGAGACGCGGACGATGTTCGGCAAGCAGGCCACGGAGGAGATGACCGTGACCGAGGCCGAGCCGCCGGACCGCTATGTGACGGTGGCCGACTCGCACGGCATGCACTACGTCTCCGAGATCACGCTCCGGCCGGACGGGGCCGAGGCGACCATGGTGCGGATGACGTTCTCGGGCGGCCCGGCCGAGGGCAACCGCCTGGGCTTCGTCGCCCGACTCCTCAGCGGCCTGGGCGCCAGGGCCGCGAGCCGCGCGCTCGCGAAGGACCTGGACGACGTGGCGGCGTCCGTCGAGCGCCGCCACTGACCCGCCGCGTCGGACCGCCGGCGCCCCCTCCCGCGACGCCCGCCCGTCCGCCCCGACACGCGCTCGGCACGCGACGCCCACCCCAGCGCGCGCCGCAGCCGTGTCCACCCCGCACCCCCACGTCCGCACACGTGTTCGCTCGTACGAGTGACAGCGCGGCGGGCATCACGTGACGGACACGGGGCAGGCACTCTCCTGACGCCGCAGGGGAGGTCGCCTC
Organism: Streptomyces sp. NPDC047971; assembly: GCF_040653355.1. Taxonomy (NCBI): domain Bacteria; kingdom Bacillati; phylum Actinomycetota; class Actinomycetes; order Kitasatosporales; family Streptomycetaceae; genus Streptomyces; species Streptomyces sp. NPDC047971. The sequence continues at coordinate 40,555 of NZ_JBEZNW010000035.1, read as the reverse complement.
ATGACGACAGCACCACGATCCGAACAGCCCGCATCCGGGGAGTCCGCGCCGAGCGACGACGCCGCGCAGCCCGCGCTGAAACGCGCCATCGGGCCCAAGCTGCTCATCCTGTTCGTGATCGGCGACATCCTGGGCACCGGGATCTACGCGACGACCGGCAAGGTCGCGGGCAAGGTCGGCGGCGCCCTCTGGCTGCCCTTCGTGATCGGCTTCGTCGTCGCGCTGCTGACCGCCGCCTCCTACGTGGAGCTGGTCGGCAAGTACCCGAAGGCCGCGGGCGCCGCCCTCTACACCCAGAGGGCGTTCAAGGTCCCCTTCCTCACCTTCATCGTCGCCTTCATGGTCATGTGCTCGGGGCTCTCCTCGGCGAGCGCCGCGGCCCGCGCCTTCAGCGGGGACTACTTCCAGGAGTTCACCGACGCGATCCCGGCCACGCTCATCGCCGTCGTCTTCGTCCTCGCCCTCGCCTGCCTCGCGCTGCGCGGAGTGTCGGAGTCCGTGAGGACCAACGTCGTCCTCACCCTCGTCGAGCTCACCGGCCTGCTGATCATCCTCGGGATCGGCGCCTGGGCCGTCCTCGGCGGCGAGGGAGAGCCGTCGCGGCTCGGCGAGTTCGAGGCGTCGGGCAGCGGATACGCGCTGATGACCAGCGTGCTGGGGGCGACCGCGCTCGGCTTCTTCGCCTTCGTCGGCTTCGAGGACTCGGTCAACATGGCGGAGGAGACCCGGGACCCGGTCCGCACCTTCCCCCGCGCCATCTTCACCGGCGTCGCCGTCACCGGCACCGTCTACGTCCTGGTCGCGCTCGTCTCCTCGCTCCTCGTCGACCACGAGACGCTGGAGAAGTCCAGCGGGCCGCTCCTGGAGGTGGTGAAGGCCGGCGGGGTCGACTTCCCGCCCAAACTCTTCGCGCTGATCGCCCTGTTCGCGGTCACGAACTCCGCGCTCATCAACATCATGATGGCCTCCCGGCTCTGCTACGGCCTCGCCAACGAGCGGGTCCTGCCCCGCGTGATGGGCAAGGTCCTGAAGAACCGCCGCACCCCGCTCACCGGAATCGTCTTCGCGACCGTCCTCACCATCGGCCTGGTCACCACCGGCGAGATCGAGGGGCTCGGCGACACCACGGCCTTCCTCCTGCTCTGCGTCTTCGCCGTGGTCAACATCGCCGTCCTGGTGCTCCGCAAGGACCGGGTGGAGCACGCCCACTTCCGTACGCCGACGGCGCTCCCGGTCCTCGGAGCGATCACCGCGCTGATCCTGGCCGGCCCGCTCGCGGACCGCTCGGCGGACGTGTACGTCCGGGCCGGAGTGCTGCTCGCCATCGGAATCGGGCTGTGGGGGATCAACAAGGCCGTCCTGCGCGCACGCGGGGAGGACTGAACCGACCAGGAAACGGAACGCGAAGGGCGAATTCAAGCAAGCCGACGGCATGTTCCGATGGAAAATGCCAGAACTCCTCCCCCCGGCCGGAACGTTGAGTAACGTCTCCGTCACTGCCGTACGCCCGCACGCCGCATCGGGAGGGGAACCCGCGTGCCCGGAATCGACGAGTGCCTGCTGGAGGCCATGAGCCTGCCGGGCGCACGCGGGGCCTGGCTGGTCGACTGGACCAGCGGACTCGCCCTCGGCGCGGCGGGCGACTCGCCGGTCGGCGACCACGAGACGACCGCGGCGGAGGCGGCCGAACTGGCGCGGGCGGCGGCGGAGTACGACTCCTTCGCCCACGCCCCGGTGCACGACGAGACGTTACCGAAAGGGCCGCCCGTCGAGGACCTGATCGTCACAGCCCGCGCCGGCTATCACATCATCCGCTTCGTCGAGACGGCCTTCGACAGCAGCGTGTTCCTGCACCTGTGGATCGACCGCGACACCGGAAACCTCGCCATGGCCCGTATCCGCTTGCGCGACCTCGCCGAAAGGCTGGTCCTCGGATGACGGTCTCGCCGATGCTCACCCGCCTGGCCGCCGAGCGCGCCACCGGTGCCCTGCTCCGCGACCACGGCACCCTCTACCTCGTCGACGGTCGCGTGGTGCACGCCGAGAGCCCCGCCGCGCCCGGCCTCGACGTCCTGCTGACGACCGGCGGACGACTGCCCCGCGAGGGCTGGGACGAGGCCGTCAACCGCGCCGGGGCGCGCCGCGAGGTCGGCCGGTTCCTGGTGGACAGCGGCCGGCTGCACGACGGCGAGCTCCAGATATGCCACCTCGGCGCCGTCTTCGACGCGGCGTTCTTCGCACTCGCCCCCGCCAGCGGTCCCACCCGCTTCCGCTACGGGGTCGCCCACTGGTTCGGGCCGGTGCGGCCGGTCTCCACCGAGGCGGTCGAACGCGAGACCGTGCGCCGCCGCGAACTGCTCGACAGCGTCTGGCCGTACGGGGCCGTGGACACCGCCCCCGTCGTACCCCGCGCCCCCGCCCCCGGGCAGACGGTGAGCCTGCGCCAGCGGGCCCTGCTGGCCGCCGCCGACGGGACCCGCACCCCGGCGGACATCGCCCGGCTGCTCGGCCGCCCGGCCTTCCACACCCTGCTCGACATCCGCCGCCTGGCGGCCGCGGGCCTCGTCACGACCCCGCTCGAATCCTTACCGGCCGCCCAACCCGTCGTTCCCGCCTGGGTCGGCGAGGTCGCGGTGGATCCGGACATCACCCTGCTGCGCCGGCTCCGTGACGCCCTGGAGGCAAGCCTGTGATGAGGCGTGCCCTGCGCATGCGCGCCGAGAGGAGACAACTGATGTCGGCAGAGGCCGAGGTGCTCGGCGAGCTGAGACGGCTGCGGGCCCGACTGCCCCAGCTCACCGGGGCGCTCGCGGCGAGCGCAGACGGCCTGGTCCTGGCCCAGGACACGGTCGACACCGAGGCCGAGGCGGTCGCCGCGCTCACGGCGGCGGCGCTCGGTGTCGGGCAGCGACTGGCCGACACCACGGGCCAGGGCGGCTTCCGCGAGCTGCTGGTGCGCGGCGAGAACGGCTACGTCGCCACGTACGCGGCCGGCGGCTCCGCCGTCCTCACCCTGCTCGCCGAGCCCCGGATCAACGTGGGACGGCTCCATCTGGAGGCGCGGCGGTCGAGTGCCCGGATAGGCGAGCTCGTCGACGGGGCCCTGGAACGCAAAGACCTGAACTGATCCCCACCACAGATAAGAAAAGGAAGTGCGACACCCATGGCGAACACCGAGACCTCCCTGAAGGAAACGATGGCCATCGAGGGCGCCGTCGGCGCGGCACTGGTCGACTACACCAGCGGCATGGCCCTCGGCACGATCGGAAGTACCAAGGAGTTCGATCTCAACGTGGCCGCGGCGGGCAACACGGACGTGGTCCGCGCCAAGGTCAGGACGATGGAGATGCTCGGCCTCAAGGATGAGATCGAGGACATCCTGATCACGCTCGGCGGCCAGTACCACCTGCTGCGGCTGCTCAAGGGACGCGGCACCAACGGCCTGTTCCTGTACCTGGCGCTGGACAAGGAACGCTCGAACCTGGCGATGGCACGCCACCACCTGAAGCGGATCGAGGCCGAGCTGGAGGTCTGATCCCGGCAGCGGGACAGCGGTCCGCGGACCGCCCCTACTCCACGAACAGTCCCCGCTCCGCCGCCTTCGCGTCGAACTCCTCGAGCCGCGCCTGGGCGTCCGGCAGCTCGTCCGCCATCGCCTCCAGGAGCACCCGGCCGAGCAACATCGGTGCGCAGGCCGTGTCGAAGGCGAGGCCGGTGCCGACGGCGGCGGGGATGAGCAGGTCGCTGTGGGCGGCGACGGGCGCGAACGCCGATTCGGCGACCGTCACGACGGTCAGTCCGGCCGCCCGCGCGTACTCCAGGGCCTCCACGACCTCCCGGGGGTGGCGCGGCAGCGCGAAGCACAGCAGGGCCGTCGCCCCGGCCCGCACGGCCGCGTCGACGCGGTCCGTGAGCATCGAGCCGCCCTCGTCCAGGAGGCGGATGTCGGGGTGGACCTTGGCGGCGAAGTACGCGAAGCCGCGCGCCTGGGAGGAGGCGGCCCGCAGACCGAGGACGGGCAGCGGCCTGGAGGCGGCGAGCAGCCGGCCGGCGCGCTCGACGGGCGTGGGGTCGGCGAGCAGCTCGGCGAGATGACGGAGGTTCTCGATCTCGGCGAGGACGGCCTGCTGGTACTCGTTGTGCTCGCTGGTCTCCCCCGCGGGCTTCCGCTCCGGGGCGACCTCGCGCAGATGGCGGCGCAGGGCGGGGTAGCCGTCGAAGCCGAGAGCCACGGCGAAGCGGGTGACGGAGGGCTGGCTGACACCCGCGAGCTCGGCCAGCTCCACGCTGGACAGGAAGGGCACGTCGCCGGCCCGGCGCACCATGCAGTGCGCGATGCGCCGCTGTGTCGGTGTCAGCCGGTGCCCTTCGAAGAGCGCCTGAAGCCGTCCGGCCGGGCTGTCGCTCACGCCGTCCCCCTTTTCCCTATTCATCCTCCTCGAACTCTGCATGAAGATATGCAGCAGGGCAAGAAGAATGCGGGGGATAGCCCCACCGACACGAGGGGCCGGGCTCACTACGGTGACGAGCATGGATACGCGCGACCCCGACCGCACCGCGGAGTTCAAGAGCGAGCTGGACGCCACCCTGCACGCCAGACGAGAGCTGGGCACCGAGTACGAGGCGGCCCTGATCGAGTCCTTCCTCGGCAAGGTGGAACAGAGCCTCGACACCACGGTCGAGCGCCAGGTACGGCGCCGGCTGGCCGAGCAGCAGGTGGCGACCGCCCGCGGGGACCGGCCGCCCGGCTCGGGCGTGGAGGGCTTCGGCGAGCGCTACGGCTTCGGGATCATCTCCCTGGTCCTGGCGGTCCCGCTCTCGGCGATCGCCGTCACCCAGGCGAACCTGGAGGGCCTGATCGCCGCCTGGCTGGGCATCGTGGGCGTGAACTTCGTGCACGCGTTCCGGGGCCGGCTGCCGAAGCGCGGCGACACCGGGGACCTCTAGAGAGCCTCCGGGGAAGTCTGCGCGGGGACCGCCGCACCCCCGTTGCCGGGGGGCGGGACGACGGCGGTCCCCGCGGGGGACACGGGCCCGGGTCAGGGCCGGTCTCCGCGTCCGGCGGCGTCTTCAGGAGTCCGGGAGCCGCTCCGTAGTCCTTGACGCCGACAACCACCAATGTGCCGGACGCGTGTTAAGCGGGTGCTGCGGGTACGTGTCGCGCTCGTACCGTTTGCGCGAACGCCCGCCCGACGGGTGGTCCGGGCTACTTCGCGGCGCCCTTGGTCCCGCCGTTCGCCAGGAAGGCCAGCAGGTCCTGGCGGCTCACCACGCCCGTCGGCTTGCCCTCGACCAGCACGATCGCCGCGTCCGCCTCACCGAGCACGGACATCAGGTCCGCGACCGGCTCGCCGGAGCCGACCTGCGGCAGCGGCGCGCTCATGTGACGCTCCAGCGGGTCCTCCAGGGAGGCGCGCTTGGTGAACAGCGCGTCGAGGAGTTCGCGTTCGACGACCGAGCCGACGACCTCCGCGGCCATGACGTCCGGGTGGCCGGCGCCGGGCTTGACGATCGGCATCTGGGAGACGCCGTACTCCCGCAGCACCTCGATGGCCTGACCGACCGTCTCCTCCGGGTGCATGTGGACGAGGGAGGGCAGTCCGCCCTCCTTGTGACGCAGCACGTCGGAGACGGTGGCGGAGGAGGTGTCCTCCAGGAAGCCGTAGTCGGCCATCCACTCGTCGTTGAAGATCTTGGAGAGGTAGCCGCGGCCGGAGTCCGGAAGGATCACGACGACGATGTCGTCCGGGCCCAGGTCCTTGGCGACCTCGAGCGCGGCGACGACCGCCATGCCGCAGGAGCCGCCCACCAGGAGTCCCTCCTCCTTGGCGAGGCGGCGGGTCATCTGGAAGGAGTCCTTGTCGGAGACGGCGACGACCCGGTCGGTGCCGTCACGGTCGTAGGCGGTGGGCCAGAAGTCCTCGCCGACACCCTCGACGAGGTACGGCCGGCCGGAGCCGCCGGAGTAGACCGAGCCCTCGGGGTCGGCGCCGACGATCTGGACCTCGCCGCCGCTGACCTCCTTCAGGTACTTGCCCGTGCCGGAGATGGTGCCGCCGGTGCCGATGCCCGCGACGAAGTGGGTGATCTTCCCGTCCGTCTGCTCCCACAGCTCGGGACCGGTGGTCTCGTAGTGCGAGCGGGGGTTGTTCGGGTTGGAGTACTGGTCGGGCTTCCAGGCTCCGGGCGTCTCGGTGACGAGCCGGTCCGACACGTTGTAGTACGAGTCCGGGTGCTCGGGGTCGACGGCGGTGGGGCAGACCACGACCTCGGCTCCATAGGCCCGCAGCACGTTGATCTTGTCCGTGGACACCTTGTCGGGGCAGACGAAGATGCACTTGTAGCCCTTCTGCTGGGCCACGATGGCGAGCCCGACGCCGGTGTTGCCGGACGTGGGCTCGACGATGGTTCCGCCGGGCTTGAGAGCACCGCTCTCCTCGGCCGCCTCGATCATCCGCAGGGCGATGCGGTCCTTGACCGAGCCGCCCGGGTTGAAGTACTCGACCTTGGCCAGGACGGTGGCCTGAATGCCGGCTGTCACATTGTTGAGCTTCACCAGCGGGGTGTTGCCGACGAGGCTGATCATCGAGTCGTGGAATTGCACCGTAATCTCCGGGGTCTCCGTAATGGTGCAGCCAGCGTATGCGTAGTCGGAGCGGGTTACGGGGCAGTTAGATCCTGAACGGCTTGAAGGAGGTGACTGCCCCCATGTCGAGGGCGAGGGTGGCACGGCGGATCGCGGCGGGCGCGGCGTACGGCGGTGGGAGCATCGGGCTGCTCGGTGCGGCGGCGGTGGGAGTACTCCTGGCCGAGGTACAGCTCGCGAAGAGGACGGTCGGGGGCGGGGTGGCGCCGCTGCCGCCGGGGGCGGACGGGCTGTACGGCCGTTCCTTCCGGACCAACGACCCGGACTCGCCCCCGCTGCGACTGGCCCTTCTGGGTGATTCGACGGCGGCGGGGCAGGGGGTCCGCCGGGTGGGTCAGACGCCGGGGGCGCTGCTGGCCTCGGGACTCGCGGCGGTCGCGGAGCGTCCGGTGAACCTGCGGAACGTGGCGCTGCCGGGAGCGCGCTCGGACGACCTGGAGCGTCAGGTGTCCTTGCTGCTGTCGGCCCCGGCGGGCCCGCCGGACGTGTGCGTGATCATGATCGGGGCGAACGACGTCACGCACCGGATGTCGGCGACGGAGTCGGTGCGGCTCCTCTCGGCGGCGGTCCGGCGGCTGCGGACGGCGGGGGCGGAGGTGGTCGTCGGGACCTGCCCGGATCTGGGGACGATCGAGCCGGTGTACCAGCCGCTGCGGTGGCTGGCGCGGCGGGTGTCGCGGCAGCTGGCGGCGGCGCAGACGATCGTGGTGGTCGAGCAGGGCGGGCGGACGGTGTCGCTGGGGGACCTGCTGGGTCCCGAGTTCGCGGCGAATCCGCGGGAGATGTTCGGGGCGGACAACTACCACCCGTCGGCGGAGGGGTACGCGACGGCGGCGATGGCGGTCCTGCCGACGGTCTGCGCGGTGCTGGGCGTGTGGCCGGAAACGGACCGCCTGGAGCCGGACCGTCACGAGAACATGCTGCCGGTGGCGAAGGCGGCCGCGGAGGCGGCGAAGGAGGCGGGTACGGAGGTCACGGGGGCCCGGGCCCCGTGGGCGCTGCTCAAGCACCGCCGCCGCCGTCGCCTCGCGGAACCGCCTCCGGGCACGCCGGCCCCGGCGCCTTCCCCGGAGGACGCCCACCGCCCCTGACACCGAGGCGCCGCCCCCCGGCGCGCCGCCCGCGGCGCCCCCGCGGGCGGCCGACCGAGCGCCCGACTGAGCGCTCGCTTAGAAAAGAGGTCCGCGTCACACCGTCTGGGCGGTGACCCGTGCCGTACGTGCAGGTAGCTTCGCTTTCAGTCCGTCCACCCCGCATCCTCCTGGAGCCGTGATGCCCGAAGCCGTCATCGTCTCGACCGCCCGCTCCCCCATCGGCCGGGCCTTCAAGGGCTCCCTGAAGGACCTGCGGCCCGACGACCTCACCGCGACCATCGTGCAGGCCGCGCTCGCCAAGGTCCCCGAGCTGGACCCGCGGGACATCGACGACCTGATGCTCGGCTGCGGTCTCCCCGGTGGCGAGCAGGGCAACAACCTGGGCCGGATCGTCGCCGTCCAGATGGGGATGGACCACCTCCCCGGCTGCACGATCACCCGCTACTGCTCCTCCTCGCTGCAGACCTCCCGCATGGCGCTGCACGCCATCAAGGCCGGCGAGGGCGACGTCTTCATCTCGGCCGGTGTCGAGATGGTCTCCAGCTTCGCGAAGGGCAACTCCGACTCCTGGCCGGACACGCACAACCCGCTCTTCGCCGACGCCGAGGCCCGCACCGCCGCCGTCGCCGCGTCCGAGGGCTCCACCTGGCACGACCCGCGCGAGGACGGCCTCGTCCCCGACGCGTACATCGCCATGGGCCAGACCGCCGAGAACCTGGCCCGCCTCAAGGGCATCAGCCGCCAGGAGATGGACGAGTTCGGCGTACGGTCGCAGAACCTCGCCGAGCAGGCCATCAAGAACGGCTTCTGGGAGCGCGAGATCACCCCGGTGACGACCCCGGACGGCACCGTGGTCTCCGCCGACGACGGCCCGCGCGCCGGCGTCACCCTGGAGGGCGTGCAGGGCCTCAAGCCGGTCTTCCGCCCCGACGGCCTGGTGACCGCCGGCAACTGCTGCCCGCTCAACGACGGCGCCGCCGCGCTCGTGATCATGTCGGACACGAAGGCCCGCGAGCTCGGCCTGACGCCGCTCGCCCGCATCGTCTCCACCGGCGTCTCGGGCCTCTCCCCCGAGATCATGGGCCTCGGCCCGGTCGAGGCGTCCAAGCAGGCCCTCCAGCGCGCCGGCCTGACCATCGGCGACATCGACCTCGCCGAGATCAACGAGGCCTTCGCCGCCCAGGTCATCCCGTCCTACCAGGACCTGGGTCTGGACCTGGACAAGGTGAACGTCAACGGCGGCGCGATCGCCGTCGGCCACCCCTTCGGCATGACCGGCGCCCGCATCACCGGCACCCTGATCAACAGCCTCCAGTTCCACGACAAGCAGTTCGGCCTGGAGACCATGTGCGTCGGCGGCGGCCAGGGCATGGCCATGGTCATCGAGCGGCTGAGCTGAGTCGCAGCGGAGGGTGGGGGGCGCGGGCCGAGCCCCCTGCTCCCAGCCCAGAAGACGCCTCGGCTAACCCCGTCGCGTCCTAGCCGTGACCGAATCTCCCCCAGGATGTGACCTACGTCCCGGGGGAGAGTCGTTCCCGCAGGTCACAACCACATCGGGACTAAACACCCGGCCCAAATACCTGTCCATTTCGTGACGTAATGCACTGACAGGGGGCGCACTCCCACGACAAGCTGATGTAGGAAGTCGGGGGGATCGACTCGGAATCGGGAGTACGTCAGTGAGCGCCATGTCTCTTGCCCTGCTGGTGACCACGGCCGCCGCCACGGCCGTGGGTGCCGCCGCCCTGCACGCTGCCCACGGTCTCCGTAAGCAGGTCGCCGCTCTGCGTAGCGAACTCGCCACCGCCCACGGGGTGTCCGTGCCCGCCGCGCGCCAGTCGCCCGCGTCCGAGATACGGGCCGCGGTCGCCGAGGCGCTGGCCGAGGAGCGCGAGCGCGAGCTCGCCGAGGCGCGGGCGTTCTGGGCCGCACAGGAGGCCCGTGACGCGGCCGACGCCCCGTCGCTCCTCGGCGGCCTGGGCGGATCTGCCGAGGACGGCCCCTTCTACGTGCCGCGCCAGGCCGATTTCGTGGGCCTGGAGGCCATGGCCCTGGAGGCGATGGAGGCCGAGGCCGCCGCGCTGGACGGCGCCGACGGCGTCCTGGACGAGTTCCCCGAGCTGAACGAGTACCCCGAGGACTCGCCGGAGCTCGCCGCGGCCCGCCGCCGCCACCCCTCGCACCCGGACTTCGTGCCGGTCCAGACGCCCGTGGTCACCGATCACGAGCGCACGGTGGCCCGCCTGGAGGAGCTCGCCGAGACGCGCACCGCGCTGACCGACGTGCGCCCCGGGCCGCTCGGCACGCTGGACGTGTACGTCTTCGCCGACGGCACCACGCTCTGCATGACCCCCGGCCACCGGGAGACCGCGGAGCGGCTCGCGAACGCGCTGCACGCCGGCCGTACGCCGGTCCTGCTCGGTGGTTCGGGCGTCTCGGGCGCGTACGCCCTGACGTTCTCCTTCGGGGCCGCGGACGACGAGAACGTCTACATCCTCGCCGACCGCGTGATCGCCTCGCTGTAGCCGTCCCGGAGCCGTCAGAGCGCCGAGCGCTCGGCGGCCTCCCGCACCAGCCTCACGGCCTCGTCCCGTTCCCCCTCCAGGGAGCCGGCCGGGGCCGTTCGCAGAATCTCCGCCAGATCGTTTCCGGCCACGACGAGTTGGTCGGCGACCGCGAACACGCCGGCGTCCGGCATGATCCGCCGATCGCCCTCCGGCTCCTCGATCCGCTGGGTCAGGAGCGCCAAATCCCTGGCCAGCGCGAGCCCTTCGGCGGCCGCGCCGCGCTGGAGGCGGCTCTGCGGGGCCGCCCGCAACCGGTCGGCGAACCGTTCGACGACGGCGGTCAGTTCAGTCGTATCAACCACGGCGCGACCCTACGCGCCCTCCGGGGACTGTTGCCAACGGCCCCGCACTCAGGCACGGTGACGGGAAGGAGCACACGGCAACACGCGTCCGGAGGCGCCGATGTCCCACGCATTCTCCGAAGAGACCCATCGCAACCTGCTCGCCCGCATCCCCCATTGCACCGGTCGTGAAGTCTCCGACTGGCTTCGCACCGTCGAGGAAGGCCCCTCCCTCATCCGCTTCGAGGAGAAGGTGAGCTGGCTCCGGGGCGAGCACGACCTGGCGTACGGCCACGCGAAGGCGATCATCCACGAGTACGACCTTCGGCGAGCGGCCCGTCGGCTGCTCTGACACTCCGCACGGGGGCCCGCCCGCACGGGCCCCCGGCGCGGCTCGCCCCGGCAGGGCGGAGCGCCGGGGAGAACCCTCGTTCCCCATCCTCGGTACAGTGGGAGAACGATGATTCTCCACTGATGGGGTGATCGGGCGATGGACACGGAATCCGCCGAGCTACGGCTTCTGGAGGCCGCCGAGGCCCTCTTCGACGAGCGAGGGGTGCAGGCGGTCGGCATGGACGCCATCCGCACCGCGTCCGGCGTCTCCCTCAAGCGCCTGTACCAGCTGTACCCGTCCAAGGACCATCTGGTCTGGGCCGTCCTCAACCGCCGCGACGCGGCCGTACGGGAGGCCATCGCCGCTCACGGGGCGGCGCACGCCGGCACGCCGTACGAGCGCGCGCTGGCGGTCTTCGACTACCTCGGCGACTGGTTCGCCGACCCCGGCTTCCGGGGCTGCGCCTTCATCAACACCTTCGGCGAGATGGGCGGCATCTCGGCGGACGTCGCCGACATCGCCCGCGGGCACAAACAGGCCCTGCGGGGCTACTTCGCCGAGCAGACGAACGCCCTCGGCGCGCCCTCGGAACTCGCCGACCAGCTGGCGCTGCTCGCCAACGGCGCCATGGCCGTCGCCGGCATCAACGGCTCCCCCGAGCCGGCCACCCAGGCGAAGCAGGCGGCCCGGGTCCTCCTGGACTCGGCGCTCAAGGGCTGAGGACGACGCGGAAGGGCCCGCCCGGCGGAAGCCGGACGGGCCCTTCGTCACACCCGAGTCACACGGGAGGTGCGTCAGTCGTCGCCCTGCAGGATCGACAGCAGGCGCAGCATCTCCAGGTAGATCCACACCAGGGTCAGGGTGAGGCCGAAGGCCGCCAGCCAGGACTCCTCGCGCGGAGCGCCGTACGTCACGCCGTCCTCGACCTGCTTGAAGTCGAGGGCGAGGAAGCAGGCGCCGAGGATGATGCCGATGACACCGAAGAGGATGCCGAGGCCGCCGCTGCGGAAGCCCAGGCCGTCACCGGCGCCGTCGAAGAGCGAGAAGATCGCGTTGACCGCCATCAGCAGGATGAAGCCGATCGCGGCCGCGATCACGAAGCCGTAGAAGCGGCGGGTCACACGGATCCAGCGCATCTTGTAGGCGATCAGCACGCCGGCGAAGACCGCCATCGTGCCGAGGACCGCCTGCGCGACCACACCGGGAGAGATGTAGGTCGAGACCGTGGCCGAGATCACGCCGAGGAAGACACCCTCGAACGCGGCGTAGGCCAGGATCAGCGCGGGCGACGCCTTGCGCTTGAAGGACTGCACCATCGCCAGGACGAAGGCCACCAGGGCGGCGCCGATGGCGATGCCGTAGGACTTGCCGAGGTTCGCCTCGTCGACCGGCAGCAGGAACCACGCGAGGGCGGCGGTGACCACGACCGTGCCGAGCGTCATGGCCGTACGGCTCACGACGTCGTCGATCGTCATCACGTCGCCGCGCGTCTGCTGCGGGGCGCCGAGCTGGGTGTCCTGGGCGTACGGGTTGGTCGCGTACGGGTTCGCCGCGTCCTGGGCGTACGGGTTGGTTCCGACGGCGGGGCCCCCGGCCTGCGGCTGCTGCGCGTTGAAGCCGGCGTAGCCGTTGTCGCGGCTGAACCCCCGTCGCGAGAAGACCGGGTTACTGCTCCTCATCTCACTCCTCCATGGCCGCACTGCGCGGCCTTGAGTCAAGAGTAATGCGGAAGCAAAAGAAACTCCCTAGTGCTCGGGGAGGATCTTTCCGAGATCGTTAGGGAGACCCGTGATCGACAAGGGGTGAGCTGTGCCCGGAACCGGACTCGAACCGGTACGGCCCGAAGGCCAGCGAGGTTTAAGCTCGCCGTGTCTGCATTCCACCACCCGGGCATGGCGCGCGGCTCCGCGTTGGCACAGGAGCCTATCGGGACGCTTCCCCCGTTCAGCGGAACGCCGACCCGATGTTGTCTTATTTTATTGAGGTCTGAGGGTGCGTCAGTGCAGGTGGGGCCCCATCTGACGAACTGTGACAGGGGTCGCAGGAGCAAATCCCGGTACGCCGGAATGACGAAAACTCGCCGCATCTATGTCACATCGCCCACGCGGCGCGGGCCCGGCCGGCGCTCCGGCGGGCGTCTCAGGGTCCTGTCATACCTCAGGAGGAGGGGCGCACCCCCCGGTCCGACTCCAGGCTGCCCCAGGAACGGGCACGTGGACGGACGCTCCGGGCCTCAACGCTCGACACGATGGAGTGGTTCCCGAACATCGGCAGTGACAGGAGTCCCCCTCGTGACCACCACCCCCACCGTGTCCCGCGCCACCGCGGTGGCCGCCCGCGCCACGGATCTCTCGAAGGTCTACGGACAGGGCGAGACCCAGGTGGTCGCCCTCGACCGGGTCAGCGTGGACTTCCGCCAGGGAGAGTTCACCGCGATCATGGGCCCCTCCGGCTCCGGCAAGTCCACCCTGATGCACTGCGTCGCCGGCCTGGACTCCTTCAGCTCCGGTTCGGTCCGCCTCGGCGAGACCGAGTTGAGCACCCTGAAGGACAAGCAGCTCACGCAGCTGCGCCGGGACAAGATCGGCTTCATCTTCCAGGCGTTCAACCTGCTGCCGACGCTGACGGCGCTGGAGAACATCACGCTGCCGATGGACATCGCGGGCCGCAAGCCCGACAAGCAGTGGGTGGAGAAGGTCATCGACATGATCGGCCTGTCCGGCCGGCTGAGCCACCGTCCCGCGCAGCTCTCCGGCGGCCAGCAGCAGCGCGTCGCCGTGGCGCGCGCGCTCGCCTCCCGCCCCGAGATCATCTTCGGTGACGAGCCGACCGGAAACCTGGACTCGCGCTCGGGCGCCGAGGTGCTGGGCTTCCTGCGCAATTCGGTACGGGAGCTGGGCCAGACGGTCGTCATGGTCACCCACGACCCGGTCGCCGCGTCCTACGCCGACCGGGTGATCTTCCTCGCGGACGGCCGGATCGTCGACGAGATGATCGCCCCGTCGGCGGACGGCGTGCTGGACCGCATGAAGGCCTTCGACGCCAAGGGCCGCACGAGCTGAGGCCGGGGCGCCCGACGCGCCCTCCCGGAGCCCCGCCCACGCGGGGACCGCGACGGCGCCCGGCCACGAGCCGTGCGCGCCCCCCTTCTCCCCGCCCTCTCCCTTCCCGGCCCGCCGCTGGCGCCGGCCCCACTCCAGGACACACACATGTTCCGTACCGCCTTGCGCAACGTGCTCGCGCACAAGGCCCGGCTGCTGATGACCGTGCTCGCCGTCATGCTCGGCGTGGCCTTCGTCTCCGGCACCCTGGTCTTCACCGACACCCTGAACCAGGCTTTCCGCAACCAGTCGGCCAAGAGCTACGACGACGTCGCCGTCGCCGCCACCCTGTACCCGACCCCCGAGCAGGCCAAGAAGACCCCCGGCATCTCCGAGCAGGTGCTGGCGAAGGTCGGGCAGGTCGACGGGGTCGCCTCCGCCACCGGCCGGGTCTCCGGCTTCGCCGGCGTGCCCGACAAGGAGGGCAGGCTGATCGGCGGCGGCTGGTCCAACAAGGGCACCAACTTCGCGCCCGGCAAGGACGGCGAGGACCGGGCGTACGCCTTCACCTCCGGCACCGGCCCGGTCCAGGACGACCAGATCGCCCTCGACAAGGAGACCGCAGCCAAGGGCGGCTACCAGGTCGGCGACCGCGTCCGCGTCGCCACGAACGGCCCGGTGCAGCCGTACACCCTCTCCGGTGTCTTCACCACCGAGGACGGCGCGGTCAACGCCGGCGGCAGCCTGATCCTCTTCGACACCGACGTGGCCCAGAAGCTCTACCTGAAGCCGGGCTTCTACTCGGACATGACCGTCACGGCGACGCCGGGCACCGACGACGCCAAGCTGCTCGACGCCGTGCTGAAGGTCATGCCGAAGGAGGCCCAGGCGGAGACCGGCCAGGAGCTGGCGGACCGGCAGGCCCGTGACATCGAGGCCGGTCTCGGCGCCTTCAAGCAGGTGCTGCTCGGCTTCGCCGGCATCGCGCTCTTCGTCGGCGTCTTCCTGATCTCCAACACCTTCACGATGCTGGTCGCCCAGCGCACCAAGGAACTCGCCCTGATGCGGGCCGTGGGCGCCTCGCGCAAGCAGATCACCCGCTCGGTGCTGGCCGAGGCCGGACTCGTCGGCCTCGTCGCCTCCGTCGTCGGATACGCGCTCGGCGTCGGCCTCGCCGTCGGACTGCGCGCGGGCATGGCCGCCTTCGAACTGAAGATGCCGGACGGCCCGCTGGTCCTGGGCGCCACCCCGGTGGTCTCCGCGCTCGCCGTGGGCGTCCTGATCACGATGCTGGCCGCCTGGCTGCCCGGCCGCCGGGCCGCGAAGATCCCGCCGGTGGCGGCGATGAGCAGCGTCCACGCGGTGGCCACCACCAAGTCGCTGGTCGTCCGGAACTCCATCGGCAGCGCGATCACCGCGCTCGGCGCCGTCCTGATCGTCCTCGGCGCCGGCAAGGGCGGCGAGACGGGCCGGATGTTCATCGGCGGCGGCGCGTTCCTCGCCCTCATCGGCGTGATCGTGCTCATCCCGCTGCTGTCCCGCCCGGTCATCGCCCTCATCCGGCCGCTGATCGTCGGGGTGTTCGGGGTCTCCGGCAAGCTCGCCGGGCAGAACGCGGTCCGCAACCCCCGCCGTACCGGGGCCACCGCCTCCGCGCTGGCCATCGGACTGACGCTGGTCACCGGCCTGTCGGTGCTCGGCACCACGGTGGGCTCGGCCATCGACAGGATGACGGTCGACTACTTCAAGGCCGACTACATGGTCACCATGGCCGAGGGCGCGGGCGACGGTCTCGACGAGAGCGCGCTGACCGCCCTGGAGAAGGCGCCCGGTGTCGTCGCGGTCTCCCCGCAGCAGGCCGGCTACCTGAAGATCGGGGGCGAGTTCCGGTCCGCGTCCGGCGTCACCCCGGGCGACATCGAGCAGGTGCTGAACCTCAAGGTCGTCAAGGGCTCGCTGGACGCGCTCGGCAAGGGCCAGATCGCGGTGGAGCAGAAGACCGCGGAGAAGCAGGGCTGGAAGGTCGGCGACTCCCTGCCGGTCACCTTCGAGGACGAGAAGCAGGGCAAGCTGACCGTCGGCGCGGTCTACGAGAGGAACGAGTTCGTCTCTCCCGTGCTGATGGACACCAAGATCGTCAACGCCCACACCGAGAAGCCCTACATCAGGGAGATCCTGGTGAAGATGGACGGCGGTGAGTCGGCCGCCGGCGAGGGCGCCCTGATCAAGGCCCTCGGCGAGAACCCGGCCATCTCGGTGATGGACCAGAAGGACATCCGCGACGCCTTCGGCGGCCCCATCAACATCCTGCTCAACATCATGTACGGCCTGCTGGCCATGGCCCTGATCATCGCCGTGCTCGGTGTCGTGAACACCCTCGCCATGTCGGTGTTCGAGCGGCAGCAGGAGATCGGGATGCTGCGGGCGATCGGTCTCGACCGTCGCCGGGTGAAGCGGATGGTCCGCTTGGAGGCCGTGGTCATCTCGGTCTTCGGCGCGGTCGTCGGCATCGGACTCGGCGCGTTCCTCGGCTGGGCGATCGGCGAGACGATCAAGGCCAGTCTGCCGGGCTACGCCCTGGTGCTGCCCTGGGACCGGATCGGCTTCTTCCTGATCGCCGCCGCGCTGGTCGGCGTGCTGGCCTCGCTGTGGCCGGCCCGGAGCGCCGCGAAGCTGAACATGCTCACGGCGATCAAGGCCGAGTAGCACGACAGGCGGTACGGACAGAGGAAGGGCCGGGCTCCCCGAACGGGAGCCCGGCCCTTCGCCGTTCGGCCTGTCAGGACGCTCCCCCGCGCTTCTCGTCCCACACCCGCGGCCGCAGCGCCACGCCCGAGGTGCCCGCCTCCGGTGTCTTCACCGCGAGGAACTGGTTCACGCCGATCCTGTTGCGCTCGAAGGAGACCGCGGAGGCGGCCATGTAGAGCCGCCAGATCCTCGCCCGGCCGGGCGAGGTGTTCCGTACGGCACGCGCCCAGTCGGACTCCAGGTTGGCCACCCAGCGGCGCAGCGTCAGGGCGTAGTGCTCGCGGATCGCCTCCACGTCACGGACCTCGAAGCCGGCGTCCTCCAGCGTGCTGAGCGTGCGGCCCATCGGGGCCAGTTCGCCGTCCGGGAAGACGTAGGCGTCGATGAACTCGTCGACCTGGTAGGCGGTCTCGTCCCGTTCGGGGCGGCGGGAGATCTGGTGGTTGAGCAGCCGGCCGCCCGTCTTGAGCAGGGCGTGCAGTATGTCGGCGTACTCGCGGTAGCGGACCTCGCCGACGTGCTCGGCCATCCCGATGGACGAAATGGCGTCGAACGGACCGTCCTCGACGTCCCGGTAGTCCTGGACGCGGATCTCGATCCGGTCGGTCAGCCCCTCCTCGGCGATCCGCTTGCGGGCGAAGGCGGCCTGCTCGCGGGAGAGGGTGATGCCGACGACCTGGGCGCCGTACTCACGGGCCGCGTGGATGGCCATGGAACCCCAGCCGCAGCCGACGTCCAGCAGCCGGTCGCCCTCCCCCAGGTTCAGCTTGCGGGCGACGAGGTCCAGTTTGTCGCGCTGGGCCTCCTCCAGGGTCCCGGCCTCCGTCCAGTACGCGCACGAGTAGACCATCGAGGGTCCGAGGACCAGCTCGTAGAAGTCGTTGCCCACGTCGTAGTGGTGACTGATCGCCTGCTTGTCGCGGCGCTTGGTGTGACGCGAGCCGGTGCGCCGGCGCATCTCCTCGGCGGGCGGCGCGGGCGGCGGGAACGGCCCGGCGAGCTTCAGCAGGGCGCCCGCGGCGGCGCGCAGCCGCGGATCGCGTACGGCCTCCAGGGCGCTCCTGGTCTCCTCCCCGCGCTCCCAGATCAGTCCCGCGAGCCGGTCGAGGACCTCGTAGAGGTCTCCCTCGACGTCGATCTCACCGGCCACCCAGGCGCGGGCGAGCCCCAGTTCGCCGGGCTTCCACAGCAGCCGCCGCAGGGCGCGGCGCTGCCGGACGACCAGGACGGGGCCGTCCGCGGGGCCGGCTTCACTGCCGTCCCAGGCACGCAGACGTACCGGGAGCGGGACCCCCAGGAGATCCTCCGCGAGAGTGGTGAGCCGCGATGCGGCGTCGGCCATGGTGCACACCTCCGTGATGTCGTGCCCCAGAAATGCTCGTCACCACGTAAACACCCTCCGTAGGCGAATTTCGTCCCGTCGGCGCGCAACGTCTCGGCAAAACACCCGGGCGGGCTCGGCGGAGCCTGCCGCGGGCATGCCGAAGGGCCGTCCGCACCACGGATGGCGGACGGCCCTTGCGGGGGTGTACTGCGGTGGAACTAGGAGGCCTTGGCCTTCTCCTGGCTCACGGCGGCGGCCGGGGCGGGAGCGGGCTTGGCGGCCTCGTAGAACTCCTCGCGCGGGGTCTCCATCGCACCGAGGGAGACGACCTCGCGCTTGAGGAACATCGCGAGGGTCCAGTCGGCGAAGACGCGGATCTTGCGGTTCCAGGTCGGCACGGCCATGCCGTGGTAACCACGGTGCATGTACCAGGCGAGACGGCCCTTGAGCTTGATCTTCATCTTGCCCATGACGATCATCGCGACGCCCTTGTGGAGGCCGAGGCCCGCCACGGCACCCTTGTTGGAGTGCGAGTACTCCTTCTGCGGGAAGCCCCGCATACCGGAGACCACGTTGTCGCCGAGGACCTTCGCCTGGCGCAGCGCGTGCTGGGCGTTCGGCGGGCACCAGGCGTTCTCCACGCCGGCCTTGCGGGCGGCGAGGTCCGGCACCTGGGCGTTGTCGCCGGCGGTCCAGATGTAGTCGGTGCCGGTGACCTGGAGGGTCGGCTGGGCGTCCACGTGACCGCGCGGGCCGAGCGGGAGGCCGAAGCGGGCGAGCGCCGGGTTGGGCTTGACGCCCGCGGTCCACACGATCGTGTTGGAGTCGACCTCGAGGCCGTTCTTCAGCACGACGTGACCGTCGACGCAGGAGTCCATCGACGTCGAGAGGTAGATCTCGACACCGCGGCCCTCGAGGTGCTCCTTGCCCCAGCGGCCCAGCTCGGGACCGACCTCGGGAAGGATCTTGTCGGCGGCGTCGACCAGGATGAAGCGCATGTCCTCGCGCTTCACGTTGGTGTAGTACTTCGCCGCGTCGCGGGCCATGTCCTCGACCTCGCCGATGGTCTCCGCGCCGGCGAAGCCGCCGCCCACGAAGACGAAGGTCAGCGCCTTGCGGCGGACGTCCTCGTCGGTCGTCGAGTCGGCCTTGTCCAGCTGCTCCAGGACGTGGTTGCGAAGGCCGATGGCCTCCTCCACGCCCTTCATGCCGATGCCCTGCTCGGCGAGGCCGGGGATCGGGAAGGTGCGGGAGACCGCGCCCATGGCGATGACCAGGTAGTCGAACGGCAGGTCGTAGGCCTCGCCGACGAGCGGCGCGACCGTGGCGACCTTGCGGTCCTGATCGATGGTGGTGACGCGACCGGTGAGCACCTCGGCTCCACGCACGACGCGTCGCAGCGGGACGACGACATGGCGCGGCGAGATGCTGCCTGCGGCGGCTTCGGGGAGGAAGGGCTGGTACGTCATGTACGAGCGCGGGTCGACGACCGTGACGGTCGCTTCCGCATAACGCATCTTCTTCAGAATGCGTCGTGCTGCGTACAGGCCTACGTACCCACCGCCTACTACGAGGATCCTGGGACGCTCCGTGGTGCTCATGCATCCGAGTATCCACCCCTCCCTGGGGGGTCGCTCGTGCGCCCCTTCACAAGGTCTCGGGGGACCTCTGCTACACTCCGCCGCCCACGTGACCTAGGTCATGGTCGTGCAAAGGAACCAGGGTGCGGGGGTGAACGTTGTTCACCCCTACTGAACTGGCCCGGAGAGCTGTCGTTAACGCTGAACCACAGGGCCCGTTCACGCGATGGAAACATCGAGCGAACAACGCTCCCCGCCTACGAAAGAGCCCCGACAGGGGTGTTGGAGGCCCTGAACGGCCCCCTCGGCCCCCATCAGGGCCCTTTTCCTTGTGAAGAACTTCACGAACTTTCTCGACGGACCGTTTCCGGACGTGCCGCCGGGTGCCCGTTATGCCACGGACAGTGCGATTCCGTCGAGGATGTCGTGCTCGCTGACGACGACCTCACGAGCCCCCGTCCGCTCCATGATCTCCAGCAGGACGAGCGCCCCGGAGATGATCACGTCGACCCGCCCGGGGTGCATCACGGAGATCGCGGCGCGCTCGGCGTGGGTGGAGCCGACCAGCGACCTGACGATCTCGTCGACCTTCTCGTACGAGATCCGGGAGTGGTGGATCTTCTCGGACTCGTACTCCTGGAGACCCAGCGCGATCGCGGCGACGGTGGTCACGGAGCCGGCGAGCCCGACCAGGGTCTCCGCCTCCCGGATCGGGACGCTCTCCTCGGCCAGGTCGAGGGCGGCGCGGATGTCGGCACGGATCGCGGCGATCTCGGCGGCGGCCGGCGGGTCGCTGCGGACGTGCCGCTCGGTCAGCCGGACGCAGCCGATGTCGACGGACCGGGCGGCCTCGACGTGCCGGTTGCCCACGACGAACTCGGTCGAGCCGCCGCCGATGTCCACGACGAGGTACTTCTCCGTGCCGTGCAGCTCGGCGGTGGCGCCGGTGAAGGAGAACTCGGCCTCCTGGTCACCGGAGATCACCTCGGGCTCGACGCCCAGGATGTCGAGGACGCCGGAGACGAAGTCGTCGCGGTTCTCGGCGTCGCGGGAGGCGGAGGTCGCCACGAAGCGGAGCTTCTCGGCGCCGAGCTCCTTGATGACGGCCGCGTACTCGCGGCAGGCCGCGAAGGTCCGCTCCAGCGCCTCGGGCGCGAGCCTTCCGGTCTTGTCGACGCCCTGGCCGAGACGGACGATCGTCATCCGGCGGTCCAGCTCGATCAGTTCGCCCGACTCGGGGTGCACATCGGCGACGAGGAGGCGGATGGAGTTCGTGCCGCAGTCGATTCCGGCGACCCTGGTCACTGGGCGGACTCCTTCTCGTCCCCGCACGGCGTGACGCACGGGCCCTTGGCCCACCACTCCGGCAGCATCGCCAGCGCCTCGTCGCCCAGCGGGTTCACGCCCGGGCCCGCGGCCAGCGAGTGGCCGACGAGGACGTGCAGGCACTTGACCCGGTCCGGCATCCCGCCGGCGCTCGGGAAGCCCTCCAGGACGTCGATGGCGTCACGCCGGGCGATGTAGTCCTCGTGCGCGGCCCGGTAGGCGGCGGCCAGCTCCGGGTCGGTGCCGAGCCGGGCCTGCATCTCCTTCATGACCCCGTTGGCCTCCAGCGTGCCGATCGCCGAGGCGGCGCGGGGGCAGGTCAGGTAGTACGTGGTGGGGAACGGCGTGCCGTCCGGGAGCCGCGGCGCGGTCTCGACGACGTCCGGGTTGCCGCAGGGGCAGCGGTGCGCGATGGCGCGCAGCCCCCGGGGCGGGCGGCCGAGCTGTGCCTCGAAGGCGGCGACGTCCGCGTCGGTGGGCTCGGTGCGTGCGGTCTGCGGAGGGGGCGTTTCCATGCCTGCGTCTGTCTTCTCGTCGGGGGCGGTCTGCGGCCGGGCGGTCGGCTCCGGTCGCGGGGGACGGCCCGGCCCGCGAGGGGGCCGGCCCGGGCCCGGGTGTGGGCCCATCATCTCGCGCCGAGGCGCCCAGGGGGTCCGGCGGACACCCCTAGCGGTTCGCGTCGGCCTGGTCGACGCCGTCCCAGAGGTCGGAGTACCACGGGCGGTCGGCGGCGCTCTGCTCCTCGCGCCGGGCGCGCTCGGCCTCGGGGTCGTTCACGGTGAAGCCGGTCTCGCCGGGCAGCACGTAGTGCAGGTGCTCGCGGGCGAGCCGACGGACGTAGGCCGGGTCCTGGAGTCGGGCCTTCTCGTCGCGCAGCTCCTCGACCCGGGCGGCGGCCTCGGCGGCCTGGCGCTCCTGCTCGGCGATCTCTCCGCGCTGGGAGACGTACTGCCGCATCGGGTAGGCGAGCGCCACCACCAGCGAGCAGACGACCAGGGCGAGGAAGGCCGCGCGGCCGGTGAGCCGTGAGCGGCGGGCCTGGCGGCGGGTCTGGGAGCGGTAGACACGGGCGGCGGTCTGCTCACCGAGCAGCCTGATCCGGGTCGCGGTCGAGAACCGGTCCCGGTCCTTGGCGGCCATGTCGTGACGCCTCCCCTTCTCCTGCGCCGTAAACCGTGCGTCCCCGCACACGGTACGGGACCGGGTGCGGGGACGTATGTACGACGGGCTGGACGGCCCTTGAGCCGGTGTCAGCCCTTGAAGCGCGGGAACGCGCTGCGGCCGGCGTAGACCGCGGCGTCGTCGAGGATCTCCTCGATGCGCAGGAGCTGGTTGTACTTGGCGACGCGCTCGGAGCGGGCCGGGGCACCGGTCTTGATCTGGCCGCAGTTCGTGGCGACGGCCAGGTCGGCGATGGTGACGTCCTCGGTCTCGCCGGAGCGGTGGGACATCATGCACTTGAAGCCGTTGCGCTGGGCCAGCTCGACGGCGTCCAGGGTCTCGGTCAGCGAACCGATCTGGTTGACCTTGACGAGCAGGGCGTTGGCGGTGCCCTCCTCGATGCCGCGGGCCAGGCGCTCCGGGTTGGTGACGAACAGGTCGTCGCCGACGATCTGGACCTTGGTGCCCAGCTTGTCGGTGAGGACCTTCCAGCCGGCCCAGTCGTCCTCGAACAGCGGGTCCTCGATGGAGACCAGCGGGTACGCGGCGACGAGCTCCTCGTAGTACTCGGTCATCTCGGCGGCCGAGCGGGACTTGCCCTCGAACTCGTACGAGCCGTCCTTGTAGAACTCGGACGCGGCGACGTCGAGCGCCAGGGCGATGTCCTTGCCCGGGACGTAACCGGCCTGCTTGATGGCCTCCAGGATGAGGTCGAGCGCCTCGCGGTTGGAGTCCAGGTTCGGGGCGAAGCCGCCCTCGTCGCCGAGGCCGGTGGACAGGCCCTTGGTCTTCAGGACGGCCTTGAGGGTGTGGTAGACCTCGGTGCCCCAGCGCAGGGCCTCGGAGAAGGACTCCGCGCCGATCGGCGCGATCATGAACTCCTGGATGTCCACGTTGGAGTCGGCGTGCGAGCCGCCGTTCAGGATGTTCATCATCGGAACGGGCAGCAGGTGCGCGTTCGGGCCGCCGAGGTAGCGGAAGAGCGGGAGGTCGGAGGCCTCGGACGCGGCGTGCGCGACGGCGAGGGAGACGCCGAGGATGGCGTTGGCGCCGAGCGATGCCTTGTTGTCGGTGGCGTCCAGGTCGAACATGGCCTGGTCGATCAGGCGCTGCTCGGTGGCGTCGTAGCCGACGAGCTCCGGGCCGATCTGCTCGATCACGGCGAGGACGGCCTTCTCGACGCCCTTGCCCTGGTAGCGGTTCTTGTCTCCGTCGCGGAGCTCAATGGCCTCGAAGGCACCGGTGGAGGCGCCGGACGGAACAGCAGCACGACCGGTGCTGCCGTCGTCGAGGCCGACCTCGACCTCGACCGTGGGGTTGCCTCGGGAGTCCAGGATTTCCCGGGCTACGACGACGTCGATGGACGGCACGAGCATCTCCTTCTGGGATGTGACGCTGGTTGTGACGCTTGCTGTGCAGGGTCGCTTTGGCCTTGCGCCAAGAGCCTAACCGGCTCCGGGGCCCGGGCCTGCCCGGCGCCCGCCCCCTGGGACGAAAAAGGACCCGAGGGCAGGTATCCCGGGGCAAAACACCCCAGACCTACTCACGAGTAACGACGGGGAGCGCCCCCGGAAGGACGACGGGGACCCGGCAAGGAGTCCGGGAACGCGGAACCCCGGCCCGGAACACACGGGGGAGGGTGTGCCGGGCCGGGGTGGTCACCGCGGGAGGGTCGGAGGGGCCGCGTGAGCCGCCGGACTCACGCGAACCGCCGGGCTCACTTCAGGTGAAGCTGCTGGCCCGGGTGGATCAGGTCGGCGTCCTCGACGACGTCCTTGTTCAGCTCGAAGAGCTTCTTCCAGCCACCCTCGACGTTCTGGGCGGCGGCGATCTTGCTCAGGGTGTCGCCGGCGACGACCTTGTACTCGCCGTCACCCTTCGCGACCTTCTTGCCGGTGGGGGTGGTGACGGTGGCCTTCGGCGCGGTCCGCTGCTCGCTGCGGGTCGTCGGCTGCTCGGCCTTGCGCTCGGGCTTGGCCGGGGCGGCCTTGGCCGGCGCGGGCTTGGCCGGGGCGGCCTTGGCCGGCGCGGCCTCCGCGGCACCCGTGTAGGCGGCGCTGGAGAGGCCCACGCCACAGCTCGGCCAGGCACCCTTGCCCTGGCCGGCCAGGACCTTCTCGGCGATCTGGATCTGCTGCGACTTCGTGGCCTGGTCGGCGGTGGCGGCGAACGCGGTACCACCGAAGGCGGCCCAGGTGGAGGCGGAGAACTGCAGGCCGCCGTAGTAGCCGTTGCCGGTGTTGATGGCCCAGTCGCCGCCGGACTCGCACTGGGCGACGACGTCCCACTCGGAGGCGGTCGCCGCCGAGGCGGAACCGGCGGTCATCAGCGGCGCGGCCACGGCGACACCGGCGATGCCGGCGAGGGCGACGGCGCGGGTGGCCTTGGCGGCGCGACGGTGTTTGCCCTTGGCGGAAAACAGCATGGGGAATCTCCTCACCGACGCCTGCGAGGTGAGCTGTCGGGTTCGGGCCATGTGAGTTGCCCGGCCGCGCGACCCAGCGCGCGGCTTCACCCCGAGCCGCTCCTCGGCCGCCTGTCTCAACGGCCGGGGGCGGCACTTACCTTGGGTCCCCCGCTCCTGCCTTCGGCGCATGACGCGACGACTGTCCCGTCGGCCGACGGCAGGATTCGGCGTTTCGGTCGACGGAGCCCGCGGTGGCGAGCGGTGCTGACCGTAGACACACACCCCTCCGAAGTTCAAAGACGCCCAAGGGGGAAATATCGCCCGTACCCACTTCAGGGCGAAGGGTGTTTACGCAGGTGAGAGGTGACGGAAGCAAACTTTGCGGACGCGATATGCCAGTTAAGACAAAGAGACCCATGTCTCAGTTGCACAGAACCGGACATACGACCCTGAACTACCCCTTCGCCGGGAGGAGATCGACCGTCAGATCGAGGCTCTGGCCAGGGACGATGTGGTCGGGGTCGGCACCCACGGTCGAACGGTTGGCGTCGTACAGGGCGCCCCAGCCGCCCGGGAGTTCGTTCTCCCGTGCAATGTCGGTGAGGTTGTCGCCCGGCTGGACGGTGTATTCGTCCGAACTGCCCTTGGTGTCCGTAACGTCCTTACCACCCTCGATGCCCTCAGCACCCTCGCCGTTCGATTCACCCGAACTGTCCGAGTTGGGCACATTGTCACCAGGCGTCGCGTCGCCTGTCGGCGCGTCAGTCACCGTGTCCGTCGGTGCGGCATGTCGACCCTTTTCGTCGCCGTTGCCCGGATTGCCCGTCTCTTCCGCGGCCGCGTCGCCGCGGTGCTTGCCGGTGCCCGGCGCCGTCGGCGTGGCGGGCGGGGTGGCCGCCTCGGGGGTGGCGCTCGGGTCCGACGTCGCGGGCGGGGTGGTCCCGGGGGTGGCGGTCTCGGGCTCGGTGGCCCCGGGGGTGGCGGGAAGGCCCGCCGTGCGGTTCGACTCCGCGACGGGGCCCGTGGGCTCCTCGGGGGTGACCGCCGGCCCCGGGTCGACGCCCGGCGTGACACCGTCGTTCTTCAGTCCGGCGATCGGGGCGCAGGTGGCCCACTGGGTGGAGCCCGCCGCGAGCGCCTTGTCGGCCACCGCGATCTGCTGGGCCCGGCTGGCGAGATCCGCGCTGGACGCGTAGGCGAGACCGCCGTACGCCTCCCAGGTCTCCTGCGTGAACTGGAGTCCGCCGTAGAGACCGTTGCCGAAGTGTGCGCTCCACAGGCCGCCCGTCTCGCACTCGGCCACCCGGTCCCAGGTGGCGGCGTCGGCGGCGGAGGCGGAACCCGCGGCGAGCAGCGGCAGCGCCAGCGCGGATCCGGTCACGCCTGCGGCGACGACTATGGCGGGGGCCTGGCGGGGTCTGCGGTGTCGTCCGTTCCCGGAGCGCATACGGAGAGCCTTTCGCGTGACTGCTGAGATGACGGTGAACGTAGCGGCATTCGAACGTCAGTAACAAGTCGATGCAGCGGAGATCACGTAAAAGTCACAGTCTTGACGATCCGTCAGTTCACAACTCGGGTGAACTCGACCGGAAGCGTGCGCAATCCACGCATGATGAGCCCACCGCGCCACCGCAGATCGGCCGGATCGGCGGCAAGTCGGAGGTCCGGCAGGCGAGTCAGGAGCGTCGCGAGGGCGATCTGTCCCTCCAACCGGGCGAGCGGGGCGCCGATGCAGTAGTGGATGCCGTGCCCGTACCCCAGGTGCTGGTTGTCGCGCCGGGAGAGGTCGAGGGTGTCCGGCCCGTCGAAGCGGGCCGGGTCACGGTCGGCGGCGGCGAGGACGACGAGGACCGGGTCGCCGGCCGGGATCTCCTGCCCTCCGATGCTCAGCGGCTCCATGGCGTACCGCCAGGTCGCCAGCTCCACCGGCCCGTCGTACCGCAGCAGCTCCTCGACACCCGTCTCGAGCAGCCCCCGCTCCCCCGCGGCGAGCGAGGTCTGGAGCCGCTCGCGCTCGCCCGGGTTGCGCAGCAGGGCGTAGACCCCGTTGCCGACCAGGTTGACCGTGGTCTCGAAGCCCGCGAAGAGAAGGATGAAGGCCATGGCTGCGGCCTCGTTCTCGGTGAGGTGCTCGCCGTGGTCGGACGCCCTGATGAGCCCCGAGATCAGATCGTCGCCCGGGTCGAGCCGCTTGCGGTGGATCAGCTCCGCGAGATAGCCGCGCATCTTCTTGACCGACCGCGCCACACCGCCGCGCGGCCCTCCGCCGTGCCGGATCATCATCCCGGCCCAGTCCCGGAAGTCGTCCTGGTCCTCGCGCGGGACGCCGAGCAGATCGCAGATGGCGTAGATGGGCAGCGGGAACGCGAACTCGTGGATGAGGTCCGCCTCGCCCTTCTCCGCGAACGAGTCGATCAGCCGGTCCGTCAGCTCCTGCACCCGCGGTGCGAACTCCGCGACCCGGCGCGGGGTGAACGCCTTCGAGACCAGCCGCCGCAGCCGGGTGTGGTCGGGCGGGTCGATGTTGAGCAGATGCGTCATCAGCTCGGCCTTGCGCTCCCCGGGGATCCCCGTCTTCCCCTTGGCGTGCGCGGGCTCGTCGTGGTGCGCCGGGTTCTTCGACAGCCGCTGGTCGGCGAGCGCCTGCCGGGCGTCCGCGTACCGCGTCACCAGCCATGCCTCGACCCCGCTGGGCAGCTTCGCCCGATGGACCGGCGCGTGCTCGCGCAGCCAGGCGTAGGCGGGGTACGGATCGGTGGCGAACTCCCAGGTGAAGAGCTCGGGGGCGGGGGATTCGGCGGGGGGCTTGCTCACCCTGAGACGGTACAAGGTCGCCGGCCGCGGGGCGGGAGGACGGCGGTCCGCCCCCGCCCCGGGCCGCGCGGAGCTCAGCCGGCCGGGACGCCCTCGGCCGCGCGGATCGTGTCGCGGTAGGTGCGGGCGGCGGCTCGCAGCGCCGCCTCGGGGTCGACGCCGGACGCCTCCGCGCGGGCGGCGAGGGCGAGCAGTTCGTAGCCGATGCCCTCCCCCTTCGGCAGGTCCACGTCCAGGCCGGCCGTGCGCACCCGGCCCGCCAGCTTGGCGGCGAGCGCGAGCCCGGGCTGGCCGAGCGGCACCCCGTCGGTGACCGACGCGCGCTGCTTCTCGATCGCCTTCGTGCGCAGCCAGTGCGCCTTGACCTCCTCCGGGGTCTCGGCGGTCGCGTCACCGAAGACGTGCGGGTGGCGGTGGATCAGCTTCTCCACGATCGCCCCCGCCACGTCGTCGACGGAGAAGGGCTCCTCCTCGTCGTCCTCGGCGATCCGGGCGTGGAAGACGACCTGGAGGAGGACGTCCCCGAGCTCCTCGCGCAGTGCGTCGCGATCGTCGTCCTCGATCGCCTCGACGAGTTCGTACGCCTCCTCGATGCCGTACTTGGCGAGCCCCTTGTGCGTCTGCCGCGAGGACCACGGGCACTCCCGGCGGATGCGGTCCATGACCTGCACCAGGTCGAGCAGGCGGGCACCCGGCAGGTCGTACGAGCCGGGCAGCAGCTCCAGGTCGGGCATGGTGACGCGGCCGGAGCCGGCCAGCCGGGCGAGCCCGTCCGTCAGGGCCCGGTCGCCCTCCCCGGACGGCAGGACCACCACGGTCCGTCCCCCGGCGCAGGCGTCGACCAGCTCCTGCGCGGCGGGGCGGGCCTGCTCGACGGCGACGCCCGCCTCGCGGAGGTACGGCAGCTGGGGGTGGTGCTCGTCACCGCACAGGACCCGGTCGGCGCCGTGCAGCGCCTGCCACGCGGGCCAGGACAGCAGTCCGGGCGCCACGCGGTGGCTGGCGGTGAGCAGGACGATACGGCCGGGCTCGACGGGTGCTTCAGCGTTCACCCTTCGACCTTACGCGGCGCCGGACGCCCCCTACGCACCCGCTTCCGCGGCCGGGTCGGGGGTGATGGGGCGTACCCAGGACGGGGTGTACGTGCCCAGCTGGATCTTCTTGTCGTCCCAGGCGCCGAAGCGCGGGTTCACGTCGATGTCGAGCTCCTTCGACGCCGCGGTGAAGACCTCGGTGAGCTTCTGCTGGCCCTCGGGGGTGTTCGCGATGCCGAGCTTCTCGGCGATCTTGTTCATGAGGACCGTGCGGCGGACGACCGTGTCGATCTGGTCGGGCGCGACGCCCTGCTGCTGGAGCAGCATCGCGGCGAGCTGGGTCTCGCCGCCGCTCTGCTGGGTGAACTCGTCGCGCGCCTTCTGGATCTCCCCGCGGGACGCGGTGATCCCGTTGTCGGCGGCGACCTTGTCCACGACCTTGTCGAAGATCATCACGTTGAGCTTCTCGCGGCTGAGGTCGCCGGTCGCCTGGATCAGCTGCGCCGACTGCGGCGACGCCTCCTGAGCGGTCCGTACGTCGCGCACCTGCGCCTGGAGGCTGGACACCTCGATCCGTTCGCCGCCGACGACCGCCGCCGCCCCTGGGTGGGGCTCACCTCCGCAGGCTGCGAGGAGCGGGGCCGCGGCGAGGAGCGCGGCGGAGACGGAGAGCGCAGTGCGGCGGTGCAAAGGAGCCTCCCAGCGTGGGTCGTGCCTCAGTTTGAACGACCTTGCGGTGATCGATGTTAGGCAGTCGCCGTGGCCTGGGCCACTACTTCGACGCGACTGCCTCGATCAACGACTCACGTGTTCGGGTGGTGGCGGTCTCCGGCCCGATCGGCCCGGGAACGTCCGCGTTCGTGGCCTTGACCAGGAAATGCGGGCGGCGCTTCACCTCGTAGTAGATCCGGCCCACGTACTCCCCGACCAGCCCGAGCATCACCATCTGGACCCCGGCCAGCGCCGTGACGATGACGAGCAGGGTGACATACCCGGGCGTGTCCACCCCCTTCACCAGGGCGACGCCGACGATCCACGCCGCGTACGCCAGGGCCACCGACACCAGGATCATTCCCATGTACACGGCGGCGCGGAGCGGCTTGTTGTTGAAGGAGAGCAGCCCGTCGAGTCCGTAGTTGAGCAGCTTTCCGAAGGTCCATTTCGAGCGGCCCTCCTCGCGCACCGCATTCTCGTACTCGAATGTGGTGGTGCGGAATCCGACCCAGGCGAAAAGACCCTTGGAGAAGCGGTTGTACTCGGTGAGTTCGAGGATCGCGTCGACGGTCCGGCGGGAGAGCAGCCGGAAATCGCCGACCCCGTCCACCAGCTCGACGTCCACCAGCCGGTTGATCGCCCAGTAGTAGGCGCGCGCGGTCATGGTGCGGGTCACCCGGTCGCCCTTGCGGGTGCGCCGGGCGATGACCTGGTCGTACCCCTCGGAGTGCAGGCCGACCATGCGGTGCACGAGCTCCGGCGGGTGCTGGAGGTCCGCGTCCATGATGACGACGGCGTCCCCCAGCGCGTGCTGGAGGCCGGCCAGCATCGCGGCCTCCTTGCCGAAGTTGCGGCTGAAGGAGACGTAGCGGGCGCGCGGGTCGGCGGCGGCGATCTCCTCGAGGAGCGGGAGCGTACGGTCGTGGCTTCCGTCGTCCACATAGACCAGCTCGAATTCACCGTCGAAACGGGACAGTTCGGCCGTCACATGGTCGTGAAAGCGACCGATGATCTCTTCTTCGTTGAAACACGGGACCACGATCGAGAGCAGCACACGGGCCACGACAACCCACCCGGATGTCGTCGGCCGATTCGACACATGACGACGAGGCGACCATTGAGTGAACTGGCCCCGGGGGAACACAATTCCGCGTTCCGTACTGGCATATTCGCACCACCATGCCTGATCAGACGACACCGGCCGTGGGCCGTGCCGCCGGCCTCGCCGCGTTCCTCACCGCGCTCGCCGTCTGCGCGGGGGACGCCGTCGCCCGCACCTTTCCGTTCGGACCCGAGCGGCGCGGCGTCAACGACCTGGCCAACCAGTTCGTCCCGTACCACGCCCGTCTGTGGGACCTGCTGCACGGCAGGGCCGACGGAGGGCTGCTGCTCAACTGGCAGTCCGGCTGGGGCACCAGCTTCCTGCCGGACCTCGGGACGTATCTGGGCAGCCCGTTCGCCTGCCTCGTCGCTCTCTTCCCGCGCGCGGACATCGAGTACGCGGTCTACGCCGTCACCCTCCTGAAGATGGCCGCCGCGGCCGCCGCCATGACCGTGGCGCTGCTGCGCCTGCGGCCCGGACCCCGGTGGGCGGCGGGGGTCCTGGGCGCCTCGTACGGACTGTGCGGCTGGTCCGTCATGGAGGCCACGTACAACCCGATGTGGCTGGACGGTCTGATCACCTTCCCGCTGCTGTGCCTGGTCGGCGACTGGGTGCGGGAGGGACGTCGGCCGCTGCTCGGGCCGGCCGTCGTCGCCCTGTGCTGGGTCGCCAACTTCTACACCGCGTACATGGCCACGATCGGCGCCGCCCTGGTGCTCCTGGTCCGTCTCGTCCTGGCGCACGAGCTCCGGCTCCGCGTCCTGGTGCGGGCGGTGGTGACCGTGCTGCTCGGGATCGGCCTCGCCGCGCCGGTCCTCGTACCGGTCTTCCTCGGCTCCACGCTCGCGTACCCCGGCGTGATCAGGCGGTTCCAGCCGGTGGACTGGACGGACTTCCTCGCGCGGCTGCTTCCGGCGACGTACAGCTTCTCCTCCCCCGCCGCGTTCCTCGGCACGGGAACCCTGCTGCTCGCGGCGGCGCTGCCGCTCCACCGGAAGGCGCCGAGGCGGGACCGTCTGGTCTGGGCCGGGTTCGTCGTCGCCGTCGCCGTGTCGATGCAGTGGGGGCCCACCCATCTGGTGTGGCATGTCTTCGCCACGCCCAATGGCAGTCCGTACCGGCAGACCTTCGTCCTCTGCGGCGTGCTGGTCCTCGTCGCCTGGCTCGCCCTCTCCCACGGCCGGCCGGGGCGGCGGGAACTGCTCGGCGGAGCGGGCGTGGTGGCGGCGGTCGCCGCGGGCGCGAGCGTCAGCGACCTGGTGACCGGCTGGACGTACCCGCTGCTCGTCCTCGGCCTCGCGACGGCGGGCGGGGCGCTGTGGCCGGCCGTGAGGGGGCGGCGCCGGTCCGGGGTCGTGGCGGCGGTGCTCCTCGCCGGGTCGCTCGTGGGGCAGGCGGCCGCGACGACGGCGTACGCGGACCGGGAGCGGCTGTCGCGGCTCGACGACTACCCGGCCTGGGGCGCGGAGCAGGACCGGCGGACGGCGGCGCTCGCCGGGGCGGACGGCTGGCCGGAGTACCGCACCGACTCCGGCGGTCCGCGCATCACCGGCAACGAGCCGCTGCTCCTGGGCGGTCAGGGCGCCGCGTACTACAGCAGCCACACCCCGGACGTGCTGACGAGGACGCTGGCCGCGCTCGGCGGCGGGTGGACCTCGCGCGGCCGCAATCTGCAGAGCCTCGACAACCCGGTGACGGACGCGCTGTTCGGGGTCGGCGCCCGGTGGCGGGACGACCGGGTGGTGCGGACGGATGCCGTGCTGCCGCTGGTGACGACGCGCCCGGAGGGTGCCGGCGCCCCTCGGTACGGGTCCTCGCCGTTCCGGAACCAGGAGCTGCTGCTGGGCTCCTCCGTGTACACGCTGCCCTCCGACGGGGTCTGCCCGGTGGGCAGCGAGGTCTTTCTCTGGGCGCCCGACATGCGAGGGACCGCGCGGCTCGGACCCGGCGGCCGGGCGGTACCGCTCGCGGGCGGCATGCCGAAGTGGCGGGCCGCGCTCGCCTCGCTGGGCGTCCAGGAGACGGCGGGCACGAGGCCGGTCCTGGCGGGCGGCGGCACCCGCGGTCACCAGGTCGGCTGTCTGGACCGCGGGCGGCTGGCGGCGGCGGTGGAGGGCCTGCGGGCGAGGACGGTGGCCTCGGTCCTCTCGGTCCGGATCACCGACTCCGGCTTCCGCGCGGAACTCCGGCCGGGAACGAAAGGGACGTTGGTGCTCGCCGCCCCGCGCATCGCGGGCTGGTCGTGCGACGGCCGCGAAGCCGACTCCTACGGCGGTCTGGTGGCGGCGAGGGCGGACGGCCGGACGTCGGTGACCTGTGACTTCCGCCCGCCGGGGCTCCGGGCGGGCCTGGCCGCCGGGGCGGCGGCACTGCTCCTGACGGCGGCGCCGGCGGTCTGGAGGCGACGGACGCGGACCCCGGCCCCTGGTGCCGACGGCCCCCACGAGCACGGAGCGGTCAAGCAGTCGGCCGGGGCGCTCAGCTGAGTGACGGCGGGCCCGACGGCGCCTGGAGCCGCCAGCGGATCTCGCCGTCGTGCCACTCGCCGGTGGGGGCGAGCCCGGCGGCGGAGGCGACGGCGGCGGAGGCGGCGTGGTCGGGGTGGATGTGCGCGACGAAGCTCCGTACCCCTCGCGCGGTGAGCCATCCGACGAGTCCCCGCACCGCCTCGACGGCGATCCCGCGGCCCTGCCACGGGGTCCCCACGATCCAGGCGATCTCGGCGGCCTCCCCGCCGTCGACGGTCGCCTGCACCGTTCCGACGAGAGGGCCCTCGTCCCCGAGCCGGACGACCCAGTTGCACCAGGAGACCCCGGTCTCGGGCGAACCGGCGACGAGCCGCTCGTAGCGGGCGCGCAGGGCCGGCGGGGTGGGCGGGGTGCCTCCGATGAAGCCGTAGAGCGAGGGATCGCCGAGCACGCCGGCCATCTCCTGGGCGTGCTCGACGGCGAGCGGGAGCAGGGCGAGCCGGTCGGTGGGGACGGTCTCGGGCTGAAGGGTGGTCACGCGGCCTCCGGGGTGGGCTCGTCGGTCGGGTGTCGTGGTGGGGGTCCCACTGACAAATTTGTAAGTACTTGTCCGGCTGCCGCCGCCCCCGCAGCATGGATCACATCCCACCACCCCTCCGGACAGGAGCACACCCATGTCAGGCCACCGTCCCGTCCCCGTGACCGTCCTCGGGCTGGGCTCGATGGGGAGCGCGCTCGCCGACGCGTTCCTCCGCGCCGGGCATCCGACCACCGTGTGGAACCGCACCGCCTCGAAGGCCGCACCCCTCGTCGCCCAGGGGGCCGTGCACGCGCGGACGGTGGGCGAGGCCACCGCCGCGAGCGGACTCGTCATCGCCTGCCTGACCACGTACGAGGACACCGTCGCCGCTCTCGAACCGGCCGCCGACGTGCTGGAGGGTCGGGCGCTGGTGACGCTCAACAGCGGGTCGCCCGCCGGGGCGCGCCGGATGGCGGCATGGGCGGGCGGGCACGGAGCGCGGTTCCTCGACGGGGCCGTCAAGAACGTGCCGGCCGCCGTCGGCGCCGAGACCACGCTCCTCTACTACGGCGGCGACCGGGCCGTCTTCGAGGAGTACGAGGCGACGCTGCGGGTGCTGGGCGGCGACACCGTCCACCTCGGCGCGGACCCGGACCTCGCCGCCCTGTACGAGATGGCGGTCGGCGGGACGCTGCTGCCCGCGCTCGTCGGCTTCTTCCAGGGCGCGGCCGCGCTGCGGGCCCGCGGGCTCGACGCCGCCTCGATGGTGCGGTTCAGCGTCAAGTGGTTCGAGATGATCAATTCCGTACTGCCCAGGTTCGCCGAGGAGATCGACAGCGGCGACTACGCCGAACCGGCCTCCTCGGTGGGCATGTTCCTCGCCGGGGCCGACCACGACGAGGAGTTCGCGAGGGAGGCGGGGCTCGACGTGGGGTGGCACAGGCCCTTCCGCGAGCTCCTGGAGCGCGCCGTCGAGGCCGGCCACGGTGAGCACAGCGTCTCCGCCCTGACGGAGGTGCTCGCCGAGCCGCGGTGAACATGCCGAAGGGCCGGACCCCCCGTGGGTCCGGCCCTTCGTCGTGAGCCCGGCGTCAGTTCTTGACGGGGTTCAGGCAGAGCACGAACTTGTACGACTCCAGCTGCTGCGCCAGCGCGACCTCGCTGACGTCGCCGCACTTCTCGACGTCGAAGGTGTCGTCGACGACCTTCACGACCTTGTAGAGGTCGGGCACCTTCTCGCCGCACGGCTTGGTGTTGACCTCGGGGTCGTTGTCCGGACCGGTGACCGTCACGCACTCGCCGACCTTGGCGGACACGGGCGCCTCGCCCGTCAGGTACGGAAGGCCGAGCTTCCAGAACAGGACCGCCGCGATGGCCACGACGATGCTGAGGATCGTCTTGCCTATGCTGCGCTTCTTCTTCGCCGGCTCGACGGGGGCGTCGAGCGGCTGGTCCGGGGTGGCGGGCGGCGTCGTCATGAAAGCTTCCTTGGGGACGTGAGCATGATCAGACGCGAACGCTACATCGCACGGAACTCGCAAAAAGGACACAAAAGATCCACTTCTCCATCAGTTGTGGACTCGTGATTCTGGCGCCCCGTCAGGCGAAGCGGCCCATCTGCTGCTGACGCGCCAGCGCCCGCCTCAGATCCGCCGGAAGCGCGTGGTACGGGCCGTATGTCCGCTCCGTGTCGTACAGCAGCGCCTGGAGCTGCTGGTGACCCGCCGTGTGGTCGCCCATCGCCAGGAGCAGCATCCCGATCCGCCGCCTGATGTCGAAGAACCGGGCCTGGTCCGCGCCGTGTTCGTGGAACGGCAGGAGCGCCCGGTACTCCGCCAGCGCGGCCGCCGTCTCCCCCAGCTGTTCCAGACACTGCGCCGCCTCGTAGCGGAACTGCAGGGTCTGCGGGTCGGCGGGGCCCGCCTCGGCCGCCCGGTCGTCGGCGAGGCGGCGCAGCTCCGGCAGGGCGCGGCGGTACTGGCCGTCGTCCATGAGGGTCGTCGCGTACTGCTTGCGCAGGATGCGGACGACGGGCGAGTGCTCGCCGTGCTCGGCGGCGGCCGCCGGCAGGATCGAGCCGAGGAGGTCGACGGCCCGGGTGAGGGAGCCCTCGCCGAGCAGCCGCTTGACCTCGTCGACGGTGGCGGCCACATCGGGGCGGACGACCGGCGGCGCGACCGGCTGCGGGGGGACGGACGCCCGGTCGGGCCACGGCGCGTGCGGCCGCAGGAAGGGGCGCGTCGGGTCGAGCGGCCCGGCGGGGGCGCCGCGCGCGGGCAGCAGCGGCAGCAGCGCCTCGTACACCTCGTGCGCACCGGAGGGGCGGTGCTGGGGGTCCTTGGCGAGCAGCCGCAGGACCAGCGCCTCCAGGGCCTCCGGCACCTCGGGGCGCAGCCGGCGGACCGGGAGCGGGGGCTCATAGAGATGGCGGTGCAGGACGCCGAGCGCGGTCGAGCCGGCGAACGGCACGTTCCCGCTGAGGAGTTCGTGGAGCAGGATGCCGAGCGCGTACAGGTCGGTGTACGGGCCGACAGCGCCGCCCATCGCCTGCTCGGGCGCCATGTAGGCGGGGCTGCCGATCGGCGAACCGGTGTGGGTGAGGCGGGTGGTGTCGGTGTCCAGGACGGAGGCGACGCCGAGGTCGAGGACGGTCACGGTGCCGTCGGGCCGCACCATCACGTTGCGGGGCTTGAGGTCGCGGTGGACGATCGGGACCGCGTGCACGGCGGCGAGCACCGCGCACAGCTGCGCGGCGACGGAGACGGCCCACTCCCAGGGGTACGGGTCGTGCTCGGCGAGATGGTCGGAGAGGTCCGCGCCGTCGAGGTACTGCATGACGAGGTAGAGGTCGTCGCCGTCGCTGCCGGCGTCGTGGACGGTGACCAGGCCGGGGTGGTCGACCTGGGCCGTGACCCGGCACTCGCGCACGAAGCGGCGCCGGAGCTCCTCCGCCGCGGTGGCGGGCCCGGTGATGGTGGCGGGGCGGAGCAGCTTGACGGCGACGCGGCGGTCGAGCCGCCCGTCGTACGCCGTCCAGACCTGGCCCATGCCGCCCTGGCCGATGACCGTGGAGAGTTCGTACCGGCCACCGATGACGCGTCCGTTCACCGACCGCCCTCTCGCGGGTCCTTCGGCTCCTTGCGGAGGAGGTCACTGAGCTCGTCCAGCTCGGCCCTGACCTGGTCGGCGCGGGACGGCGTGGGACGGTCGGCAGGGGGCGCGGCCTGGGCGGCGTTCGCCCCGGGCGGGACGTACGGCTGAGGCGCGGGGTACGACGGGGCCGATCCGTACGGCTGCTGGGGCGCCGTCGTGGACGTCACGGGATACCCGTACCCGTAGCCGCCTCCGTACGGCCCCGGGGGGACGGGCGTGGCCGGCCTCTGGTGGTGCCTGATGTCGACCACGAGGTAGTACGCCGTCACGGCGGCCATCTGCACCAGCAGTCCGGCCATGCCCACGTCCGAGATCCAGTGGTCGGCGAGGCGCTGCTCCAGCGTGGACAGACAGGCGACGTTGAGCACGAGCTGTCCCCAGAAGAGCACCCAGTCCCTGGCGGTGCGTCGCATGATCGCGATCCGCAGCATCCCGATCCACGCGAAGAAGCCGAAGGAGAGCACGATCAGCACGCAGATGATCACACGCACGGCGATCGCGCCGCCCGAAGGGCCGGGGCGCGGTGGCGTCATGGGCGCGTGACCGTGCATGGTGCAGCTCCTCGGGTGAAGACGGGGCGAGGCGGAGTACGAGCGTATAAGGCGACGCCCGTGCCCGGCCCAGGGTTGTACGGAAGCGATGTCGCACCCGTCACTGCCGCGCCGTCACCTTCCGCCCACCCGTGGGATCACGCCGTCACTCCGGCTGGACCGTCCCGTCCGCGAGTCCGTCGTACAGCCCCTGCACCAGCTGCCCGCCGAGTCTGCCCGCCAGGCGCAGCGCGTCCTCGAACGCGCCGAGCGCGCGGAAGCGTTCGCCGTATCGCCGCTGCTCGGTGAGGGGCAGCCGGGGCAGTTGGAGGCGGCGGACGTCGAGGCGGGTGGCGGTGGAGGCGAAGCTGCTGGCCTGCCGGTTGTTCGCGGTGCCGCGCAGGAAGCCGGCGAGGAACCACGGGTCGACGGCGGCCGGATCGGGGCGCAGGAGCTGGAGGTTGCGGCCGAGGGCGGCGCCGGCGGTGGCGGCGTCGACGACCCGGGCGACGGAGCCTCCGCCGAGGACGGGGACGACCACGTCGCCCTCCTCGACGAGGACGGGCTCCTCGGCCGGTCCGTCGGGGAGCGTCCCGGAGGGCGCGGCTCCGGAGAGGACGTCGTGCTCGGTGAGGACGGGGCCACCGGCCGCGGAGGTGCCGGCGCCGCCGGACCGGAGCTGGAGGGCTCCGGCGCGGGCGAGTTCGCCGACCGTGGTGAGGGTGCGGGCCGCCGACCTGGCGGGGGCGGCCGGGGTGGGGGCAAGGCTCAGGGTGCGGCGCAGGGTCTCGTCGAGACGCGCGCGGACGGCTTCGAGTTCGGCGGCGGTACCGCCGGCGGCGGGGCCCGCGAGGTGGCGGGCGGGGGCGAGGTCGACGTCGTCGTCGAGGAGTTCGATGACGGGGACGGAGCGGCTGACTCCGGGGTCGTGCCGGCCGCCCCAGGCGTCCAGCACCGCCCCCTGCACGGTCTGCCAGGGCAGCTTGTCCCGCCCGCCGTCCGGCACGAGGGAGGTGGTGTCGACGAGGAGCAGTTCGGGAGCGGGCCGGTGGTCGCGGCCGGGGCGGTTCAGCACCCACAGGTGCAGGGGGATGCCGTACGGGGGTGCGGCGCCGGCCGGCAGGGCGATCACGGCGCGCAGGGCCCCGCGGCGCAGCAGGTCGGCGCGGATGCGGCGGCCCGAGCGGCGGGAGGCGACGGCGGGGGGCATGAGCAGGACGGCGGTGCCGCCGTCGCGGAGCCGGGCGAGCGCGTGCTGGACCCAGGCGAGCTCGGACTCGGTGCGGGCCGGGAAGCCGTACTCCCAGCGGGGGTCGTAGGCGAGTTCGTCGTGGCCCCAGCCGCGTTCGTTGAACGGGGGGTGGCACAGGACGGCGTCGGCCGAGAGCGTGGGGAAGGCGTCGGCCCGCAGGGTGTCGGCGGCGGCGGAGCGGATGTCGGCGTCGCCGTGGAGGGCGAGGCGCAGGGCGGTGAGGGCCGCGAGTTCGGGGTCGGCGTCCTGTGCGTAGAGCGCGGTGGGGCGGGGGACGGCGCGGAGCAGCCCACCGGTGCCGGAGGCGGGGTCGAGGACGGTGTGCGCGGGGCCGGTGCCGCCCGCTTCCGCGGCCAGCGTGGCCATCAGTTCGGCCAGGCCGGGCGGGGTGAGCGTGTACTGACGCGGGTTGGCGTCGAGGTGGCGGCCGAGGAGGAACTCGAAGGTCTGGCGTGCGCCGAGCTCGCCGGCGAGTTCGGCGGCCCCGCGCATCAGGGGCACGGAGGGGGCGAGTTCGCCGGGCGTGGGGGTCCGCACGGCGCGGTCGAGCCCGAAGCGGGCGGTCAGGAGCTCTTCGAGCGCGGACGGCAGGACGTCCGCCAGGCGCTCGTCGGAGAGTCCGGTGGCATCGAGCAGGCCGGTGGGCCGGTCCCGCACGAGCAGCAGCGCGCACCCCGTGTGGACGAGGGCGGTGACGGTCCCGGCCGGGTGGGCGGCGAGCTGCTGCCAGACGCGCTCGCGGAGCGGGACCTCGACGAGCTTCCCCTGGTCGCGCAGCCACTGCTCGACGTCCGCGAGGGCGAAGGAGGGGCTGGTCTCGGTGCCCCCCACGGGCTTGGGGAAGTCCTCGTGGCGGCGCCGCCAGTTGCTGACGGCGGCCCGGCCGACGCCGGCGAGCCGGGCGATTCCGGCGGCGGTGACCTCTGCTGCGTGCTCGTCCGGCACCTGACCGTCTCCCCTCGT
The DNA here is from genome assembly GCF_040653355.1 of Streptomyces sp. NPDC047971. Taxonomy (NCBI): domain Bacteria; kingdom Bacillati; phylum Actinomycetota; class Actinomycetes; order Kitasatosporales; family Streptomycetaceae; genus Streptomyces; species Streptomyces sp. NPDC047971. The sequence goes on along the minus strand of NZ_JBEZNW010000035.1, from coordinate 1,496 downwards.
GTGTCCGTGGACATCGAGCATACCGATGACACCGGTTCACAGTGTGAGTCGACTCAAAATCTGTGAACCGTGTTGACTCGGTTCACAGGCTCTGCTGTGATTGACCCATCGCAAACGGAGTTCCCTCAGCGCCCCGGAAGGTGCCACAGCCATGTCTCAGCAGCAGCACAACTGGTTCGCCCGCCACAAGACCCTCACCGCCACCGCCGCGATCGTCGCGCTCGTCGCGATCGGAGCCACCGGGTGCGAGGGCGGCGACACCTCGACGTCGAAGGGCTCGGCCGCGCAGGAACAGCCGGCCAAGCAGGGCGGCGACAGCAAGGCGCCGGCGGAGAAGAAGGCCGTCACGATCGCGGGCGACGGCGACTTCGAGGTCGGCAAGGACGTGAAGCCGGGCCTCTACCGCACGAGCGGGAACGAGGACGCCATGTGCTACTGGGAGCGCGCCAAGGACTCGTCGGGCGACACCGACTCGATCCTCGCCAACGACAACGTCACGGGCACGAGCTATGTGGAGGTGAAGCCCTCGGACAAGCTCTTCAAGTCCTCGGGCTGCAAGGAGTGGGAGGCCGTGGACGCGAAGTCCACCGGCTCCCCGAAGGCCGCCCCCAAGGGCGACGGCGGCATGTACAAGGTGGGACTCGACATCGCCCCGGGCACGTACAAGTCGACGGGCAACACGGACGACAGCTGCTACTGGGAGCGGGCGAAGGACGCGAGCCACGGCACGGACTCGATCCTGGCGAACAACAACGTGTCGGGCACGGCGATCGTGAAGGTCTCGAAGTCGGACGCCTACTTCAAGACGTCGGGCTGCGGCGACTGGGTCAAGACGGGCTGACGCGACGGCCCATGAAAGAGAGAACGGCCCGCCGGGCCGGAAAAAGGGAGAGCCCCGCCGAGCGACTCGGCGGGGCTCTCCCGTACGCGTATCAGGCCGGATCCGCGACGAAGTCACAGTCGTGGGCGTAGTCGGGATCCCCGACCTGCCAACGCAGGACCAGTTTGTCCTCATCACCGCGGACCGGCAGGTCGTGCGAGGCGTCCCGCAGATTCAGGACCAGCTGTTGCGGTCGTACGTCCTTGATGGCACGGGCCAGGCGCCAGTCCCCACTGCCCGTGGCCAGCCGCGGCTTGGTCCCGACCCCGTCGAAGGCGACGGGGAAGTCCTTGGCCGTGAACGTGTGGTCCTTCTTCACCTCGACGACGGCTCCGCAATCGCCGACCCAGCGGCCGATCATTTGATCTTCGGTCACGTGGGGCGTTTTCTCCGTACCGGAGAGCCCACAGGCCGTCGTGGCGAGCAGCAGGGCACACACACCGTAGATCCCGATTCCTCGCCCGCCGGCCATCGCATTCGACATTCTCAACGTCTCGCCCTTCACAGGGGGTGGGGGGGGGGGGGGGCCGGGGGGGGGCCCCCCCGGCGGGGGTTTGACCGGGGAAGAAAAAACAGATAGGAGGGGGGGGGATAGGGGGGGGTGTGGTGGGTGTAG